>CAMELE010000006.1 GCA_945923475.1 uncultured Mollicutes bacterium
TCAAAACGGTGCTAATGTTTAATAAATTTTAGGAACTTTTCATAAGTTATTGACAACAAAATCAAACAGAAAAAATAAAAATAAGCCTAAATGTAAAATCAATTAGACTTATTTTTAATTATTACTAAATATTCATTAATTCTTCTGATTTAACTTTAGCTATTTTTTCAATCTTTTCGATGTATGTATCTGTTAGCTTTTGAACATCATCTAAATAGCCTTTTTCCTCATCCTCTGGTAATTCAAGCTTTTTCAATGATTCATTAGAATCACGACGGATATTACGTATAGCAACCTTACCTTCCTCAGAAACACGTCCAACAACCTTTACTAATTCACGACGACGTTCTTCAGTCATAGCAGGAAGAACAATTCTAATACCCACACCATCACCTTGAGGATTTAAGCCTAGATTAGCAGTAGAAATTGCAACCTGAATATCTTTTAATGATGATTTATCAAAAGGCTTAATATAAAGTTGATTAGCTTCTGGTGTTGAAATAGATGCCATTTGTTTTAATTGAGTTGGGCATCCATAATAGTTAACAAAAACCGAATCTAAAATAGCTGGATTAGCTCTTCCTGTACGAACTTGGGCTAATTCATGTTCGAATGCTTCAATAGACTTAAGCATTTTTTCTTCAGCTTCCATTAAAATCATATCTGGCATATTATATATCTCCTTTAATTATTTATTATTTACAAATGTACCGATTTTTTCGCCTTTAATAGCCTTAACAATGTTACCTTGCTTGTTCATATTAAACACTAAAACATTCATACCATTGTCTTTGCAAAGGCTCGCAGCAGTTGAATCCATTACCTGTAAATTTTTATTTAATACCTCAGCGAAGGAAAGATTCTCGTACATTTTAGCGTTTGGATTCTTTCTAGGATCAGAATCATAGACTCCTTCTGTACCATTTTTTGCCATTAATACAATCTCTGCACCAATTTCAATTGCTCTTGTTGCAGCTGCAGTATCTGTAGAATAGTAAGGATTACCAATTCCTCCAGCAAAAATACACACACGGCCTTTTTCTAAATGACGAATAGCTCTTCTTCTAATATATGGTTCAGCAACAGCTTGAACATCAAGTGCCGATAAAACACGAGTTGGTACATCAACCTGCTCTAAAGCATTTTGTAATGCTAGTGCATTCATAATTGTTGCAAGCATTCCCATATAATCGGCTTGAGCACGTTCAATTCCTAACTCCTCACCTGTTTTTCCACGCCATATATTTCCGCCACCGCAAACAATACCAATTTCACATCCAAGCTCATATGCTTCCTTGATTTGAATGGCAGTTTCCTTAACAGTTAATGGATTAATTCCGTAAGAGCTATCTCCTTTTAAAGCTTCTCCCGAAAGTTTTAATAAAATTCTTTTGTACATAAGAACAACTCCTTCTTTTAAAAAAAGAGGAACAACCTAAGTTGCTCCTCAAAAAATTACTTATTTAAGCCAGCTTGAGCAGCAACTTCAGCAGCGAAGTCTACAACTTCTTTTTCAATACCTTCACCAACAGCTAAACGAATAAATGATTTAACTGAAGATTTAGTATGAGAAAGATATACGCTTACTGTTTCATCTGGATTCTTAACGAATGGTTGATCTACTAAGCAGATCTCCTTTAAATACTTAGCTAAACGTCCAGGAACGATATTGTTTTCAATAATATTTTCTGGCTTTGGTTTAGCAGCCTTTGCATTTTCATTTAATGCCTCTGTTAAAATAATTTGCTTTTCATTAGCAAGAGTTTCAGCAGAGATATCATCTTGACAAACATATGTAGGTTGATTTGCGGCAACATGCATAGCAATATCCTTTGCAACAACTTCATTTGCATTATCAAGAATTGTAACAACTACAATTTTTCCACCCATGTGCTTGTAAGCCCCAAATGTTTGAGAATCTTCTTTAACGATTCTTTGAACACGACGTAAAGAAATTTTTTCACCGATTACTGATGATTCTTCAAGAATAACTGTAGCAAGAGTCTTACCATTTACATCAATTGCAAGAGCGCTTTCTGTGTCATTTGCATTAGAAGCAATAATGATTTGTCCAACCTTTGCTAATAAATTTAAGAACTTCTCATTCTTAGCAACGAAGTCTGTTTCAGAGTTTAATTCGAAAACAACACATTCATTACCGTTAATTTCATATGAGCATAGACCTTCAGCAGCTACTCTAGCAGCCTTCTTTTCAGCCTTTGCAATACCCTTTTCACGTAACCAAACAATTGCCTTTTCCATATCGCAATCGCAAGCCTCAAGAGCTTTCTTGCAATCCATCATACCAGCCATTGTTCTATCACGTAATTCTTTTACTAATTGTGGTGTAACAGTCATGTTAATCCTCCTAAAAATTTATGCTAATTACTTTGTTTCTTCAACCTTTGGTTGATCCTTTGGAGCATCCTTCTTTACAAAAGGCTTCTTATTTCCAGGTTTCTTATCACCCATAGGCTTACGGTTCTTTGGAGCATCCTTCTTAGGTTGTTCCTTGTTGATTTCCTCAGATAGATTTACAGTTTCATCCTCGAACTTTTCAACAACTCCACCGTTAGCTTCGATTACTGCATTGTTCATAACCCAAGTTACAAGCTTAACTGCTCTAATTGCGTCATCATTTGCAGGAATTACATAATCAACATCATCAGGATCACAGTTTGTATCTACGATACCAAATACTGGGATGTTTAACTTACGAGCCTCAAGGATTGCATTACGCTCCTTACGAGGATCTATGATGAATAATGCTTGAGGAAGAGCCTTCATTTCCTTGATACCACCAAGGTTCTTTTCTAATTTTTCTCTTTCTTGAGAAATCTTAGCAACTTCCTTCTTAGTTAACTTTAATTGTTCAATAACTCCGTCTTCGAACATCTTATCAAGATCGTTTAATCTCTTAATTCTCTTACGGATTGTCTTGAAGTTAGTTAATGTACCACCTAACCAACGGTTATTGCAGTAAAATTGACCACTTCTTAATGCTTCTTCCTTTACAGCCTCTTGAGCTTGCTTCTTAGTACCAACGAAAAGTACCTTTCCGCCTTCCTTAGCAATATTAAGAAGTTCTACATAAGCCTTCTCAATTTCATTAGCTGTTTTTTGAAGATCAATGATATAAATACCATTTCTTGCTGTGTAGATGTACTTTGCCATCTTAGGGTTCCATCTACGAGTTGCATGTCCAAAATGAACACCAGACTCTAATAATTGTTTCATTGAAACTACTGACATATTTTTTCCTCCATTTTATTTTGTTTTTTACCTCTGCTTTTTTCAACGCTGTGACCTCCACAGAAATGTCATTCTGCACTGGACGGTGAGCTCCAAAAACATGTGTATTTTAATGCCTTTAGTATTTTAACATTATATATTATTATTTGTCAACACTATTTAAAAAAAAATAATACTAATTATAAAGAAACAAAGGAATTGAATTCCAATCCCTTTGTTCTTTAATTTGTCATCTTTTTTATAGATTAATTAAATTATTTTTTCTTTCAATATATGAATTGATCGCACTTTGTGTTATTGCTTGTGAAACTATGCCAAATCCAATAATCTGTAAAATAAAACAAATAATATAATTATCTGATTCCACTACATAATCAGCCTTTTTATAGAACTTATAATACCAATAAATACCATAAATTCCACAAGTAACTATAGATAATAGTAGTGCTACAAGAAAATTTTGAAGATTTTCTCCAGTTTTATCTTCGTCGTTCATTTCTTCTGTAGTTACATAATACCAATAAATACTATAAATTCCACATGTGAAAATAGATAATAAAATTACAGATATGACCTCTCTTTTATTCATAACATTCCCTCCTATAGTCTTATTTTACATTATTAATATGAAAAATCAATTTTTTTGTAAAAAAATATATTAAATTATTATAATTTATTTATTAATATAGAATATCCTGTATGATATTCCTCATTTTTATTAAGCTTTATAATTTCATTTTTATTTTTAAGCTCTAAATATGGATTATCATTATCAGGTAATCCCCACCATGGCTCAATACATATAAAATTACCAGTGTTTTTCATTGACCATATTGCAAGTATTGGTGCTTTGCTAACATCAAAGATGTATTCATATCCATTAGTATATAATGTTACCTGTTTCAAATTGCTCGCATCATATATTAAAGTTTTATTCTTTTCAATATCATTTTTATCTAATACATATTTACCAGTTATATTTACTGTTTTACTTCCTGTTATTTGATCTCCAGAATCATTTAATGTGTATTGCTTCGATATTATTCCTAAAAATGTACAATATGTATTTTCAAAATCAAAATGATTATCTACATATCTTCCCGTTGCCTTTAAAGCTGGATGTCCTCCAAGGGAGAAATACATTTCCTTATCATCTTCATTTTTAACATTATATGAAATAATGATTTTGTTATCTTCTAATTTATATCTAACAGTAAGCTTAAACCTATATGGATATAGTTCTAGGCTTCTTTCATTATAATCATAATATATCTCTAAGGCTTCATCGTTAATTACATTGTATTTTACCATTTCATATCTAATTATACCATGATTCTTTAATGTGTATTCCTTTCCATCTACCATATATTTATGATTTTTAAGTGCTCCTATAACTGGAAAAATCACTACATCCTGCCCCGACCAGCTTGTTCCATTTGGTTGATATAATATTTCATCATTATTTTTCTTATCATATATAGATTTAAAGCAACCACCTAATTCATTTATTTCTACTTTAAAATAATCATTTTCAATTTTTGGCATTTTATATCTCCTTTAAAGCAAAAAATAGCCCAAATGGACTATTACTTTGCAGAATTACTTACAATTACATTACTAGAAAATTTCCAATCAATAACCATATCTAAAGTACTAGTAACAAAATCATTACTATACTTTTTAACATCGGATTCAACCTCATATGTTGCAACAACAGTTTTAACTGGTACAAACACAACAGAAATAATAGCTTGAACATCAACATTTGAATAATATGTAAAAATCACAGGTAAATATGCGGCATATATTACTTGATTATCCTCATTCTTTTTAACATCAATTTTTGCATACCATTCAGATTGAATATCAGCATCAAACTTAGTTATCTTTGAAGAAATTACATCCTTTTGAGAATCAACTATTGCCACAATATCAGATGCGAAAGAAGCTATACCTGCATTCATAATTCCATATTGAACATTTACGCTTCCTTCTCTAGTGTGCTCTTTAGATAAATTAGATATATGAGTTCTTATAATATTATCGTTAAAATATTCATCCTTTGGTAAACGTAAAGTAAAATAAGCACCAGTCTCAGGCTTTTTCCCCTCAAGTGAAGGTGCATATAGTTCTTCTCCATACATTTCGCCAACAGGATTAGCTTCATTCCACTTATCCTTTAAAAACCAATCTCTAGCAAGCTCTGTACTTAAAGCGGTATTATCAAGTGTCACTTTACTATTGCTACAGCCTACAAATAATAAGCATATTAATAAACAAGAAATTATTGTTGTTATTTTCTTCATAATAAAAATCCTTTCTTAATTTGATACGATAATTATTATAGCATATCTAAAATAAAATGCAATTTTTATTTTTTTCTTGCCCGTGGATGACACGCTGCATACTCGCTCTTCATCTTTTCAATACTTACATGTGTATATATTTGAGTTGTAGATAAATTAGTATGTCCAAGTAATTCTTGTACACTTCGTAAATCTGCACCATTATCCAGCAATGCCGTAGCAAAGCTATGTCTTAGCATATGCGGAGTAATATGAAAAGTATCCCCCATATGCTCTATTATCCCGTTCAAAATAACTCTTACACCTCTAGGTGTTAAATCATTACCATGATTATTAATAAATACCTTTCTACTATTTTCATTGCTTCCCTTTTGGAGCAGTTTAATCCTTTCATGTGAAATATAATGTAATAAGTTTTCTTTAAGCTCATCAAACATTATAACAATTCTGTCCTTATCACCTTTTCCATGAACCAAAATAGTTTCATTCGAAAAATCAATTTGAGATATTTCTAAATCGCACATTTCTGAAACACGAAGTCCGCATCCATATAGAATTTCTATGATAATATAATTTCTAAAGCCTAAAGGATTTGACTTATCTATAGATGACATCATATCCATTATTTCCTTATTCTTTAATATTTCTGGCAATCTTTTAGGCTTTTTTATAGAGTTAATTTCTTCAAAATAATTTTTATTAACAACATGTCTTTTAAGCAAAAAGTCATAAAACGTTCTTAATGATGATAAGTGTCTATTAATTGTTGTCGCTGAATACTTTAATGAATTCATATATACTAGATAATTCTTTGCAGGGAGTGGGTTCATAATTTTAGTTAATGAAGGAGCCATTCTTTTCTTTGTAATAAAATCCTTAAAGGCTAATATGTCATTTTTATAGCTTATTACTGTATTATCACTATAGTTTTTTACAGAGAATAAATAGTCTGTAAAATTATATATTGCTTCTTCATCATTCATTTAAAGCCTTCACCTCTTTTTCCATTTGGCTAATGGCAACCTGACCATATAAAGCTTTACGTTCTTTCTTTTTATGCTTAAATTCTAAATCTGCCATAATGCCAAAATTAGCATTCATTGGCTCGAATCCGTTTGGATTTGCATTGCATATATATGATGCCATAGCACCAATTGCAGTTTTAGTAGAAAAAATATGAGGTTCCTTACCTTGTAAATATCTATCCATATTTATTGCCGCAACAATACCTGAAGCAGCCGATTCAACATATCCCTCTACTCCCGATATTTGTCCTGCAAAAAAAATATTAGGATATAGCTTTGTTTGATAATTAGGATTTAAAATCCTAGGTGCGTTGATAAACGAATTCCTATGCATTACACCATATTTAACAAAGGTTGCATTTTCAAGACCTGGTATCATTTGAAATACTCTTTTTTGTTCTGGCCATTTTAAATGAGTTTGAAATCCTACTAAATTATACATTGTTTTAGCTGCGTCATCCTGGCGAAGTTGGACAACAGCGTATGGCTTTTTACCATCTGGGGTTTCAAGACCTACAGGCTTTAGTGGTCCATATAATAATGTTTGTGGTCCTCTCTTAGCCATTATTTCTACAGGCATGCAGCCTTCAAAAACCTTTACTTCATCCTTTGTACTTGTTGGAATCTCCTCAAAAGAATGAGGGACAACACCCTCTGCATGAATAAGTTCTTCATAGAAGGCTTCAAATTCTTCCTTTGTCATAGGACAATTTAAATATGCTGCCTCACCCTTGTCATAGCGAGACTTTAAGTATACCTTAGAATAATCAAGTGTATCAGCAAGCACTATAGGCGCGGCTGCATCATAAAAATGAAAATTATCACTATGAAACATTTCAATAATATTATTTGCCAAATCATCGGCAGTTAAAGGTCCGGTTGCAATTATTGTAGGCTCACTAGGGTCAATTTCTGTAACCTCATCACAAATAATCTCAATATTTGGATTGGATTTAATCACATTTGTAATTGCTTCCGAAAACCCCTCACGGTCCACGGCAAGTGCTCCTCCAGCAGCAACCTGATGATTTCTTGCTTCCTTAATAATTAAAGAGCCAAGCATTTCCATCTCTTTTTTCATAATACCAACAGCATTCTCAAGTCCGTCCGCTCTTAGCGAGTTTGAGCATACTAGCTCTGCAAACTTTTCAGTCTTATGAGCTGGCGTCATTTTCTTTGGTCGCATCTCATATAATTTTACTTTATAGCCCTTATTAGCTAAATAGTTAGCAGCCTCACATCCAGCAAGGCCTGCCCCGATAACTTTAATTACATCCATATTAATCACCATGTATTTCTAATCAAATTATATCATTTTGAAATTAATTATAAAAGAAAAAAGATAATCTATTTAATAATTATCTTTTCTCCTGGCTTAAGCCAATTATTTTTATTTAATACTAATATTTGATATGGTGTAAGTCCTGTCTTAGACATAATAGTATCTAATGTATCTGAATGTAATACCTCATATATATTTGTTCCTGTTGAATTTGTTACTTTACCAATTATTTCTAAATCAAGAATATCACTTGGGAATGTTGATATATCATAATTGAGACTTTCTAAATATGATTTTAATGTCATTTTAGATGTATCATATTTTTTCCTTGTTGGAATAAATAATATTTGATTTGGATAAATCATAGTTGACGCTAGGTTATTTAACGAAATTATCTCTTGAACAGTAACACCATATGCTTTTGCTATTTCATATAAGGAATCTCCTTCTTTAACTATATACTTAATTGTATTTCTTAGCTCAGGACGATTAATATATTTCTCATAGCCATAATTTTGGTACAAATTTCACACCTCATTTTAGGATATGTTTCAATTAAAATATAGTGTGGGCGAAAGACATAAGAAAAGGCCCTGAATTGAACAAGGCCTTAAATAATTATTACTTAACGTTTTCAGCAAAGTATTTGATTGTTCTAACCATTTGGCTAGTATATGAATTTTCGTTGTCATACCAAGAAACAACTTCTACTTGATATGTATCCTCATCAATCTTAGATACCATTGTTTGAGTAGCATCGAATAATGAACCAAAAGTCATACCGATAACATCTGAAGAAACAATTTGATCAACGTTGTATCCGAAAGTTTCAGGATCAGATGCAGCCTTCATAGCAGCATTTACTGATTCAACAGTAATATCCTTACCCTTAACTACTGCAATTAAAATAGTTGTAGAGCCTGTAGGAACAGGAACACGTTGAGCAGCTCCAATTAGCTTACCCTTTAATTCAGGAATAACTAGACCAATTGCCTTAGCAGCACCTGTTGAGTTAGGAACAATGTTAACTGCACCAGCACGGCTTCTTCTTAAATCACCCTTACGTTGAGGACCATCAAGAATCATTTGGTCTCCTGTGTAAGCATGAATTGTAGTCATAATACCACTTTGAATAGGTGCATAATCGTTTAATGCCTTAGCCATAGGAGCTAAGCAGTTTGTTGTACATGATGCAGCAGAAATAATCTTATCTCCGTCAGCAAGAGTTTTATGGTTTACATTATAAACGATTGTCTTAGGCATAGCGAAGTTTTCAGCATCCTTCTTGTTAGCAGCAGGAGCAGAAATAACAACCTTCTTAGCACCTGCTAAGATGTGCTTGTTAGCATCAGCTACATCAGTATAGAATCCTGTACATTCAAGTACAACATCTACGTCTAATTCTTTCCATGGACAATTGATTGCATCCTTTTCAGCATAAATCTTAATTGTCTTACCTTTAACAGTGATTGTTCCTGCCTCATCATCAGCAGTAACATCATTTTCATGACCAATCTCAACATATCTTCCTTGAGCTGTATCATACTTTAATAAATGAGCTAGCATGTGTGGACTAGTTAAATCGTTGATAGCAACTACTTCATATCCTTTAGCTCCAAACATTTGTCTGAAAGCTAAACGACCAATACGTCCAAATCCATTAATAGCAACTTTTACCATATTAAAAAATCCTCCTAAAAATATTGATTTTCATCATTTATTATTTTACCACTTTTTTAGAAATATTCAACTAATTTTAAACTATAATGTCAGTTTTATTTAACATTTCCTTGTATCGCTAAGTAAGTAACATTTATTTATAATAAAATAGAATTATTTTTTTTTAATTTTCTTCCATATATTTACATTTTATTTATAAACCTAATTCTATAATTAGCTAGAAAGGATGGATAAAATGAATTTTGTCCCATATGTAGTTGATCAAAAAAATGAAAGAGCATATGATATATATTCAAGATTATTAAATGATAGAATTATAATGCTTGTAGGAGAAATTAACGACCAAAGTGCTTCTACCATTGTAGCAATGCTTTTATATTTAGAATCTATTTCTCATGATAAAATTAGCTTGTACATTAACTCTGGTGGAGGTAGTGTTACAGCAGGGCTTCAAATCATCGATACTATGAACTTTATTTCGTCTCCGGTTGAAACAATATGCATAGGTGCAGCAATGTCTATGGCTGCAGTGATTCTAGCATGTGGTGAACATGGAAAACGATATGCCCTCCCAAACAGTGAGGTTATGATTCATCAGCCAAGTGGTGGCTTTGAGGGCACAGAGCTTGATGTTAGAATATATGCTGCTAGACTTTTAAGGATTAAAAACCGACTTTACGAAATACTTGCAGAAGCTTGTAATAGAAGTATATCTGAAATAGAAGAAAAATCCCAAAGAGATTGCTTTCTTACAAGTGATGAAGCCAAGGACTTTGGGATTATTGATAAGGTTATAGAAAAATTAAAAGCTAGATAAAATTCTTTGTTAATCTGTTGATAAATGTAATATGGTTTTTAGCATATTTAACCTTCTTATCAGATAAAGATATAGCAATAGAATTAAAATTATCAATGTTAATACTTTTAGAATCAACAGTTATCCAAATTGTTGAGTTTCCTTCTGATTTAAACTCAACCTCATGCTTTTTGGATAAAACAATTGGTGATGATAATGTATGAAAAATTTTTGAGTTGATACTAGCGATTTCTGTCACCTGAAAAGCCTCTAGCGATGCATCTATAACAGCACCACCTAAAGATTTATTATATGCTGTCGAGCCTGCTGGAGTCGAAACACATATACCTGTTCCTCTAAAATGCTCAAGCAGAACATTATCCATATATATTTCTAGCATTAAGGTTCTAGTTGGATTAATAATAGTAACCTCGTTTAAGGCTCTTCCTTCTATCAATCCATCAGTTGTAGATATTCTATAATCTAGCATTGTGTAGGTACCAACTCTATAATTATCAGAATTTACCGCTTCTATTAAAGCGTCAATTGTATCATCTTCATAATTTGAAAAGTATCCTAAATGGCCAGTGTTATAAATAAAAAAGGTAACATCATCTATAATTTTTTCATAGGTATGAACAGCCTTCAAGAAAGTTCCATCTCCTCCAACAACAATCACCTTTTGAGGATTACTAGTATTATACTCATCGTGGATCTTATCAACTAAAAAATCTCTAACCTTAAGGCTTTTTTCATCATCTTTATTAATAATTACATAGCTCAAAATATCACACCCTTTATTTAATTGTAGCATATACCTTGATTTTTTGCTATAAATAAACGATAATTATCATAGAATGTGAGGTTAACCATGGCTGATAGAATAAATATAGAGATTGAATTTAAATGTCTTATAGATAAAGCAAAATATGATGCCCTAATTAAAAATTTTAATATTTCAAAGGATCAAATTAAAACTCAAACAAATTACTATTTTGATACAAAGGATTTAATGCTTAGAAAAAAGCACGTTATGTGTCGGATTAGACAAAAGGGTGACCAATATAAGATAACAGTTAAAACAAAAACGCCTGATAACGATAATCTAGAAACCCACTATTTTCTTACAAATGAAGAAGCGAAGCTAGCAATAGAAAATGGTTTAGATGGAAAATATGCTAATTATCCTGATAAATTATTTAATGTTGCCACACTAACAACAAATCGTGTATGTCTTGAATATAGAGGAGGAAAATTATTCCTAGATGAATCAAAATATGGTTCAATTACAGATTACGAAATTGAATACGAGGTTATAGACAAGAAAAATGGTGAAATAATTTTTGATGAATTTCTAAAAGAAAACAATATTGTAAGGACTAATCCTATATCAAAATCCTCAAGATGTCTTAAAGAAGCCGGATACAATATATAAAAATAGCTTGAATCAATTACTGGTTCAAGCTTTTATTATTTATTATTTAATTAGAATCCAAAATAATCCTTAGCATTGTTGTAGCATACATCTTCAACAATTTGACCAAGAGTATCTAATTCTTCTTCTGGATATTGACCAGACTCTACTAGGTTACCTAACATTTGACAAAGAATACGACGATAGTATTCATGACGAGGATATGCTAGGAAGCTTCTTGAATCTGTAAGCATACCTACTGACTGAGAAACTAAACCAACTTGCATTAATGTTTCAAGATTTTGTTTCATTCCATCTTGTTGATCAAGGAACCACCAAGCTGTACCAACTTGAACACGGCCCTTAACTCCTTCCTCCTGGAAGCAGCCAGCTAATACTGTTAAAGCATAGTTGTCACGAGGATTTAAGCAATAAAGGATTGTCTTTGGTAAAGCATCTGCCATATCTAGAGCTCCTAGTAATGCAGAAAGCTTCTCCATATAATTTTGGTCTTCGATTGCATCAAAGCCTGTATCTGGTCCAATCTTTTCAAGCATTGTTTTAGAGTTGTTACGTAGGGCACCAATATGATATTGTTGTACCCAACCGTGCTTCTTGTATTCTTTTCCTAAGAATACTAATATATAGCCCTTATATTGATCTTGCTCCAAATCAGAAATAGTTTCATGCTTCATACCCTTTAAGAATACTGCGTTTGCCTCATCATATGTAGCTTTTGTATAATGAACAACATCTAAAGCATGGTCAGAAACACGTGCACCCATTGAATGGAAGAATTCAATACGCTCAGCTAAGCAATCAGTTAAATCTTTAAGTGACTTAATTTCCTTACCACATACTGTTCCAAGTTGATTAACCCATGATTCAAACCATGATAATTCAACGTTAATTGCCTTATCAGGACGGAATGCTGGACGTACAGTAACCTTTAATGTTTTATCCTCCATCATCTTCTTATGCCATTCAAGAGAATCAACTGGATCATCAGTTGTACAAACAGTCTTTACATTGAACTTGTACATCATTTCGCGAGCAGTTAATGTTTCAAGCTTAGCATTAGCCTCATCCCAAATCTTTTTAGCATTTTTAGAATTAATAACATCATAAATACCAAAATATCTTTGCATTTCTAGATGAGACCAATGGTATAATGGATTTCCAACAAAATATGGCATAGATTCAACGAATTGAAAATATTTCTTATAATCGTCATCTGGTCCAGAAATAGAATCCTCTTCATATCCTCTAGCACGAAGGCTTCTCCACTTATAGTGATCACCATAACGATCTCCTGCACCAAGCCATGCCTCAGCTAAATTACGGAACTTTTTGTCCTCGTAAATCTCTTTTGGCTGAAGATGACAGTGATAATCAATAATAGGCATTTTTTCAGCATGCTCATGATATAGCTTCTTAGCGGTTTTTGTTGTTAACAAAAAATCTTTATCCATAAATTTTTGCATTTTTATATTCTCCTTGTATTTTATAATACTACTCCGTCTTTAAAAATTGATATTTCACGGAAATTATTCTTTTCATTCTTAGTTTGCTTACGTCCAGATGCAACATCACAAATTAAATCAATGAAGTTTTCAAGTAATTCATCCATTGATAATTTATCAACTAAGTCACCAGCGTTAAAATCAATCCAATTAGATTTCTTAGTAGCTAATGCTGTATTTGTTGCAATCTTCATAGTTGGAACAAATCCACCAAATGGTGTTCCTCTACCTGTTGTGAATAATACCATTTGACATCCCGCACAACCAAGTGTTGTAGTAGCTACTAAATCATTACCTGGTGTACATAATAGGTTAAGACCGTGCTCTTTAATTCTTTCACCCATTTTAAGTACTCCATTAACAACAGCAGCTCCACCCTTTTGTGTACAGCCTAAGGATTTATCCTCAAGAGTTGTAATTCCACCCTTCTTATTTCCTGGAGAAGGATTATCATAAATAACTTGATTATGATTTTTAAAGTAGATCTTGAAGTCATTAATTAAACTAACAATTTCCTCAAAGGTAGCCTCATCCTTAGCACGAGCCATCAATAGCTTCTCAGCACCAAACATTTCAGGAACCTCACCCAATACAGTTGTTCCTCCATTGATTGATAAGAAGTCAGATAAGCGACCTAAAAGAGGGTTAGCAGTGATTCCTGACATTCCATCAGAGCCACCACATTTAAGACCAATACGTAGTACGGAAAGAGGTTTTGTAACTCTCTTATCATTAGCCATTTGATCATATAATTCCTTTAGAATCTTAGTTCCTTCCTCAACCTCATCCTCAACATCTTGAGCAACTAGGAAGCGAGTACGAGATTCATCATATTCTCCAAGTGTTTCTTTGAATGTAGATACAAGGTTTTCCTCACATCCAAGTCCAAGGACTAATACTCCACCTGCATTTGGATGCTTAACCATATCCTGAAGTAATGTTCTTGTCAATGATAGATCAGAACCCATTTGTGAACAGCCAAATGGATGCTGGAATGTATATACTCCATCAATTTTGGA
Organism: uncultured Mollicutes bacterium; assembly: GCA_945923475.1. Lineage (GTDB taxonomy): Bacteria > Bacillota_I > Bacilli_A > Acholeplasmatales > Anaeroplasmataceae > CAG-307. The sequence goes on from CAMELE010000006.1 coordinate 14,298, forward strand.
AGTATCATACTTTTCTTTGAAATTTTTTATAATATCATTTGCCATACCAGACACACAACCAACAGTCTGAATAATCCATAATTCATTACGAATTCCATATTCACCTGTTGAACGTTCATATACATCAACAGTTCTATCTGATTTATATCCTAAAACATTTGGATAATTTGGCTCATATTTATATTCAATAACATCATCAAGATTAGTCTTAACATTATGAGTATGAACATGACATCCTTTTTGGATAAATGCTGTTGCATGTCCAATTGGATTACCATATTTAATAATGTCTTCCCCTTCATTAATGTCTTTAAGAGCTACCTTGTGAGCTTGAGGTATATCCTCAAGTAATGTAACGCCTTCTATTACCTCACCCTTAGAAAATGGACGAAGGCACACAGCAACATTATCAATAGGATTAATAATAATATAATCTTTCATATTAGCAACCTATAAATGCTAAAGCTTCGCGCATTGGCTTAGTTTCAATTTCGTATAAGCAATCTGCAACAAAATCAGTAACACCCTTTAAATCATTCAAATTCATTTCCCAATGCTTTTCTAGGCCTAAGAAATCCTTAGTTATCTTTAAGCATGCTTCCTTTGAACCGTCAAAATTTGCCCATTCACTCTTGAAAAATTCAAGTGCCCATTCATCATCCTTAAGTGCAATATCTTGTTCGCCACGTTTACCACGATAGAAAGCCATTAATGCAGCTAAGCTGAATAGTACATGCTTAGGGAACTTACCAGCTTCAATATTTTCAACTAATGTAGGTAAATCACGAGTCTTAAACTTAGTAACTGAGTTTAAGGCAATTGACATTAATTCATGACGAACGAATGGATTTTCATAACGTTCTAATACTGAATTAGAGTATGCAATCATTTGATCTTGTGGAATATCAATTGTAGGAATTACCTCGTCAAAGATAAACTCACGAACAAAGCTACCAAGCTGAGGATCCTCGATAGTCTCACGTACTGTATCAATTCCTGCTAGATAAGAAACAGGGACCAAGCAAGTATGAGAGCCGTTAAGAATCTTAACCTTTCTTTGCTTATAAGGAACAATAGAATTAACATATAAAACATTTAACCCAGCCTTTGGAGCAGGGAATGCTTCTTCTAATGCCTTAATATCATCGCCATCAATGCACCAAAGATGGAAAATCTCACCAACAACCATTGAATTATCAATGTAACCAAGCTCTTCTTGGCATTCTTTTTCGTTTGCTCTTGGATATCCTGGAACAATACGATCTACAAGAGTATTGTAGAACTTATTAGCCTTAGTGATCCAACTAATAAACTCTTCAGGCATATTACATGTATGAGCAAGCTTAATTAATATTTCCTTCAATGTATCTCCATTATGGTCAATTAATTCACATGGAATAATAAATAATCCCTTACTTAGGTCTCCATTAAAATGATCATAACGAGCCTTTAAAAATGATAATAATTTACCAGGATAGCTCTTAGGACATACTGTAAAATCAGTATCTGTTTCATCATATGCAATACCCGCTTCAGTTGTATTAGATACAACAAACTCTAAATCTTCGCTTTTTGCATAATCAAGATAATGTTCATATTCAGTAAATGGATTGATTAAATCACCAATACAATCAATAACTTGATGAGTTTTAATTACCTTTCCATCCATTTTTCCTTGAAGATATAATGTATATAAGCCATCTTGCTTCTTCATTTCCTCAACGCGACCAAAAGGCATTGGTTGTACAACTGCAACATTTGAATTAAATACACCCTTTTTATTCATTGTGTCAATAATCCAATCAACAAATGCACGAAGGAAGTTTCCTTCACCAAACTGTAAAACCTTAATTGGACGGTTTACCTTTTCAACAATTTTAGAACTTAAATTTTCCACAATATTTTTCCTCCATTTTGTCCGTAATATCGGACATGTTATATCATCAATCCCATTGTAGCACGCTTTATTTTATTTTTCAATAGATATAAATAAAAACGTTTTTAGCCGTAAAAAAGCCTCATAAATAAAACAAAGCCTACCATTTTATTTATGATAGGTTTCGTTATTATTTATTTTAAATGAGCGATATATTTGTTCAATTAATATCAGCTTCATTAGCTGATGTGGAAAAGTCATTTTTGAAAAGCACAGTCTATAATCTGCATGCTTTATTACCTCATTAGATAGTCCTAATGACCCACCTATAATAAATGTGATTTGACTTGCATTATAGGTTTGAATATCTAATATCTTATTTGCTAGTTCAACGCTATCTAGCATTTGTCCCTTTAAATCTAGAGCTATAACATAGCTTTTTGAAGGAATAGCTTCAATTATTCTTTTGCCTTCCTTTTCTTTAATCTCTTCATTTAAAGTATCGTTTGTTTTATCCTTTATAGGCTCATCGTTTAATACAATTTCTTCAAGTTTAGTATACTTTGATAGCCTTTTAGCATATTCAGCAATTCCATCTATCAAGTAAGTTTCTTTTAGTTTGCCCACTGATATAATAGTTATTTTCATATCTCGAATACCTCTAATGGTGTTTGTGATGCATAAGAAAAAACAATATTTTTAGTTGATACTCCTAAATCATTAAATACTCTACTTGATGTAATTTTTACTATTTGAACTAAATTACATTCTTCAGAAATATGAGCAAATACTATTCTTTTTGTATTAGGGCCGATAATATTTGCTAGCACATAAGAGCTATCCTGGTTTGATAGGTGTCCATGATCTGATAAAATACGGAGCTTTGTCTCGTATGGACGATCAGATTCCATCAATATCTCTGGATCGTGATTTGATTCAAAAATATAAGCATCTGCATCTGATATTTTTTCAAATAAGGAGTTATGGACATATCCAGTATCTGTAATATAAACTAATCTATGATTGTTTTCTTTAAATAAATAACCCACAGGATCAACAGCATCGTGGAATATTTGTAAAGCATTAATTGTTATATCATTAATATTAAAAACTGAATCTCTCTCTATAAAATTTATTTTATTAATATCCAATCTTTCCTTAATACGACTAGACATACCATTATATGTCCCCTTCGTCATATAAATGGTAGTATTTAAAGCATTTGCTAAAACAGCTAATCCAGATATATGATCAGTATGCTCATGAGTAATCAAAATACCATCAATATTATCAAGTGACATATTGTTATTTGTTAGACATTCAACAATTCTTTTTTTAGAAATACCACAATCTAATATTAGTTTAGTTTTTTCTGTCCAAATAAATGTACAATTTCCTTTTGAACCTGATGCAATTTGTAAAATCTTCATAATACACCTCAAAAATTATAGGGACTCATAAAGAATCCCTATATTAATTACCTATTAATCAATGTTAAAAGTCCAAGTTTTAGTGAACCAACCATAGAATAAGTCATCTTCAGTTAATTCTTCATAATTATCAATGGTACGTTCATTAATCGCCATCATTTTATTAAAACGATCAGACATTGTTTGATCGGCAAATGTTATTGTACCGATTTGTTTATATAATCTCCAAGTTTGGAATGTAGAATTTGAATATCTAGTGATAATATCAGCAAATACATTCTTAACTGCAGTTGTTGTAGTAGAACGTAATGATGAAACTGAACCATTATTTTGAGTTTCAATAAAGTAGATGAATAATTGTTCTAATGAAGCATATTTATCTTCACTATAGCCTGATACATATAGAATATCATCATCATCTGATGTGTCAGTATCATTTTCATATACAACAATATCTTGATATTGCCATGTTCCAATTGATGAAACCTTTGAATATGTTTTGTTAGAATCTTTTTCAGATTCGATACAAATATCATTCTTATCTGTTGTGTTTACATACCAAACATTACCATCACTATCTGTTACGCTCGAAGAAAGATTTGAATCATTATCTCTAGTAAACTTACACTCTGTTTGACTTGTCATATCATATACATAAAGCATATGCCAACCATATGTTGTTTTTGTTAACTGAGAATCAATTTCTCCATTAACATCAAGTTGATTTAATGGATTAATAGTATCCTCATACTTCCAATATCCATTATCCTCGATATCTTCTGCAACATCATCGTAGCTTTCACTACTTAAAACCTTATATAAGTTCTTTACTTCATTAGTAAATTCTTCAACATAGTTAGAACCATTAGAATTGTTAATTGTACTTAAATCCTCAGCACGTAGGCTAAATTCAAAATTAGACTTGAAATCATCCCATACCATGCCTTTATATTTCTCACATTGTAATTTGTATTCATAACCATTATTGTTAAATACCTTAGCAATGTATTGTAATGCGCTAACCTTTGTATCAGTCTTAATTAGCTTAGATTCCTCAACAATAGCGTCAGCTAATGTTAGGATATCCTTTCTAAACTTTTCTTTGTTAACTGCATTTAATGCTTCATAGTACTTATCTGGATCATCATTATTTCCATCTCCATCATAATCAATTGAGATTAAAATATGACTAATATCAAGGCTGTAGTACATATCAAAATTTCTATCAGCAAATGCTTTAAAGTTCGTAAATAAACCAGTACTATCCTTAAATAAATACTTATCCTGTGTACCAAGCTGAACTTCTATTGCTTTGTTCTCAGCAGCATTTGTTCCTTCAAGTTTATCGCCCTTATAATCGCCATAGTATGAAGTATATTGGGAAATTAGGCTATTGGCTATTAAGCTATTATTTAATACATCATGCTGATTATCAAAACCATATTGTAATACTAAATAGTTCTCTAATCCCATTTTTTTAGAATATGATGTATCATTTTTCTTAAAGCTCTTAATTGCAGACTTAAGTCCATCCTCATATCCACTTATCTCAGAATCATCAATCTTGTCATATAGGCTTGTACTAGCTAAATACTTAGTCGCAAGTAATTCTGCTGCCTTTGATGCTCCATAAATATTATTTAGTTGCGTATAAGAATCATTAACACTATAGTTTACTGATACTGGATTGTTTTCATTATTAGCGTAGGTATAAGTTAATGTAAAGACATATTTACCATTTGCATTCTTATAATCCTTAGAGCTAATAAAATCATAATAATCACTGTAAGAACTATAGTATTGATTTTCGTATATTGGATCATAGATTTTTAAATCTAGACTATCACGTTTTTCATCCTCTGTAACAGTTAGAAGAGTACCTTTAAGTCTTTGCTCAACTAAACTATTAGCATAGGTTTCAGAAGCCCAATCTTCAATAACCATATCATCTAGAAGGCTATTTAATTTAATAGAGATATCACTTGCAAGTTCCAAGTCATCCCAATCATTACCTTCATAAATATTTATACGATAAGCCATATAATAATAATTATCGCCTGAAATATTGAATGGAGTTCTTAAATATGAAACACCTTCATCAGAACCCATATCGACTAAATTTTCAGTCATAAAATTAATAGTTGAAGAATCAATTTTATCTGTAAACTCGTTTTCATCCTTTGTAATTGCAAATGAAGTATTTTCATTTGTCCAAACGTCATTTACACCTTCAATGATGTCATTTTTGTAAAACTCGTTATATAGCTTTACATAGAATTCTAATGCTTCTTCTTCAGTAGCATTTTCGCTTAATGGGCCACCAACTTTATTTATATACTTATCAGCCTGGGCTTTACTTGCAAATTTAATAACAATTGCATGATTCTTATATACTTCATCTGCTGCTTGATTCTTATATTTAATACCAAACATATCAGCAGTAGTTGTATAATTTTGAATTGCTGCATATTTATTCTCTCGAATCTCGTAATCATTTTTAGCAAGATAATAAGAATTTTCTTGTTTTTGGCCATCTACATCATATAAATATTCGTAATCTTTAATTTTATTTAAGTATTCCTTAGCATAATTTACAGTAGCTACTGTATACTTATATAAGTCAACTAAATCAGCATTGTTAGCCCAATTTGAAACTAAATTACCTTCAGCATCAACTGTTGGAATAAAGATTTCTGGATTATTTGCATACACGCTTGAATAATCAATACCATTATTGCTTAATTGATTATCAATAAACTTTTGAATAGATTTCTTCTTATCTTCATCTTTAAGATCTTCATAATCCTCGATTTCAGATACACCATATATATTACTTAACATATATGAATCAAAATCTTTCTTTAATTCGCTATCTGTTTTAAATTCAGAATTATTGATAGCCGCAATTTCCTTTGAATAAACAGCTTTTTTAATTTGAGTTAAAACCTTTGAATATCCTTCCTTACGGAATAGATTATACATTTCTTTAACACTGACACTTTGTCCTGTAGCTAATGATGCATAATTACTATCTAATTTTAAATCTCCACTTGGCATCTTTGTGTTACGATTTGCATCACAAGAGGCAAGAGTCGTAACTAATACAGCTGCAGCTAGGACGGAAACAATTCTTCTCGATTTTTTCATCTTATTTTCCCTCCTTCATAGTTTTAACAAGTGCATTTAAATTTGTCCACCAATTATCATATTGATTTTGAAGACTAAAGTATAATTTAACATTTTCTTCATCATCAAAGAATGTTAATGATGTTGAAGAGCTATAAACATTTTCAGTTACTAAATAGCTATCAGCACTATTGTGATTTGTTTCAAGAAGCTTAGCAAACACTTCTGTAGAAGAATTTTTTGAATTACCAAATACAAAATATAAATAAGCATCCTGATTCTTATTTTGAATTTCTCCCGAACTAATTAATGTATCTACTAAGAATTGAATTAATACTTCAAATTGAGATTCACTTGATGTAAATCTTGTAAATACAGGTTGAAGATATGTAGTTAATGCTGTTGTTACAGATGCTGGCAATGATGATGTTGAACCATTTGCTGCATATTCAAGCATAAATGCTAATACTTGATTTAAAGATAGCTTGTCTGAATAGTCGCCATTTTCATCAATAAGGCTATAAACGTCTGCAATCTTGTATGCGTCATCACCATAAATATAAACTAAATCTTTATAAATATCACTTTCTGGATAATCTTCAGGATCATATTTAGCACTTGCTTTTTCGGTAGCAGATGTTAAAACTAATAGATTGTATCCTTCATTTGTTACTAATCCATTTTCTGTTCCTTCGTAATATTTAGTAATCATATACTCATTAGGCATTACCTCATCATTAAATAGGAATTCCTCTGTATATGCTTTATAAATTGCAAGTTTTAAAACATCATAGCATGATGCATAATCTGTTGAATTAGAAACTGAAGCTAGCTCGCTTGTCTTGATGTATAAACCAGCCTTACGATATTTTGCCCACTCTCTTTCAGCAGCAGTTGGATTATAATCTCCATCCTCTGCTGGAGTATGGTTGTAATCATTGTCAAATCTTGATGCAGAGTTATACTCAGAAACAATTTTTGATAACGCATCAACATTAGAATCTGTAGAATTATCAACAAGCTTAATAACCTTTTTGATTAATTCCTGAGCTAATTCACCATAAGTGCAATTATATTCAGCGCCTGGTACAGGTTTTGACCAGTCAAAAATATCAATTCCGTCAATTTCAGTTCCAGCTTTATCAGGATTTCCATCCTCATTCATATCTACATATACTAATAAATTAGTTGCAGACACAGAGAAATATGAGTCATAGTAATTATTTGCATATTCTTGTAGGAATAATGCAAGCTTTTCAGATGAATAATCATTTAATAATGTCGCAGATGCTTCGTTTACACAGTAAAAATTATGAACAATTTCTTCCATATCAGTTGAATGGAAATATAATTTTAAGAACTTATATTTTCCAAGAGATGATGAATAACCAGATGATGATAATTGATCGTTTGCAAAATTAGATAATAAATTATTTAAATTTTGATAATATGTATCAATTTTGTCCTTGTCACCAGTAATTTTCTTATATGTATCTGTTTCCTTAATTAATTCTGTAGATAATAAAGATACTGCGCTGGAAATACCACTGCTAATTTCAAGCTCTTCCCATACATCACTAATTGTAACTGTAACAGTTTCGTTTTCAATGCCAAGGTCTTCATCCTCGTATTTAAATGTTGCAATTACATTGTAATCAGATTTTTTCTTATTTCCTTTGTAATCACTATTTGAAGCCTCATATGCTATTTCGATATCTTCATCATAGATTCTTGCTTCTACATTTTCTTTTGCATTAGTAATGCAATTTGAAATATATGAAGATGTTAAAGTATCTTGCTTTAAGTTCTCATAAATTTCTTCTAGTAATTCATAATAAGCCTTCTTGCCTTCTGTTGATAACAATCCATTTAATGATTCATCATTTTCAGCTAATTCCTTTAATTTCTCATCTGAAATTTCAAGCTTAGAATTTCCATCATAGGTATATACCTTATATTCATTTTCTACCTTCTCAACATAATACAATTCATCTTCATTAGAATTCGTATAGTAAAGTTTTTTATCACTTTCTGGTGTATTTAGCTTATAAGCCATATAGTAAAAATCACCATAATTTTGACCAGCGATAGAATAATTTGTTGTAGCACTTCCACTATTTTCAGTAATCTTTAATGTGTCATATAAATAAGTTGTAAGACTAGAGTTAATTTCATCTAATGCCTTCTTTGTGAATGTTGTATTTTCATTATCCTTTAGACCGTGCTCTAATGCATATTGATAAGTATATTTTGAAGCTTCCTCATCAGATAAAGTAGAATAAATTCTATATAAATCCTGTGTAATATTTCTTCTATTTGTAGTATTAGATGTTTCTATTGCTAATGATTGTAATGACTCTCTATATGAATAGATATAGTTATACATTTCAATGTAAAGAGCAAATACTAAGTTAGTGTTTGAAGTAAGCTTAACTGCATCATATGATACTGAGCTTAAATTGTTTGCAAAGTCATAATCATCATAATATTTAGAATATTGAGCATCAGTTCTATCCTTTTGAGGAATAAAATATAGTTCTGAACGATATGCCTTAACACCAAAAGCCTTAAATACAGCATTTACCTCATCTTCATTGATAAAACGAATTAAAATCGCATTTACTGTAGATGAATACAAATAATCTTCCTTCCATTTTGCGATTATTTCAGAATTGCTAAAATAACGATCCTCACCTTCTTCAAGTTCATCATTATGATCAGCAATTTCCTTCTCTAAAACCTGGTATGCATATAACTTTTGCGCATATGATTCATAGTATGTTCTAAATAATTCCTTTTGAACATTTGAAAGATCGCTAAATTTATAAGCTGCTCTTCCGTTTTCTGACTTTGCTTCATACTCCTTTCCAGTTTTTGGATCAGTATATGATACTCTTGAAATCAAACGTGCAATATCCTTTGAATCAATGCTAATACGATGATTCTTCCAAACATTATCCTTATATTTTAATTCTGATGAACTAAACAAATATGGATTATTAAATCCATCATAATCATCTATGCTTGAAAAACCATATACATCGCATACTAAAAGCTTCTGAACCTCATTAATGTATTCAGGATTATTGTTTTCCTCAATTTCTTTTGTAACTTCAGTGATTTTATGAGAAACAATAGAAGTGTTAAGCTTTTCACCTAAATAGCTTGCTGAGCTCCACTTCATTTGGTCAAATAATTCTTTATTTGTTACAGTTCTGTTCCCTAATGTAACATATGCTTCATTTCCATTTATATCATCATATTTATCTTGAGCTTTTGAGCATGACGAAAGAGTCAATGCTAAAAGGCATGACATAAAAGTTAGACTTAATGGCTTTAAAAGACCCTTATTTTTATTTGATATACTCATGTTTAAGTCTCCTTGTTGTGAATTTGGCTATAACCATAGCACTTACAATAATAACATTTTTATTGTCAAATTGCAATACAATAAATTTGTCTGAATTAAGTTATTTTTAACCATAAATTGGGCTATATTTATCTCATTAGTTTTTTTTATGAATATAATATATTGAAAAGGAGGGATAAAATGGCATGTGACAACAGTCAAAGTACTAATACGTCTTGGGCATTAATCCTCGTTTTATTCATACTGCTTGTAATAATCGGTGCTTCATGGGCGCTATAAAAAAATAGTCTGTTATTTTTTACAGACTATTTTAATTTATAGAACTTAGTTTTATCCATAACCCCAATTGTATCAGTAAATTCTCCAGCCTTAATCTTTTCTAGCTCCTGACCTAGAACTCTAAACTTAGAATCGATTGTATCAATATACCAAATTGCTGCCGCTTCAGCAGTTTGGGGCTTTTTACAGGCACCAAATACTTGCTGTCCATGATGAGAAATTACAATATGCTCAAGGATTAAAGCTTCTTCTGTTTTTTCAAGACCTAGCCCTTTTGCTATATCAAATATCTTTAGTCCACCAATTACAAGATGACCTAGTAATTGTCCCTCAAGTGAGTATTCCGTATTTTCAACTCCTGTAAATTCTAGTGTTTTACCTAAATCATGAAGAATAACACCAGAGTATAAATAGTCCTTATCTAAATATGGAAAATTTCTTTTAAAATCTTGAGCTATCTCAAGCATACCTAAAGTATGATGGGCAAGGCCCCCTACATAATTATGATGTAATCGTTGCCCAGCAGGATATATGAAGAAGAGTCTTTCATATTGCTTTAATGCCTCTAATGTTATAGCCTTTATATTACTATTTTCAATCAAATCAGCATACCCATATATTTTACTTTTTAGCTCATCTAATGAATAAGGACAAGATGAATCAAACATCCTATATACCATATCAACTTCAGTTATATCCTCTATCTGTGAAACCTTTTGGCACTCAAACAGATAATAAACCTCTTTTTCTGAATTACTATGGCGGCCAACCTTCATTTTATAAATATAGCCAATTTTTATATTATCGTTTTGTTCTTCAGTTTTAACATTTATATCTACTTGATTAGGTAATGTAACTAATAAATTGTACATCCCATCAGAAGTATTAATACCTTTTATTTTTCCATAATATGTGAAATACTCTACGTTTGCCATAAATTTTCTCCTAATATATTCTTCTATTTCAATGGAATCGTTTTTTATATATCCATTAAGGATATTTATTTCTAATTCTTTATATAATTGTCCAAGCCATGGGCCATCTGATTTCTTTACAAGATCTACAATTGTATCTCTTGAAATCATCACATCCTTACGAGATGATATTGGTAAATTTTGCTTTTTATTTATAATCATTTCCTCTTTGACAAATGATAATGATAAATAATAATTTAATCTGTTTGCTAGAATCAATGTATCAATATCATTATTGTATAAATTAATAGCTAATAAGATATCTTTTCCTATTAATTCTAATGCTCTATAGAATAGCTTTTTTTTGTGGTTCTCAATATTAAATGATATTTCTTTATTATAATATAAGGATAATGCTAGAATATCATCTAAGGTTGGGGTTAAATTCTTTTTTATAATTAAAGAAATTGCTTGGTCGATTTTTAAATATTTAGAAGCATTACAACGATTTAAATACCCTAAGCCTTTAACATAATATTTTCCTTTTATTATTTTATTTAATTCATCTAAAATTCTTTCACTACTCAATGATTTAATACTTTTTACATTTTTAAGCATTGCATCAAATGTGTTTTTTTCAATATCAAATCCTAATTTTGATGTAAAATGGCAAGCTCTCAAAATTCTTAGTGAGTCCTCATCAAACCTAATGTTTGGATCACCAATGGACTTAATTTGTTTGTTTTTCAAATCGTCTAAGCCTTGGAAATAGTCATATATTTTCCCATTTGCATCCATTAATAATGCATTTATCGTAAAATCTCTTCTTTTAAGGTCTTCATCTAGGCTATTAGTTATTTCTGTAACTGGATGTCGATGATCTGAATAAGAAATATCCTTGCGAAAGGTCGTAACCTCAAACGAATATTCATCCTGATTTACAACAACGGATAAGTATTTTTCTCCATTGCTGTTTTTAATATCAAAAATTTCCTTAACATCGTTTGGAGTTGCATTTGTAGTAATATCGATATCATTAGAATCAATATTTAAAATACTATCTCTAACATAACCTCCAACAATATACGCTTGGAAGCCGTTATTATTAAGTTTTTTTAATACCTTAAAAGCAGATTCCCTAAGCATACTTTGTCACCTCAAAAAAGAGGAAGCGTAACGCTTCCTTAAATTAGTCCTTTAAAAAACAACCTAAACCAATAGCATTTGGACCCACGTGACAGCCAACTACAGGAGAGCATGGAAGCTCAAGAAGATTTTCTAATCCTATTTTTTCTTTTATTACATCAACAAAGAAATCTCTTAATCCTGGACCAGTATATACAATAAAAGGTATATACTCCTTACCCTCAACATAATCCTTAAATCTATCACATACAGCTTCTAATGCTTTTTTTGTTGTTCTAATTTTCTCAATTGCTTGAATTGTACCATCCTCACATAATGCTAAAAGTGGTTTAATCTTTAAGTATTTACCTAAAAAACCTGCAGCACCAGAAAGTCGTCCATTTTTTACAAGACATTCTAGTGAATCTACTGCAAACATTAAGAAATTTTGATTTTTTAATTGATCTAATTTCTTTAAAATAGCCTCTGTTTCTTGACCTTCTTCTATCATTTGTGCAGCTGTAAGCGCAAAATATCCTTCATTAAAGCATACCGTCTTTGTATCTACTGGATAAACCTTAATTCTTTCCTCAACCATTTCAGCAGCCTTACAAACACCGTTATAAGTTCCAGATAATTTAGAAGAAATTGTTGTAACAATAACCTCTTCAAATCCCTCATCTGCATAGCCCTCAAATATTTCAACTAGTTCACCAATTGAAGGTTGACTAGTCCTAGGAACTAAATGCTTATCTGCTTCTAATTTTGCATAAAACTCATCAGCTTTAATCTCAGTACCATCTGCAAGTAATTCTCCATTGACATCTATTTTAATTCTAATTGTTCTAATATCATAATCGTGCTTATAATAGTCTAAACAGCCTGTTGAAGTTGTACACACTAAACGCTTTGCCATAAAACATCACCCTATTTGTGATTATACCATTAATAATCCCAATTTTCAACATTCTTTTCGTTTACCAAAATGCCACATAATGATATAATTATTTTGGTGATTAAATGAAAACAATTCAAAATACTACTTCTAATGAAATAGTAATTAATAAATCAATATTCATAACCCATTTATTTCGCGTTAATACAATCGATGAAGTAAATCAAGCACTTCAGTCTATAAGAAAAAAATATTATGACGCAACTCATAATTGTTATGCTTATATTTTAGGGACTAATGCTGAAATTCAAAAAGCTTCTGATGATGGAGAACCCCAAAAAACAGCTGGTATGCCAATGCTAGATGTTTTAAAAAAAAGGGAAATGACTAATATTCTTGCGATTACTACAAGATATTTTGGCGGTATACTTTTAGGAGCAGGAGGACTAATTAGAGCGTATTCCTCTAGTGTTTCAGAAGCATTAAACAAAACATCAATTTATGAATATCTTGATTATAAAACTATTGAAATTATCGTATCTTATGCTATATATAATAGTATCCTATCTTTTTTAAACGAGTATCAAATATTCAATGTTGAATACCTTGACAATGTTAAAATAAAGATTGGGATTATTCCTGACCAGGAAGATAGCTTTAAGGAGAAAATTATTGATCTTGCTTGTGGACAGGTTTCTTTAAAGGACCTTGGTATTTCTCAAATGGAAATTTTAGTAAAGCATAATGAATCTTAGTTGATTCTCCCCCTCTTATATGTCTTATTTCTTTGTTATATTCCAACAAATTACATACCTTTTGATATAATATCTCATCAATCAAAGGTAATTTTTCTCTTAAATCCTTATGAACCGTTGATTTTGAATATCCAACCTCTTTAGCAACATCTCTTACTGTGGACTTTTTTTCAAGTATTAGATTAGCCATAGATATCACTCGGTTTCTAACTTCATAATTCATAAGATAAACCACCTCTATTATATCTTATGAATTTTTTTTATTTTCATACAAAAAAAGAAATAGCATTTCGCTATTTCTCTGTAAACATACTAGATACCTCTTCAATTGTTTTATCATAAATTAATTCAGGATCAACATACGTTCCGTTTACTTTTACTTCAAATGTTACGTGATTAGAGGCTTCCTTATCAAATACATTCATTCCACCAGCACCTAGCAAATCACCTTTTTTTACTACATCGTCAACTTTTACATTGCATGAAGCTAGTGATGAATAATATGTAACAATATTTTCATCATGTGTAATTTCTAGAATAGTACCAAATGCATCACTAACAGAAATACCTGTCACCTTACCATCATATACAGCATAGACATTTATTTGAGAATCATCACCATTTACATAAGTAACTCCAGTTGATTCATATGCAATATTATTATTCATAATTACAGCAGTTTGTAATGTATCCTCAGATTTATCTGGACTATAATAGCATCTTATCATTGTTGCGTCATCTGTTACAGGTAAACCAAATAAGATTTTTTCTGGTTCTATCTGGGTTGGCTCAACAACAAGATTAGGGCCTGTTGTACCATTATTTATATCAACAATTGGATCAGAATCATCATCGTTAAATGCAACTGATGCAATGATCATCACTGATGTAAATACAACAGCTAATATTCCTACAAAAAGAAGAAGTTCTTTCTTTTCACTTAAAAATCTTTTGACTTTATCCTTCATATATTCACCTCAATTTTAGTATTATCTAAAAATGTGTGATTATACAAAAAAATGGAAAAAATGACTAATTAAAATTAGGAACTAATAATTCTACAAGTTTAAATATTCCTTCTGTTGTCAAATATGATAAAACAAACACCAAAAAAATATAAGCTAATCGTATTTCAAAAATATGCCCTTGTTCAAATAATCTTTCAATTTTAATAGATCGCATTAGCTTATAATATAAGTAAGCAAATATACACCAAACTGTTATATATATTATTTTAACTGCTATATCCATATATATTCTCCTTGTAATTTTTTAAAAAAGAATGGCTTTCACCATTCCTATTATTTATAAACTACCAGCTTTTGATTTACGTAGATTGTCAAGAATTTCTTTTTCCTTTTGTGTAAAATCTACATTTGTTTTTCGATTCAATTCTAGTCGTTCACTTCTAACTATGTCCAAATGCTCTTGGGCACTTTCCTTAGTATATCCAATATGTGCACCCTGAGCAATAATATTAATAACATTTTCATTAAATTGTAGAGTACCATTAACAACTGCTAAATATAGCTCTTGTTCTGGAACTACAAGCTTAACATACCCCTTTGGAATTACACAAACAATAGGGACATGATCCTTCATAATTGCAAATTCGCCATCTTCGTTTTTTACAACTGCATAAGTTATTTCATCATCATATAGCTTTCCTTGATGAGTTGAAACACAAATTCTCATTATTGTGCTGCAGCTTCCTCTTCAAGTTTTTTTGCCTTGGCTCTAGCGTCGTCGATTGTACCAACTAAACGGAAGGCCTCCTCAGGCATTGAGTCACAATTTCCATCAAGGATTTCTTTAAAGCCTTTGATTGTTTCCTTTACTGGAACGAAAGAGCCAGGAATACCTGTAAATTGTCCTCCAATAAACATATTTTGTGATAAAAATAACTTAACACGTCTAGCACGCTTAACTACTAGCTTATCATCCTCTGATAATTCATCCATACCTAAAATAGCAATGATATCAAGCAATTCGTTATATCTTTGAATTAACTGTTGAACACGTCTAGCCACATCATAATGCTCTTGTCCAACGATTTCAGGTGATAGAGCTCTAGATGTAGATGCTAGAGGATCAACAGCAGGATATATACCCTCTTCTGTTAATTTACGTGATAAATTTGTTGTAGCATCTAGGTGAGCAAATGTTGTAGCAGGGGCTGGGTCAGTATAATCATCAGCTGGAACATATACAGCTTGAATAGATGTAATTGAACCGTTCTTAGTAGATGTAATTCGTTCCTGTAGCTTACCCATTTCTGTTGCAAGTGTAGGTTGATAACCAACGGCTGATGGCATACGGCCTAATAATGCTGATACCTCAGATCCAGCTTGAGTAAATCTAAAGATATTATCGATGAAAAGAAGCACATCTTGATGCTCCTCATCACGGAAATGTTCTGCCATCGTAAGACCTGTTAGGGCAACTCTCATACGAGCTCCAGGTGGCTCATTCATTTGTCCAAAGCACATTGCTGTTTTGGCAATAACTCCAGATTCCTTCATTTCATGATATAAATCATTACCCTCTCGTGTTCTTTCGCCGACTCCAGTAAATACTGAAATACCACCATGCTCTTGAGCAACGTTATGAATTAATTCTTGGATTAATACTGTTTTTCCTACTCCAGCTCCACCGAATAAACCAATTTTTCCACCCTTAATGTAAGGTGCAAGTAGGTCAATTACCTTGATACCTGTTTCTAGAATTTCAACATTATTTGATAGGCTTTCAAGAGTAGGTGCATCTCGATGAATAGGCATTCTTTTGACATCAGAGTCAATTTTCTCTCCATCAATTGGGTCACCAAGAACATTAAACATGCGGCCTAATGTTTTTTCTCCAACTGGAACTCTAATTGGATTATTTGTATTAACTACGCTCATTCCTCTAACAAGTCCATCAGTTGAATCCATTGCAATACAACGTACAACATTATTTCCAACATGAAGTGCTACCTCTAATGTTAAATTAATGCTTACTCCGTTGTTCTTTTCAGCTGAAACATTAACCTTTAGGGCATCATTTATCTTTGGAAGAATACCGTCTTCAAATTTAACATCTACAACGGGACCTTTAACCTCAACGATTTTTCCGTCCATTATTCCTTACCTCCTATAGCATTGGCACCACCAATGATATCAATCAACTCATTTGTAATAACATTTTGGCGGGCTCTATTATATAATAACTGTAATTTTGCAATTACTTCATCTGCATTATCAGATGCGCTACGCATTGAATTCATTCTTGATGCATGCTCAGATGTTTTAGCATCTAATATAATGCCATATATTAGATCCTCGATATACATTGGTAGCATCATATCTAGTGTTTTTTCAATTCCTGATTCATATATGTAATCGATTGGCGATATATTACCTGTTAAATCCTCAATTGGTAATATTTCCTTCTCTGTGACCTCTTGTTGCAAAGTATTAATAAAATGATTGTAAATAATCACTAGCTTATCAATATCATAATTAAGATAAGATTCAATAATCTTTTCTGCAAGAGGAACTACATCTAGAAACATTACATCATCACGAACAAAGATTGGCTCGTCATCAATACGAGGATATCCCTTCTGCTCAACATATGAAAAGCCCTTTTTACCTATTGTAGCCACTATAAACTCATCCTTAGACTGATGTGTTAAAACCTTAGCATCTAGTGCTTTAAATATGTTTGAGTTATAAGCTCCTGCAAGACCACGGTCTGAGGTTATAATTAGGTAGCAAACCTTTTTAACTTCTCTTTTTGTCATTAAAGGATGAGAATAATCTAATTCTGCTTTTTTGACAATGCTCGCTACCATTGAAGACACACTATTTATAAATGGTTGATAATCTTTATATGTTTTTTCTGCTCTTTTCACTTTAGACTGTGAAACCATATACATCGCTTTTGTAGTTTGAGCTGTTGATTTAGTTGAATCAATACGCGCTTTTACCTCATGTAGAGAATTAGCCATTTAGCATCACTCTCCTAAATAAATTTATGCTTTTCAGCTTTAATAAAATCATCAAGCATATTATCTTCTGGTAATGCCTTTGTTTCCTTAATAATCTTACTAATTTCAATTCCTTTAGGAGTTATATCCATTGAGCGATATAATTCAGACTCAAATCTAGCAATATCATTAATTTCTATATTATCTAGATGACCATGAGTTAAAGCATATAAAATAACTGCTTCCTTTTGGAATGGAATAGTTTCATGAAGACCTTGCTTAAGAACCTCGATTGTTCTTTTACCACGTTCCAAACGGGCCTTAGTAGACTGGTCCAAATCAGATCCAAATTGAGCAAATGATTCAAGCTCACGATATGATGCAAGATCAAGTCTTAAGGTACCAGATACCTTTTTAACTGCCTTTGTTTGGGCAGCTCCACCAACACGGCTTACTGAAAGACCAGCATTAATTGCAGGACGAATACCTTTATAGAAATAATCAGATTGCAAGAAAATTTGGCCATCTGTAATTGATATTACATTTGTTGGAATATATGCTGAAATATCTCCAGCTTGAGTTTCAATTATCGGTAAAGCTGTGATAGAACCACCACCAAGCTCCTTTGATAATTTCGCAGCACGTTCTAGTAATCTAGAATGCAAATAGAAAACATCACCTGGATAAGCTTCGCGTCCTGGAGGTCTATGTAAAAGTAAGGAAAGCTCACGATATGCTACAGCATGCTTCGATAAATCATCGTAAACAATCAAAACATCCTTTCCTTGATACATGAAATATTCAGCGATAGATACACCAG
Source organism: uncultured Mollicutes bacterium (assembly GCA_945923475.1). Lineage (GTDB taxonomy): Bacteria > Bacillota_I > Bacilli_A > Acholeplasmatales > Anaeroplasmataceae > CAG-307. The sequence goes on from CAMELE010000006.1 coordinate 32,858, forward strand.
AGTAAGGAGCTAGATATAATAATGGACCTGGATTAGATGCAGATGCACTTACTATAATTGAATACTCCATTGCACCATAGCTTTTTAAAGTTTCATAAACGTTATTTACAGTTGATTCCTTTTGTCCGATTGCAACATAAACACAAATTACATCCTTACCCTTTTGGTTAATAATTGTATCTACTGCAATACTTGTTTTACCTGTTTGACGGTCACCAATGATAAGTTCACGCTGACCACGACCAATTGGAACTAGGGCATCAAGAACCTTAATACCAGTTTGAAGAGGTGTATTAACGCTTGAACGTTGCATAACACCCGTTGCTTTTTGCTCAATAGGACGATATTCCTTAGCTTCGATTGGTCCAAGTCCATCAATTGGAGCACCTAATGGGTTAATAACACGGCCAATAAAATCTTCACCAACAGGAACATTTAAAATTTTACCAGTACACTTTACTGTATCCCCTTCTTTTACTAAAGAAGAGTCTCCTAGTAAAATTGCACCCACAGAATCTGTTTCAAGATTTTGAACCATTCCGTATACATCATTAGGGAAGATAAGTAGCTCAGACTGCATAGCCTTGTCAAGACCATGAACGATGGCAATTCCATCACCAACCTCAACTACAGTACCAATGGTTTCTGTTTTAATATCATCTTTATAAGCTTCAATTTGTTTTTTAATTAAATTTGAGATTTCTAATAAATTAATATTGCTCATAAAGCTTTTTCCTTTCATTCAATTTGATTCATAAGACTTTCTAATCTGTTAGTTAAAGATAAGTCAATTAATTTACCATCAGCTACAATCTTAACTCCACCAATCAAGGTTTCATCAATAACCTCATTAATTATAACCTTTTTATTAGAAAAATATTTTGATAGATTATTAGCTAATAAGCTAAGCTGTGCCTTGTTAAGCTTTGATGCTGATGTTATTTTTGCATAAATCACATTATTATTTTGATCAATAATTTCTTTAAATTCATTGTATATATCTTTAACATTTCCAATACGATTATTATCAATTAGAACATATAAAAAATCTATAAAAGTTTTGTTCATCGATTTACATACATCAAAAATCGATTTTTTCTTTTTCGAGTTACTAATTTTTGGATATGTAAGGACCTTCATATAATCCTCGTTTTCATTAATACCATCTAATAATATTTTAAAATTATCGTTGATTTCTGAAACACTATTAGATTCTAAAGCCAATTCATAAAGTGCTTTTGCGTACTCTTTAGCAAACATTATTTATTAGCCCCCTCGATGATTTCATTGACCATTTGAATATATTTATCCTTATCAACCTCATGTTCAAGAATTCTTGTGGCAGCTGCAAATGCAGTGGTTACAATCATATCTTGGATTTCTTGTTGCTTATTTTTTATCTCCTGATCAATTTCAACTTGAGCCTTATCTAAGCGACGCTTAGCTTCTGCTTTTGCATCATTAATTATTTCCTCACGACGAGCATTAGCTTCCATTTGTGCATTGTCTAAAATTGACTTTACCTCATATTGAGCCTTAGATAATTGTTCTTTTAAATCTGCCTCTAGTAAAGCTGCACTTTCATTTTTAGCCTTTGCTTCCTCAAGCTCCTTATCTGCTGCCTCACGCTTTTGTTCAAGCATATTAGTTATAGGCTTCCATAATAAAAAGCGAACTAATAGAAATATAATTAATGTAGAGCAAAGTTGAACACAGAAATCACGAACGTAAATAGCCATATCCTTTGTCCCGCCACTTCCTAGAGGCCCTAAGCATTTATCAACAAATTCTGCAATAGCTTCTAGGACATCAGCTAATGATAAGATGTTCATGATTATTTCTCCTTATTATTATTTTTAAATACCAAATTACTTTGACATGCACATAATGGCAATAATCAAACCATATAAACCTGTTGTTTCAGCTACTGCTTGACCAATAATCATTGTAACTGTAATCTTTCCAGATGCTTCTGGTTGGCGTCCTACGGCCTCTACAGCCTTTGCAGCAGCCATACCTTCACCTATACCTGAACCAACACCGGTAAATACAGCTAAACCAGCTCCAAGATATTGCATTCCTGATGCATGTGCTGCTAAAAATGATACTACGTTTAATAATCCATTTAAAATTGTTGTTAAAATTTCCATTATAATTATCTCCTTTATTTTTATTGAATATATATTTTTTCCTTATCATCTATCTTCATAGATGTAAATATTACTGTTAGCATTACAAATACTAACGTCTGAATAACACCTGACATTAAATCAAAGTAGGCGTTAATAAGTGGCATAACTGGGATAGAAAACCATCCACATACACCAACTATAAGTTTGGAAATTACTCCACCTGATAATACGTTACCAGTTAAACGCAAGCTTAGAGAAATAGGCAATGCCAATTCACTAATTATATTAATTGGTATAAATAAGAAGGCTAGCCACCAAACCGGTCCAACAAAGCTTTTAAAATAACCAACAACACCTAGTGATTTAACACCTGTCACTTGAATAATACAGAATGTTATAATACCAAATGCAAGATTAATCATTATATACGAGGTTGGAGTTGTTTGACAGAATATTGCTGATATATTCAAAACGAATATATATAAGGCAACCGAAAATATATATGGGGCATATGACTTCCATCTTTTTCCAATGTTTGATTTAACAAAGTTGTTAACAATTGAAACTAACATCACAAGTGGTGTTAGCCATAATGGTGTTTTTTTCTTAGGATCCACCTTGCGAATCAAAATTCCTAATATAATTATAATTATTGCGAGAACAATAGTAACCTTAATCATTGATGACATTTGATCACCAAAATGGAATTTTCCATCTTCACCTTTTGGAAACATACTTGACCAAAAGCTAGCCAAGATCAATGATTTCATTCATTTCTCACCTTACCTTTCATTACTAGGTAAACAATTATTAAAATAATTTTTACACTACTATATCCAATTAAGGTTGCCCAAACATTAAATTTAGGACTATCAATATTATAGACAAATTGATCAAAAATTACCATTGCAAATATAGCTGCAAATAGCAATATTCTAAGTAAATAATATATCATATTCACCTTCACTGGATGGGCATAAGGATCACAAGCTTTATCTACGATATGCTTGCTGCCCTTAACCATAAGTCCTAGGTTTAGAAGTGCAGTAAGTATACCAAGCACAAAGCTTAATGACCAAGCACCTCTAATGCTTTTATCTAAAGCAAAGTATAATATTAACCAACCAACTAATCCTACAATCCATGAAATAGGGGCGACAATCGCAGCCAATTTATGGGTTTCGTCCATTTTTATCACCACCTATATTTAGCTTTAACATCATAAGAATCAAGGAAACAATACCAATTAGTCCACCTAATACAGATAGTATAATTGGCCAAACAGAATCTTTCCCTATCTTATAGCCAATAAAAAATCCTAGCCCTGCTAATACTAAAACTGTTATAAACCCTTGGGTTACTACAGCGTATATTTTAGCTAATTCATTTTGATTTTTCATTATTTAGTACCAAATAAACGATCGCCACAGTCACCAAGTCCTGGAACAATATAGCCCTTTTCGTTTAATTTTTCATCTAATGCTGCTGTATAAATATCAATATCAGGATGTGCATTATGTAATGCTTCAACACCTTCTGGTGCTGCAACTAAACCTACATAACGGATATTTTTTACTCCTCTTTGCTTTAATGAATCAACTGCTGCAATAGCACTGCCACCTGTTGCTAGCATAGGGTCAACTAATAAAACAATAGATGATGCTATACATGCAGGGAATTTCTCATAATATGCATGAGGCTTTAATGTTTCTTCGTCTCTATACAAACCGATGAATCCAACCTTAGCAGTTGGAATAGTGTTTCTAATTCCATCAACCATACCTAAACCGGCACGTAGGATAGGAACAACTACAACTTCACTAGCTAATTCCTTCTTAATAGTTTTACAAATTGGAGTTTCAATTTCAACATCCTTAAGAGGAAAATCCTTTGAAATTTCATAGGCCATTAAGCTACCAATTTCTTGAACAATATCATAAAAGTCCTTCGTTTTAGTATCTGCACGTCTTATTTGAGTGAGTTTATGTTCAATTAAAGGATGATTCACCACTACAATTTTTCCCATTAATTATTCCTCCTCTATCATGTTAACTCGTCTAACATGCCGTTCTCCATTAGAAAATGGAGTTTCTAGCCAAATGTCTACAATTTCCTTTGCACGATCATATGAAACATTCTTCTGACCAAGTGCTAAAACATTAGTATCATTATGCTCTCTTGTGAGTCTTGCAGTTGTAACATCCGTTACTAATGCACATCTAACGCCTTTAACCTTATTTGCAACTATTGAAACACCTATTCCTGTTGAACAAATAACAATACCTTTATCACATTCGTTATTCGCCACAGCCTTTGCAACCTTTTTCGCATAAATTGGGTAATCGCAAGAATCGTATGTATAGGTGCCTACATCAACAATTTCATTACCCTTTTCTTGTAAATATTTAACTATAATATTTTTTAAATCTAGACCTCCATGGTCACATCCAATATATATTTTCATCGTTTTCACCTCTGCATATATATCTTATTATATTATATCTCAATTATTTTGTTTTTACAATAATTGTAGAATTGTAAGCGCTTATTTTTTCTAAATCATGATTTTTATTTTAATGATAATTTGGTAAATATAAAAAAAGATTGTGAATGAACACAATCTTAATTAACTATTCTCTAATTAAAGAGCCTACATTTTCAGTTTCAATCTCGTTTGATATGTTATTATCTAATGAAACATTTTTTATTACAACCTCACCAACATTATTAAAAATCAAGCCTCGATTAGACATTGGTTCAAGACCTGTCATCATTGCTGGGATACCAGGCTGAGGATTATGATCAAAACTAAATTTAACGTTTTCAATTGTAATCTTCTTGATTGGTTGCTCAGGAAGACCATAGAATGTACCTGCAGCTACATTTACATTTGAGCAATCAATGTCTTTAAATGTAAACTCTCCAAGATAAGGAGTTCTATCATCAATTGGAAGCTTATTTTTAGACCAAACATATTCAGTCTTTCCATCTGGGTCACAATAATAGAACATATTTATAACAAGAGGGGTTAATACTCTAATCATCTTTATATTACTAAATGTAATGCCATCAATAATTGCGTCCTTTCCTCTTCCTCTTCTTGTTTTGATTCTTAAACCTCTATCGGTTTCATTAAAAATACATTGCGTTACATTTATATCTTTAATTCCACCAGCCATTTCAGATCCAAGAACAACAGCTCCATGACCAAAATTCATTGAGCAATTTCTAATATTAAAGTTTTCAGATGGTCGTTTGAACTTACGTCCCATATAAATCTTTCCAGATTTAATGGCTATACAATCATCTCCTACAGAGAAGTGAACTCCAATAATATCAACATTTTTACATGATTCTGGATCACAGCCATCAGTATTTGGTGATGTTTTTGGAGATATAAGGTGCATATCAATAAATCTAATATTTTCTGAAAAATATGGATGTAAATTCCATGATGGTGTATTGGTTACAGTTACACCCTGGAAATTAATATTGTTACATCTAACTAAGAAAACTCCTCTTCCTCTCCAAGCAATTCTCTTTGTGCGAACATCTTCCCACCAATCTCCGTTTTGAGCATTTCCATCAACAATACCCTTTCCGATGATATTAACATTTTCAACCTCAATACCTGTAATTATACTTGCGAAGCAATCAAGTGGGTTACCTTCCCATGAGCCTAAATTATAATCATCTGATTCATCTGTAAGTAGTGTCATACCTGGAAGAATAGGATATTTATTACGATCTGTATTTCCTAATAAATGAGCTCCTTCCTCTAATTCAATAGTAATATTGCTTTTCAAGAATATTGGACATACACTATATGTACCTCTTGGAATAAAAACACGACCATTTTTAGGACAAGCATTAATACATGCTTGAATAAATAAGGTATCATCAGTAATACCATCACCCTTAGCTCCAAACTTTGTTACATCTAACGTAACGTATTCTGGTTTTGTTTCAAATTCTATTATAATTTTCTCATTTTTAAAGCAGTACTCAACGCTGTAATTTGTAGAAGGCTCTAGATTATATATGGAATAAACATTTAATTGTACTTTTTCCTCATATTTTACACCATTTACATATACATCATACATTTCATCTGAATAGTATGGTAATTTATTATCTAATTCTATCGTTACTGAACGTTGACCTAAAAATATAACATTAGCCTTCATTTACTTCATTCTCCTTTGTAGTTTCATTACTACTATTGATTATTCTTTGAGCAATCTTTTCTTCTTTATTAAACTTATGTTTTTTATATGCGTTTATAATTGCATTTTTAATCAATACTGCAATAGCATCATAAAAGATAAATACAAAGCCTGCAGTAATTGGCTCTATTGCTGGGACTTCAGGTAATGCAAATAAATTAACTACCAAATGATGATATGCTAAAAAATATAATGTACCATAAATCGGGAACATTATTATAAATGAATAAAAAATATGCAAAAACAATGATAATACACCTTTTCTATTGATAATATATTGCTTATATGTATTATCTCTGCTATTTCTCATTAATCTAACAATATTCTTAACAATATATTCAAGTAATAAAGATAATCCAAATGAAATCCAAATATAATATTGAACAGGGGCGCCTGCAGAATCAGGATTAACTAGCGGATTTGCATTGCCAAAAAAGAAAAAGGCAGCAGCTGCTGCCCAATATTTTAGCAGAAGAATCTTAATCCATGATGGAATTTTCGCTAGCTTATCCGTTTGATAAGGATTAGGCTGTTTTAATTCTTCTTTTTTTTTCATATTATAGCGTTTCCTTCTTATAATTTTTATTTATGAAGAAAAATGAACCGATTGTACCAGCAACAGCCAATAAACATGAAATAATAACTGATATGAATGAAATCATACAATCAGAATCTGCATTTAATGCTGAAATGATAACTTCACTATTATTTGGATCTGGTAATTTTGAACTAATAAATGCTTTGCACCATAAAACTCCGCAAGTAACAAGAATTGCAGTACAAATGGTAGCAAAAATTGAAGATTTCAAATTTCTCTTTTTAATAATTCCAAAACCAAATACAACATTTAAACAACCAGCCATTTCAAGAACAAACATCTGAAATCCTGTTGAAGTGTAGTCTTTACCTAAAAAGAATGAAGCTTTGATATGAGTTGATAGCATAAATCCAATTAATATAGCAGGAATCATTAAACAAATTCCAAAAATAATATTTGGATTTTCTGAAATATCACGCTTGAAATCAAATGCAATTCCCTTTAAATACTTCCATAAAGGCTTTAGGATATGAATTAACATCCAATTACCAATTACCTTAAAAACGGATTTCTTTTCAAGAGAAACATCTGAAGATTGAGGAGATTCAAGATTTTTGTCTACATTAACTTCTATTTCATCATCATTAACTTTAACTTCTATTTTTTTCTCATCCATTAAAATTAAACCTCCTTAATCGTTAATTCTATTTTCTGTTTCAGGATCAAAGAAATGTACCTTTGACATATCAAATACACATTCAACTGTTTCACCTGATGCTTGGTCACGATTGTATACTTTTGCAATACAACGTTCATCGCCAAACAAACCATAAACTAAATTATATGCACCTAGATGCTCTTCATAATCCAATTTTAAAGTAAATTTACCACCAGGATATTTTGCAAAAGTTGCCTCATCCATATATACATAGTCAGGACGAGATGCCATTATAACTTGTTTTCCTACATATCCCTTATTCTTGATACTTTCAAACATATCTGGCTCAATTGTTAAAACTGTACCACTTGATGTATGAGTAAATGTACCATCTTCATTAATAATACCCTTATAGAAATTCATAGGAGGGGTACCAATAAATCCAGCAACGAATAGATTAACTGGATTATCAAACATCTCTTTTGGAGATGAGCACTGTTGAATATATCCATCTTTCATTACAACAATTCGATCAGCTAAAGTTAAAGCCTCAATTTGGTCATGTGTTACATAAATAAATGTAGCATTCAATTGATGATGCAATTGAGATAATTCCTTACGCATTGATGCACGAAGCTTAGCATCTAGATTTGAAAGAGGTTCATCTAGTAAATAAACTACTGGATTACGAACAATAGCACGTCCAACAGCAACACGTTGACGTTGACCACCTGATAATTGTTTAGGTTTACGATTCAAATATGGAATTAAACCTAGCATTTCTGCTGCAGCCATAACTCTTTTATGAATTTCATCTGAATCTATCTTTCTAATTAATAATGAGAAAGCAAGATTATGATAAACAGTCATATGAGCGTATAGGGCATAGTTTTGGAAAACCATCGCAATATTACGATCTCTAGGAGCCACATCATTACATAATTTTCCATTTATCCACAATTCACCACTTGAAATCTCTTCAAGACCTGCAATCATACGAAGTGTTGTTGATTTACCACAACCAGAAGGTCCAGCCATTACAATGAATTCGCCATCCTTAATATCAAGGTTAAAATCAAAAACAGCTTGAGCACCATTTGGATAAATTTTATTAACATTTTTTAAACTAATTATACTATTTTGATTTTCCATAATGGCCTCCACTATTTATTAATTGATTGTAAATAAGCATTTAGTTTCTTTTGCTTTATATAACAAATAACACCTGAAGAAATAAAACATGCAGCGGCAATTAATAACATAACAACTAATAGTACACCTCTAAATATACCATTATTCCATAAATAACCAGTTTGAACAATAGCATCCTGTGTATCATTTAGCTTTCCAATTATAGTTGCACCAAGAACTTTACTATACTTTTGTGAAGCAGCAGAGTAAACATCTGCAACACTTCCAGGTTCAGTCTTTATAAAGTGACTAAATTTGGCATAATTTACAATTAACATTAATGGGTATATAAAAATTCTAGCAATACATACTCCACCTAATCCATACATCATATATGAATAATTTTTTGAATAAGTTTTAACCTTTTCTGCTGATAAAAAGCCTAATAAAAATACAAGAATATTAATTAATACTATAACAAGTGTAAGAATTGAAGAAGGTGATAGGGAGTTTAAGCTTATAAAGCAAACTGCAACACTTAAAACTATACCTATTAAGCCTAATTTATAAGATAGGCTATTATTGGTATAACGCATTTTCTCCAAATGTAACTGTTCAAGAGAAACATCTTTATTATCCATTAATAACAACCTCCTTATTTTCTAGACTTGTCTGTTTATACTTCAAAACTGAAAAAACAGCAATTCCAACACAAAATACAATGTATATTGCAGGCACAATTATTCCAATCAAGCAATTAGATGCTGAATATTGAGAAACACCAGCTGATTGTCCACCGATATCACAAGCTTTATAGTAAATATCTACATCATGAGTAATACTATTCAAATCAGAATATAGAAGTATTGAACGAACTATCGTTACAATTGACAAAACAATACCAATAATACCAGTTCCAACTCCACATACTAAATTAGAAATATAATATTTCTTTCTACTAAAGCAACCAACAATACCACAAACAGCAGTTAAAGCAAGCATAAACAAGCCAGAATAGAAAATCAAATTATTTACGCTTTGAATATTAAACCATAAATCGCGGTAATATTTTAATCCAGATGCTTGGTCAGGATATAATAAAGTTTTGATTAATTCATCTGCAGTTTTATATCCAAAAACACTAATTGCTTCATTCTTTGTTGATGGTTTTTTGTAAACAATACTAATTTTTGTTGTTAAAGTAGTCCAAAAGCCTTGATCTTCGACACCCTTTTGAGCCTTCAAAAGAGTCCAAGACGAATGAACAAAACATAAACTAGCAATTATTAGTGCAGCAGATGCAATTAGAAAAGCAAAAAATATTGCTTTTTGAATTTTTTTATTATTTATAATTTTCATATTCTGCCTCCATAAAAATCTGGTATAGAAAGGCTACTGATAGTCTCTCTATACCATATAAATAATTAATTAATTTTTTGCATAGTATGCATCTTCATATGCTTTAACATATGTTGATTTTACTTTTGCAAAGTTTTCTTTATAGCTATCGAATGATGTTCCAGTAACTGCAATTACTTCAGCTGCAGATTTACCTGAAATAATCCATCTACAATATACAACTTTACCATCTGCACTTTTGTCGTCTTTCCAGAAATTATCTACTGGAGTATTTGCTTTTTCATTTTGAATAGCTGTTTGATCCTGAGCAGTAATTGCAAATACAGTTGGAACTGAATAGAAGAATAAATTATCAGGATTAATTGAACTACCAACAGTTGAAGCGCAAATTAAACCACCATCTTGAATTGCAGCATTTAATTTTTCTAGACCAGCCTTAGCTTTTAATGATAATGTTGATTGATAATCAACTCCATCAGAACGAAGATGTCCAACACCTTGAGTAGATCCTACATAACCACGCATAAAGTTATTCCAGTTTCCTTGGAACTTATCATTATTTGTTTCACCAAGACTAGCATTTAATACCTTATCAGACCATTTAACAACATCTTGACCATTTACTTTCATAGTACCAGCACCAGCAACACGATTACCATTTGCATCATATTGAGTTACAGCTGCACGATAATTAGTATCATTTGGACCATAATCTTGAATATCAGCACCTTCTGGCATCCATAAGTAATCAGCTACAGCACAAGCTGCATCAACATCAGCAGTAACTGGCATAGCCCAACCACCTGTCTTTAAAGATCTATTATCTTCAGTAAAATGATAATAGCCAGTAGAAGCTTCACCATCATTCCAATTAACAACTGGAGGTAGCATTGCAATCATGTCAGATACAGAGTTTTTATTTACATCTGAATTATATACAGTTGAAGTTGCATTATAATCGTATAAAGCAAAAGTAGTACCTTCTTTAACGCATTGAGCTCTCCATTCAGTCTTAACTGCACCATTACCACCAATAAATTCAGCTGGGAAGAAGCCCTCATTATATAATACATTTAATCTATCAAGATTTTCATATGAAGAATCTTCAATTCTCATATCATGAAGATTTCCTTCATTATCAAAGTATAATTTACCTGATTCAGCAGAAACACCACGTTGTCCCCAAATATTCATGAATTCAGTCATTTGCTTTAATCGATTTCCTTCACCAGTTCTTGGAACAAATGCATATAAGTTTTGATCTTTTCCAGTTAAATATTGAGCATTATTAACAACACAACGCATTAATGCGATTAAATCGTCAGCATTGTAGCAAGCATATTGAGATGTGAAAATTTCAGAATACTTAGCATATAATTTTCCTTGACCAACATATTTGCCATAAACATCTTGAAGATGCTCTCTTAAAGATTGAACATAAGTTTTACCATTCTTAGTAGAAAGTTCATTCTGCTTAGCAACTGCAGATTTTGAATATGTAACAGTTACTGATTTTCCACCACCAAGATCAATTTTTTCATTAGTCATAGAAGGAACAGCAGCTTGGAATGCACCTGGATTAGTTCCTTTTGCAGGGCTTTCACTTAGTCCAGCAACTTCATCAGTATCTAGTAACTTCTCAATATAAGCTTGATTCATTAGCCACATTTTTTCAACATTGTTATATCCATCAAAATATGGTAAGAAATATACTTTACCATTGGCAGCTTTCATTGATCTCCATAATGCTCCATCAAGACCACCTTGAGTATCTAGCCATGTCTTAAAGTTAGGAAGCTTACCAGCTTCGACAAGAGCACCAATATCTTGAAGCTTTCCATTGTTTACAGCAGTAGTATAACCATGTGATGAACCCATACCATCAACCATAATAAGATCGATTCCACCAAATCCTTTATTAATGTCCTCATTGTAAGCAGCCCATTCTGCTTTGGCATCCTTCTTAGATACATCTGTAACATCTTCAATAGTACCATTAAGATTTTTTGCTATTGCTTGCCATGAAGGAAGAATGTTTCCCTTAATTAAAGATTCTCCACCAAGACCTGTTACAGCTGTTGCTCCTTGATAAGAAGGAGTTAAGTGTAATCCTGATGTAGTATAGTGAACACTTAATTGAACTGACTTTCCACCAAGATTTCCTTTTGTATATTTTAATGTGCTACCACCTGTTGTAGTAGTTGAACCACCTGCTGTAGTAGTTGAACCGCCAGCTGTAGTTCCACCTGCTGTAGTTGTATTATTTCCTCCAGAACATGCAACTACAGTTAATGCTGAGGCAGCAAGTGCGCCTGCAGCTAAAACTTTACCTAATTTTTTCATTTTTTTTCTCCTTTTTTTCTTTTTTTCTATTCTTTAACTCCACCAAGATTTACACCTGCAGCAAAATACTTTTGCATTTGAGGATATAAAATCAAGATTGGAATGATAGAACAAATTATCATCGCGAACTTCCATGAATCTTGCGCATAATCCGCAAGGTCAGTACCTTCACCATTATTTTCAATCATTTCGCGCATATAAACTTGTAATGGTTTATCTTCATCTTTTGCTAATAGCAATGATGCCCAATAATATCCATTCCAACGAGCTAGTGCATAAAACATTGTTACAGTCGCTATAGTTGATTTAGACATTGGAACATATATTTTTGTTAATAATTGGAATTCAGTAGCACCATCAATTGTTGCTGCTTCTTCTATTTCTGAAGGAACACCCTTAAATCCATTTCTTAGCAAAATGATATTATAAGCATTGAATCCTAAACCAAAAATAAATCCATACTTGTTATCAATATTCATATCTTTAAAGTTTTGATATGTAGCAATCAAACCGGCATTAAACCACATTGTAAATGTCAACAAGAAATTGAATCCTCTTCCCCACATTAATCTTGACTTTGACAATGCATATGCACCAGTAATTGCAACAAGCATTGAAACTAAAGTTCCATAGAATGTTAAGAATAAGGTATTACAATAAGCTAACCAGAACATCTTATCTGAAATTACAGCCTTTACCGCATTCAAATTTATACCTATATGGCCATTAACAATAGGCCAAAGTACGACATTACCACTTTCACCTGCAGCTTTATCAGATAAAGCGACAGCCAAGCAGTAAATTAATGGATAAAGACACATAAGAGCAAATAGAGTCAGCAATACATACGCAAAAACTTTAAAAATTATCTCACTTTTATCAAGTCTTTTCATAATTACCTCCTAGAACAATGACGTATCTGACACACGTCTAGATATTGCATTTGCTCCAAGAACTAAGCACATTGCAATCAATGAATTAAATAAATCCGCTGCTGTACCTAACATATAGTTAGTTGATGTTCCATCACCTTGCTGTTGACGATAAACGAATGTTGAAATAACATCTGCGGTTTCATAGCTTGCAGTATTGTACAATAACATTACTTTCTCGTAACCTATATTAAGGATTTGACCAATACGCATAATCAACATTATTGATAAGGTTGGAGCCATTGCAGGTAGAGTAACATATCTGATTTGCTGTAATTTGCTTGCCCCATCAATCTTTGCTGCTTCATAGTTTGTTGGTGAAATCGCTAATACAGCCGCGAAATAAACAATTGAACCATAACCAGAAGCTTCCCAAACACCAGAAATTTGATAAATAGGTCTAAAGAACTTATATGTACTCAAAATATTTTGTCCAGGAGTAATCCAATTAAATGCCAAGAACATCTTTGTTAAAAGACCATTAGATCCAACTGTATCCATTCCCTCCATTACACCTTCTGTCTTACACCAAAGAGTGATAATTGAAGTCGTAACTACAGTTGATAAGAATTTTGGCAAGTATGTGCACACTTGTAGTACAGAACGATATCCATATGACTTTATCTCACTAAATAATAAAGCTAAGAAAATTGGAATAGGAAATCCAAATACAAGACCATACATACTATTTACGAATGTATTACGTAAAGCTCTCCAGAAATCATTATTTTGGAATAATTGCTTAATATACATCAATCCGTACCATGAATCCTGCATTACGATAACGCCTTCATCATTAAACTTAAACGCTTGAAGTACACCCTTAATTGGAAGATATTTGAATAAAAACATAAATACAAGCAATGGTACAAGCAATGCATAAAGACGCCAATCCTTAAGTAACTCCTTACCAACACGCTTCCATTTTGTACGTTCTAGTTCATCTAGTATTTCCTCGCTTGTCTTCGCTGAATTTAAAGACATAGCAAACACGCACCTTTCTTTTTTTATTTTTTTGTATAATATTGTTTCTCGTTTTCCTGCTCTTCTTTCTTTTTAAGAAGTTTTTCCTTAACATCGGCTAAAACCTCTTGCTTTGAAAGAATAAAGGTACCTACTAGTAATGCTAAATATCCAAAAATGTTATATAGAAGCATTCCGAGACATCTGGCCCAGAAATCATTTAACGAGAAAGTCCCACCACTCATTAAGCTTCCAATTAATGAATATAAAACACATACTAATAAATTAACGAATACTATAGTTCCTAACATGCCTAACATAGAGCCATAATCTTTATACAATTCCCGAGTTCCCTTTTTTTTATACCATAAAAATGATACAAGAACAGCAAGTGTAGAAATCATAGTAAAGATAAAACTTGATAAATCATAAGTTGCTCTATAATTAATTGCATTTAATACAAATCTCCCCATCAAAAAGTTAGCAAGTGTATTAAAAGGAACGACAATAATACCTAACAATCCCCATCTTGTAACAGCAACTAATGTCAACAACAATCCCAAGACGGGAAAAGGTCTGATAGTAGGAATAAACAAATTTACACACGGAGTCGTCAGCAACTCGATGGCAAAGGATAAAATGCATAATATAAGCAAATCAATAATACGATATGTCTTAAATTTCATTCCCTTTACGATTCCTTCCTTTTGCAATCACTAAATATTACTTGTTATGTATTACCGAAAATAAAAAGTTCACATTAAAGTCTTTTGCAAGCATTATTTTTTTATTAAAGCTTCCAATAAACAATAACATGCTTTTTATACATTACATATTCTATCACTTATGAAAACGCTAGTCAACAATTTAATGAAAACTTTTTCATAAAAATTGCAAACGCTTTTCATAATAAAATGATTAATATAAAAATCGTATGTTTTTTTTATAAAAACGCATTGATTATGTATCTTTTTTTAAGATTATGTGCTATTTTATATAATATATAATGATTAGGAGATATCATATATGAATTACTATTTATCAATAAATGATTCAATAAATGAATATTTAAAAAAATGTCAAAACGGCGACGTATTATATCTATCGGAAGGAATATATGAAGAAAAAATCAAGATTAGTGTTGAAGGCATAAAAATCATTGGTAACAATACTACTATACAATATAAAGATTATTATAATAAGGTTGGAAAAGATAATAAAGAACTTCTTACGGTTAGAACTTATACATTAATGGTTGCTGCCGATAATGTCACATTAGAAAATCTAACCATAAAAAATTTAGCTTTAGATAATAATAAATACGGTCAAGCCGTTGCTCTACATGTAATCGGAGATAATTTTAAAGCTAACCATTTAAAATTAATTGGTGGGCAAGACACACTTCTTGCAGGGCCAATCCCATATGATTTAACTATAAGATATAAGGATTTATTACCTCAAGATGAGCTTACACAAAAAAAATCTCATCAATATTATAAGGATTGCTATATTGAAGGAAATGTTGATTTTATCTTTGGCTGTGGAATTTGTCTTTTTGAATCCTGTACAATTCATTCATCTGGCAAAGGATACATATGTGCACCAAGTCATCCACAGGAATACAAATATGGATTTGTATTTATCAACTGTAATTTAACTAGTTCTACGCAAAACGAAAACAATGTTTTTTTAGCAAGGCCATGGAGGGATTATGGTCATGCTACATTTATAGACTGCAAATCCGATAAGCACATTAAACCTGATGGCTTTAATAACTGGAATCCGGAGCGCGAAAAGACCTGTAAAATGGAAATCTACAAAACACTTGACTACAATAGTCTAGTGAAATTTGCCAAAATATTAACTGAAGATGATCTAAAGAAATATACAAAGGAAAATATATTAACTTGCTAAATTAATAGATTATGGGTTATTTTATCATAATCTATTTTTCATTTTCTTCTTTATTATCTTATAATATATGACACCTAAAAGCATTTTATTAATCGACAAAAAATGACATAGTCAAATTTTTTTGGTTTTAATTTTATAAAATTGTGTTTGTAATTTGTCGAAGATTTAATTGCTCAAAAAGTTTTTTTTACTTTTTTAAATATTTTTGTTGTAATTAATTAAAGAAAAAACTATCATATAGTCAGTATTAAATATTTTTTTAAGGAGGAATGAAATATGATACGAGTTGTTGTGGCAGACGACAACAAAGAGCTAACACTTATGATAAGTGAAAGCTTAAAAATGCAAGCGGGTTTTGAAGTATTAAATACATTTAATTCAGGAAAGGCGCTTCTTAGCTATCTTGAAGCTAATCAAATTGATTTATTGCTACTAGATATCTTTATGCCTGAAATCGACGGAGTTAAGGTTTTAGAAGAGATTAATGCTAAGCCTGAAAAATATCATCGTCCAAAGAAGATTGTTATGCTATCATCATTTAATAATGAATCATTAATTGCAAGATCTTCTAGCTTAGGTGCAGACTATTTCATTATCAAGCCTATCGATTTACAAAATATGTTAGATTCTATTAATGGCTTATTCAAAGAACTACCTAAAAAGCGCGACATATCCCAAGCCCCAAATTCTGAAGTAGATTTAAACGAAGAAATCACTAACATTCTTCATGAGATTGGTGTACCAGCTCATATAAAAGGATACTTATACCTACGTGAAGCTATAACAATGGTATATAAGGATATAAATGTTTTAGGCTCAATCACAAAGGTTTTATATCCAATCATAGCTAAAAAGTTCAACACAACATCTTCAAGAGTAGAAAGAGCAATTCGCCATTCAATTGAGGTTGCTTGGGGAAGAGGAAATGTTGATACAATTGCCTCAATTTTCTCATATACAGTAAGCTATAGCAAATCTAAGCCTACAAATAGCGAATTTATCGCAATGATAGCTGATAAGCTTCGTCTTCAACACAAAGTCACTATGTAAATAGCGACTTTTTTTGTATATTTTAAGCTTTCTCCTACATAATAATTACTAAGGTGATATTATTAAATCATTTATTGGAAGTTTATTAATTATCTTATCAGCTTTTACTTCTTTATTCATTTCATACACCATTTTGATATCTTTTAACATAATAAGCTATCATTGGTATATAACGGTATTACTATTTGCTATAGCAATTATCTTCTCTATCGTACCAATACTTACTACTAAATCACGGTAACGCTTTTAGCAAGATTCCTAGGATGATCAGGATCTAATCCTTTCTCCTTTGCTGTGTAATATGAAATTAATTGTACATATCTTGCAAGAACTAAACCGCCTAAATATTTTCCCTTATATGGAGATTCTAAATAAAATATATTCCCATGTCTAGATTTAACCTCGTTCAGTGTTGCAAGCATATAGTTTTTAATCGATGATAAACCAATCACAGTAGTTCTTGAGTCAATCAAAGCAAGTGATCCATGCTTTAATTCGGATATCGAATATCCTTCAGTAGGAATATAAGCAATCTCTTTTAGCTTTAAAGCTCCTTCTTTACTTATAATATAATCATATCCTTGACCAATATAAAAAACCTTATCCATTTCTGCTAATAATTTCGGAATTTTCATTTCGAAATTATTTTTAATTTTTCTTAAGCCTTCTACATATTCCCCTATTTCATCTTCTTTTATATCCATAGCATTTTGAAAAAGCATATATGCTGCAATAATTGTTTGATTAAAGCTTTTAGTAGAAGCCACAGCTAATTCTGCTCCTGCTAAAACATCTACAACATTTTTAATCATATTTCCTAAGGATGAATTTTTTCTGTTTGTAAATAAAATACATCTATCCTTATTAACATTATCAATTGCATTAATCAAATCTGCAGTCTCACCACTTTGTGATATTACTAAATAAATAGGATTATCATATAAATCTACATTTCTTAATTCCGTTGGTAAGAAAGCTCTAGCTCTTTTCTTTAAAATGTCTTCACACATATAGCTAATATATTCTCCAGCATAAAAGGATGAACCACTACCAATAATAATTAATTCAGAGGCATTCCTAATCAGTTCTAATGTCTTGTTAGAAAATAAATTATTATTGTTCTTAAGCTTTAAGGCTAAAAGCTCCTCCTCATATATTTCCTTAATCATGACATCATTAGGGGTTTGAAATTCATAGTTAAAATCAAAATTCAAGAATCTTGATTCATCAGATAAGAATACATCAGCACCAATTCGTCCATAGCTTTTATCAGTTAAATGCTTATAATAACTACATTCATGTGGCAAAGCATATATATCCGATGCCATAAAATAAGAGTTTTGATTATAGCCAATAATAAGAGAAGATTTATTTTTCATAAAATAAATATTATTATCATCTTTAATCATAAACAAAATTGCATATGCCCCTTTAATAACGTCCATAACATCTAATATTGCTTTTAAGGGAGAGCTACTCCTTAGAAAATAGGCTAACAATTCTGCAATCACCTCGCTATCCGTACTTGATTTAAACTCATGATTCTTAAAATAGGTTTGCTTAATAATACCTTCATTTTCTAAAACCCCATTATGAACCAATACTACTTTACCATCACTAGACATTTGGGGATGTGCATTAGCTAAAGAAACCTCTCCATTAGTTGCCCATCTTGTATGACAAATTGCTCTTATTGCGTCGTAATTCTCCTCCTCGCTAAACAATTTTATTCTACCTACTCTTTTTCTTATTTCATTATTATTATAGCTTATACCGAAGGAATCATATCCTCGATATTCTAGCCTTTTCAAACACTCAAGAGCATCATTTAATTTAAAACTACCAAATTGAGCATATATTCCACACATTTATAATCACCTGTATATAATATATGCTTTCTTCTACATAAATAGAAAAAGTAAAAGCTTTTGCTCTTACTTTTCATTAAATAGCATATTATAAAGTGCTTGCTCCAATTGATAGGCTTTAAGCACCTCTTGAACTCTTTTTAATGCATCCTCATTTCTATTCCCTTTATATTCTGCTCGAATAAGTAAATTCTTAGGAGAAGCATCAAAATCAACAAATTCTAAAACATCTACATCATATCCAAAATACTTAAGCAAATCCGCTCTTATAGAATCTGTCAATAAAGCACTAAATCTTTCTTTAATAATACCATATTCAGTTAATATTCCATTTGAAGAAAGCTTTAACTGCTTATTAATCTCATGCTGGCAGCACGGAACACTTAATAAATACTTAGATTTTAATTTAATTGCATGATACATTGCCGCATCTGTTGCAGTGTCGCAAGCATGTAATGTAATGATTAAATCGACATCAAAGCTTGGCTTATAAAGTGAAATATCACCGATTTCAAAATGAAGGCTTTCATATCCGTAGCGTTTAGCAATTTCATTACATTTTAAAATGACATCCTTTTTTAAATCTAAACCCACAATATTAGCCTTAATACCCTTTATATTAACTAAATAGTAATAAAGAATAAATGTTAAATATGACTTCCCACAGCCAAAATCAATAATATTAATAACATCCTTAGGATATTTTTTATAGTATCATCAAATATTTCTAAAAATCTATTAATTTGTCTATATTTATCATAATAAGCTTTTACAACCTTGCCATCCTTAGTCATTACACCTAAATCTACTAAGGCTGGTACAGCCACGCCTTCCTTTATTAAATATTTTTTCTCTTTATTATGAGATATTGATAAAAAGCTTTTGGTTGTATTTTTAGTCTTGTTAGTTAAAAGATGCTCCTTAGATGTTAGCTTATATCCATAAACATAATTTTTATCCTGTATGGTTAATTGATAAAACTCTGTTTTTAAAACTTTTTCTAGTTCTATACCGATTATATCTAGACTATAATTTTTATGAAATGTTTGAGTACTTGTAAAAAGTTCAATTTGGATATATGGATTCCCAGATAATTCGATTTGCCGAATATTTCCTTTAATAAAATTAGAGCTTTTTCTTGGTTTAGATAAGCTGCCTTTATAAATTTCTTTAAAATCAATTGATGAAAACATATTATACTCCTAAAAAAATAAAGCGGCAAATGCCACTTTTATTTTATTCATTTACTTCTTTATTCTTAGCTTCCTGATTTGCCAAGAAACCTTCCTCACGCTTTTTTAACGCTTCTCTTTGCTGTCTATACTTCTTTTGATTTAGTACAGGAATTAGGAAATATAATGCAACACAAATTCCTATAATAACTAATATAGATATAAAGAAAACGATGTCAACGCTTTTTAATGCTAAAGCAACTGATAACATAATTTAATCACCTCATAATATCTATCATTATTATATAATAGATATTCGTAGTTTTCAAGAAAAAAAGAAAATGCTGATCATTTTGACCAGCAAAGAAAAAAGAAAAAGAAAAGATTTACAGGAAGTATTCACTTAGAAAATGTGAATACGTGATATATTATATATATTTTTTTTAAGTTTGCAACTATTTTTTTATCTTTTTTTAATGAAAACGTTTTTAATATATTTTATATTGTAAAAAGGTCGTATATCTCTTCTTTTTCTGCCCATTCTATAGGAATTTGATTATTTTTTAGCAGATATTCGTTGGCTCTTGAAAATGGTTTTGAACCAAAAAAGCTTTTACTAGCACCTAAAGGGGACGGATGAGAGCTTTCTATAATTAGATGAATAGGATTTGTTAATAGTTCCTTCTTTTTTCTAGCATCATTTCCCCACAGGATAAATACAATAGGATGAGTTTGATTGTTTAATTCCTTGATAGTATTATCAGTAAACTCCTCCCATCCTCTTTTTTTATGGGATAATGATTCACCATGTCTTACGGTTAAAATTGTATTTAACAAAAATACACCCTGCTTAGCTAAATAAGTTAGATTACCTTGCTTTTTAACCTTATAACCTAAATCAGTTTCCATTTCCTTGTATATATTTTTTAGTGATGGAGGTAAACTGTTATTTTGAACACTGAAGGCTAAGCCATGAGCTTCGTTATAATTTATATACGGATCTTGACCTAATATTACTACCTTAACATCCTCAAGTCTAGTAAGCTTATATGCATTAAAAATTTCATCATAATTAGGATGACAAACATAGTTTTTATATTCTTCATTTACAAATTCCATTAATTTCTTAAAATATTCCTTTTGTGATTCAGTATTAATAAAACTTTCCCATGTCATTAACCCATTACCATCCTTTGCATATAATATTGTGGTGATACTATTAGAGATTATTTTGTGTTTTCCTTAGTCCTTTTTATTATTTTAGTTATGGCTTTAAAACAATAAAAGGGCATATAAAGCCCTTAATATTATCTAACTGATGTTAAATTTTTAAAGCAGTTTTGAGCTAACTGATATGTTGATAATGCTGAACTTCCAGAAACTCCATCCTTTGTATTACATTTAACTGATGTAGAATCAAAGAATATACTTCCGTTTTGAATTGATACTATTGCAGTAGTATTAGACTTTAAAGAACTTGCCATTGGTAAAATGTTGTTTAATTTTTCTAGCTTTTTAGATGATAAATCTAAATCTACCCAATAAAGAATTGTAAGTCCATATTGCTTAGCTTGCTCATCATAAATAGTTACAGCAGTAGTGGTTGTTGAATTAGTTACGTTTCCTAAGAAGATATAAACATATTCTGCTTCAATTGTCTTATTTCCGTCCTCTTCTTTATAAGTTACAACCTCACCCTTATCTACTTTAGAATTTTTTGTATCCTTAATTAAATCCTCAACGTCACCAACAGATATTTCCTTAATAATATGTGACTTAGATAGATTTGAGCCATTGTTTTTAAATTTATTATAAGTATTTGCATGATTACAGCCTGTTAATGTTATTACTGCTACAAACGCAATCACAACAAGTACAAAATTTCTAAATGTTTTTTTCATGATATCCTCCGTTTTATTTGCATATAACTATTATAAAGTAAATGCACTCTTTTGACAAGGAGTAAAATTAGTTTATTCTTCTTTTTTAACCAAATATTCTCCTCGGTAATTTGAATAAGCATTATCGGGATAGTGCTTATGAAGCGCACCTTTAGTAAATTTACTGGCCTTGTATATCCATAGCTGATATTCATCAAAGGCTAATATTTCATCTATACCATCGTTATCAATATCAATAACCTCAGCTGTAAGCGTAGGATGTCCATCATCAGGAAATTTAACAACTACATCTAAATTAGCATCTAAAAGGCCGCCTAATGTAGGTGAGCAATTTGATAGGATTAAATTATGGTTTCCATCATATGCTACTGGGCATACTAAATTACCATTACCCATCATTTCTCTTTCCGATAACAAATTGCCATCTCCATCGAACAAA
Organism: uncultured Mollicutes bacterium; assembly: GCA_945923475.1. GTDB lineage: Bacteria > Bacillota_I > Bacilli_A > Acholeplasmatales > Anaeroplasmataceae > CAG-307. The sequence goes on from CAMELE010000006.1 coordinate 55,484, forward strand.
TACAAAAGCATATCAGCACCCCAGAATGATGTGACTGCAACCTGCATTTTTCCATTATCCATATATGGGGCAACGCTTATTCTTTGAGCATGCCCAACATCATTAGATTTAATTATATTTCCATCTAAATCAACAATATTAAACCCCTCGTTACCTGATGCTAAATATAATCTTTTTTCGCCACCATCTTCAGTATTAGTGTAAATTATCTCATCTGTATGATCCGAATTAATAGGTAAGCTCCATAATATTTCTCCCTTTGAAGAAACCATATCGTACCCAACAAGCATCTCATCACATCCATCATTATTAAAATCATAAATATAGGGAAAATGACCTGTATTCTTATGATTATATCGCCATAAAAGCTTAAAATCAGATGCTCTATATGCCCAAACGTTTTTATATCTATCCTTTAGAATAAAATCACCCTGGTATCCTTTCCCTTCAAAATCAGCTAAACGCATTCCGTCAGGATTTAAATAATCATAAGGATAATCTCCAACAAGAGGGTCCCCTTTAACATAAGGAGTCTTCATTTTAGAAATAATCTCTCCTGTTTCTAAGGATGCTATATAAACCATAAAATCAGATGCAAAGATTACCTCATTTATTCCATCCCCATTTATATCCCCAATTTGAAAAGGTAGATCACAGCTGATTGGTCCATTCTCCTCTGGATTTGGGCTACCATATTGCCACAACAAATCCCCATCTAAATTGTAAGCAGATAGGCAGGAAAGCCTAGCAAACGCATCTCTATACATTCTTTTTTGATGCTGAGCAAACAATAACACTGGTTGATTATTTCGATCAAGCCCATATCTAAATTGACGTCCAGAACCATTTCCATTTAAATTTATCCTTTTAATACATTCTAATTCCGGATATTTATCCTGCTTAGCTTTTAAATTAAGAGCTCTTTCTTCCTCTTTTTTAAGATGTAAAGAATAATTTTTATCCTCCATAGACACCGTTAAATCAGAATATCTACAGGCGCTTTTAGCGATAAACGCAATAAATCCTGGCTGAAATTTAATATCTATAGTGCAAATAAGCTCATTATTAATATACACCTTTAAAGAATCTCCAAGCTCTAGCTTAATATGATTAGTATCTAACGAATCAACTTTAAAGGGAGCTTTATAGTATTCAACAACCTCTTCTTGATTACGTCTATAAATAACTAGATTATTGCCATCAATAGCTAAGCTATCATATTTTCTATTATGTATATAATTAAAGCATATACCACATAAATTTTTTGTTTCAAATAAGGCAATATCAAATTCTAATATATATGGTGCAAATAATTCCTGCTTATGAACTAAAATTGCACTAACGGATGAAAAATGACCACTTGCGTGATCTCCACGATTTTGCTCAAGATAAGACTTGCCAAATGCCTTGGTAATAAGCCATGAACCTCCTAAGCTTCGCCATTGATGTAATGATATTGGATCATAAAACGACCCAGTATATCCCTTTGGCATTATATGATGATATTCCCCTAAAGCGCTATGCTCATGGTCATAAGGAAATTCCGTTGCTTTAAAATCTTCAAAATTCTCATTAATTATAATTTTCATTTGTTTCACCCTCATTTACTACATAATTATAAAACTCTTCAAATGAAGATACAATCCTAGTACCAGCATTTTCTAAAACTCTTCTACTCTGATGACCCTTATCATATAATACACAAGCAATTCCCATTTTAGTAGAAACCTCATAATCATGTAATGTATCGCCAATCATAATTGCTGATCTTGGATCTATATTCATTTCCTTCATATATTTTAGTCCTATATCTACTTTACTTTTAGCATATACATTACTAATACCTAAAATTGCATCAAAATATGTATCAATTTTAAAATGAGCTAATTGCTCCTTAAGATTATCGATTTGTGAAGCAGACAAGCAAACTAACCTATATCCAAGCTGACGAAATTTAGCAAATATATCTGTAATGCCTTCATGCAAGGGACATTCAAGTGAAGCCTGCTGATAAGCATTGATAAATTCATGCGAATAGTCTTCAAAGGACTTTGTCTCAAATGTCATTCCAGCCTTACGATAATACTCAATAATTGGGAAAGTAAATATATCCTTATATCTATCTATGGTAATTTTTTCTTTACCAGAGGCTTCTAGCATATTATTTAGAATATTAAAGCAAAGTTCTAAATCATCTAATATCGTTCCATTAAAATCAAAAAAAATTGTTTTCATAGTTTTCCTACATTTCATAATTTGTCTTTATTTTATTTATTATTTCCTTAAGCTTCTCTTTAACAATATCTGGTGCAAGAACTAAAGCTTTATCTCCACATCCTAATACGAAGCTTACAATATTATCAAGGTTTTGCATTCTACATTTTAATATTGTAGTTTTGTCATCTATGACCTCAAGAACCTGATTTTTACCATAGATTCGTTCTTTTATAAGTGCCGCATATGGATTTTTAAATTCGATTTCAACATCATAATAATCTCCATTATTTTTCATACCAAATTGATCTAAATAATTTGATTCATTGAATGTTTTCAAAACCGAAAAGTGATTATTTGTTTTATTAATTTCTTCTATACGATTAAGCTTAAAATAGCCTATGTCATTAATCGTTTCATTATATGCTAATACATACCAAGCTAAATTATACATATATAGCTTATAGGGATGAATTATATGCTCACTAACCTTATTTTTACTTGATAGATATTTTATAATAACCTTTTGCTTATTTCTTTGTGCGTTAAAAATAATGTCATATCTTTCCTTTATATCCTCATTTTTCATTGCAAGTGGAAAACGATCAATAATCATTGGATAATCATCATCGGTGGTATGATATACACTATTTAAAACCTTACCAAGTGCTAAATTGAAATCCCTTTTATCAAGGAAATCATAACGATTATTTAAATATTGTGAGGCATTACCTAATGCTTTTTTTTCGATATCAGTAAGTCTAGGATTAGGCAATAACGAATCCTTTTTTAGTCGATACCCTCCGCCTAGCCCTCTTATCGTTTCTATTTCATAGCCTGCATATTCAAGTTCCTTTTTATATTCAATAATATTTCTTGCGTTAGTATCAAGGATAATAGCAAGCTCTTCTTTTGTAACTATATCACGTGATGCAAGTGTATTAAGCATTCTTATTGCAAGTGCTACCTTCAAATTATCAGATCCTTCTATAAAATTCTACCACATTTTATTCTATTTACAAATAAAAATCTTCTTCACAATTGAAGAAGACCTTTACATTATTAATCACTATTTTTATTACAGAAATTATAAATGCCATAGGCAGCATTTAAAATAATACCAACACCTAATAGATCATTTATAACAGTTTTAACCACTTTTGATGAAAAGCTTGTATATCTATTGATAAGAATCATTGCAGTAACTAAAATAATAGTAGAAATAAGTGTAATAATTAGTTGAACCAGCTTCTTATTCACAATCCTCTACCTCCTTTAGATATTCCTCAACGTCAATGTCATTAATATGATTTAAATTCTTTGTGGCTAAATATACACGATAGTAAATCAAAGAAATAATTACTACTGTTAAAGAGCCAGTAAGAATACAAGATGGCATTGTTGAAATACCTTTAATTAAGGCTGGCTTAACCGCAAGCATTTCAACCCACATATTATAAAATAATTTCCAAATAAATTCTAAGACAATATTAACAATTACTGATATTGTAGTCGCAAACATTACAGCTTTCGTAACGCTCTTAAGCTTAACTGAGAAAACCCCAGCAAGAACAAGTAATATACTAAATAAATAACCAAAAAATACTACAATAGAAATATACAATGTTGTTTTGGTGATTGACTTTGAAAAAGATATTAAATCTATATTATAAAAGATAATTACTAGCGTAGTTAATACAGCAAGTGCTACTCCTAAGGAAGCTAATATTAAGCTAAATTGTAGTTTTTTCTTACGATTAATTATTAATCTAAATATAGTTCCAACAACGATTCCCATTACAAACTTCAATAAAAAATATTGAAAGAAGCCAGGAAGACTATTATAAATAATTAAATCATATAGGCCACAACCAATTCCTCCAGCAAGACCACCTATAATTGGACCACATAATAATGCACCTAAGACACAAACAAAATTTCCTAAATGAATCATACCACCAGATGGTAAAGGGATTTGCACTAAAGTTCCAACAAATGCCAATGCTGCAAATAATGCACATATAATAATTTGATATAATACCTTCTTATTTTTACTCATAATTTTCTCCTCTTGATTAGATTATATTTTTTATATATAATATTAAACAATAAATGTGGTTCTATTTAAAGAACCAGTTTTAAAATAAAAAAAGGTACCAGATATGAAACTATTTACATATGAATTTAAAAAAACCAAACCTAAATATCAGGAGCTAGCAAGCTATATAGCAAATGAGATTAAAAATAAACAAATAAAAACAAACGAGGCATTACCATCTAAAAGAATTTTAGCCTCTCATTTAGGTGTAAGTATAAATACAATAATAAACGCTTATAATATTCTACTTGATGAAGGTTATATTTTTTCAGTACCTAAAAAAGGCTATTTTGTAGCAAACTTAAATATTGAAACCAAGCCTATCAAAAGGAAAGAATCATCTCTTCCTGTTTTACAGGATCAAATTATCTATAATTTTACAACGAGTGATGTAGATTCCACCTTAACTCCAGCTAGTACCCTAAAGAAAATTTACAATGAGGTATTAAATGATAGCTCATATTTGAGAAAGGGAGACTTTAAAGGCGAAACTTCCTTAAGAGAGGCAATTAGAAATTATTTATACGAGGTCAAGGGTATTGAGGTATCAATAGAACAAATTATAATATCCTCAGGCATAGATACATTATTAAGCCAAATAATTGAAATTACTAATTCAAATATAATTGCAGTTGAAAATCCCGGTTATCAAAAAATTAGTAACCTGCTTCTTTCTGCAAATAAAAGGGTGATTTATACACCTGTTGATGATAATGGAATGACTATACCTAATGAGAAGGTTGATTTAATTTATCAAACGCCCTATAGTCAATTTCCCTTAGGCATTAAAATGACCTTAGATAGAAAAAACGAGTTTATAAATTATGTGAATAAAAATAATTCTTATATCATCGAGGATTCCTTTGATAGTGATTTTAAATTGACTCCAGGCATAACAAGATCAATGTTTTCAATGTCAGATAAGGTTATTTACTTAGAATCCTTCTCAAGAAGTATAGCTCCATCCTTTAGAATTAGCTTTATGGTTTTACCTCTTGAGCTTTTACATACGTATGAAAAAAGATATCGTTATTTTTCTAATCCTGTTTCAACTATTACGCAGCTTGTAATATGTGAATACATCAAATCAGGTCAATACTTAAGCCATATTAATAAAATGCGTACCTCCTACCGTAAAAAACGTAAGCTTATTATCGAGCAGCTTGATAAAAATAAATTTGAGATTATCTCCTCTGAATCATATCTTGCAATTATTGTTAGGCCACATAATATACCAGCAAATTGGCAATCTATATGTAATAAATATAAGCTAAGGATTCATTTTATAAGTGATTTTATGATAAATGGTATTTCTAATTTACTAATGATTGGATACAGTTCTATTCCAATTGAAAAAATAAAAGATGGAATCAATATCTTAAATTCCATCTTCTAATCCTATTTAATTGATGTTTTAAAATATTTACAAATAGCACTACCGCCATTTCCTCTAGCATAAATACCATAGGTAGCACCTATCCAACGACCAGCAGAAGCCAACATCGCTTCTGTTTTTTTGCCATTTGGCAAAATATAATAATATTTTAAATCATAAATATTTTCATTTTTAGCAACTAGCTTAAACTTAATTTCATTATCCTCTAGGTCCATTTTGAATAAACATTCATCGTCTGAATTAAAGGATCCCTTATAAAGTGATAATAGCTTCTTGCCATTTACACCCTCTACCTCAAGATAACTATAATTAGTACCCATCATTGTAAATCCAACCTTATCTCCATCCTTGATGTTACTTAAATCAATTAAAGACTCAGCTTTAAAATTAAGTGCAGGGACCTTTTGAGTTAAAAGCTGCGGAACAAGGTGTAGATTTTGCTCCTTTGTATCAACACAATTAAGCACAAGTCCATCATTAAATGAAAACCAGTTATCCTTCCTATTAGCTTGGGTTTGCCAAATAAGAGATAGCTTATTCTTTTTAAAATCATCCTTAAGTGCTATTTTATAATTAGTTTTTTTCATGATTGGATATAATCCATCTGAAACTGGAGTTCCCGCAAGTAATAAATCACCAGCTCTACCACAAATTGGCCAATCATTATGCCATGTAACAGGCTGGAGATGAACAACTCTTCCATACGCCCACATATCCTGGAAATGAATAAATGCCCAATTATCATTATCGTCTAAATCAATAAGTGCACCCTGGTGTGGACCATTTATCTTTGTACCATTTTGCATAAGTACAACCTTTGACTCATATGGTCCATATATATTTTTACTTCTAAGTGCTACCTGCCATCCACCCTTTACAGAGCCTGCAGGTGCCATAATATAATAATATCCATTCCTATAATTGAACTTAGGACCTTCTATCGTTGGATTATTGTCATGACCATCATATACAATTTCATAGCTTTTTGATATTTGTTTAGTTAAATCAGTACTTACCTCAAAAATACCAATACATGAATTAAATCCACATCTACTCTTTGCAAATCCAATTGCCATATAGCATTTATCATCTACCCATATTGGACATGGATCAATATATCCCTTACCTGGAATAACACACCACATATCTGACCATTTACCCTTAGGATTCTTAGTCTTGGATACAAAAATTCCCCGATCTGGATCAGGAATAATGCAATAATACCATCCATTATTATATCTAATAGCTGGTGCCCATAATCCTTCACCGTGTCTAACCTCGTCAAATTCCTTAAATGGTAGTTCATCTACTACATAATTAACGAGTTCCCATTCAACTAAATTCTTAGAATGAAGTACTGGAATACCAGGTACATAATTAAAGCTAGACGCAACCATATAAAAATCATCACCAACTCTTATAGCATCAGGATCAGAAAAATCATATTGTAAAATTGGGTTTGTGTATTTTAATTCCATATGAATATACCTCCAAAAAAAATATGCTAGAATACTTTATTATTCTAACATATATTACATTCAATTTTAGATAAATTCGTATTATTTTTTATAAGTTTTGACTATTTAAGACTATTAATTAATTCTTTAACGTCATTTTTAAGATCATCACGCTTTAAGGCAAACTCTAATGTAGCCTTAATAAATCCTATTTTAGATCCAATATCATAACGTGCTCCATCAACTTCCATAGAATATACAGCTTCCTCTGACATCATTCTTAAAATAGCATCTGTAAGCTGAATTTCATTTCCAGCTCCACGTGTTTGAGTCTCTAAATATTTAAATATAGTTGGAGTTAAGATATATCTTCCACCTATTGCTAAATTCGAAGGTGCATCTTCTAATTTTGGTTTTTCTACAACTGATTCAAGCTTTTGAACTCTACCAGTTTCATTAGCACATGGCTTACAAATACCATATTTTGAAACATCCTCATCAGCTACCTTTAATGTACCTAAAATTGAGGCTGATGTTTTATTATAAGCGTCAATTAATTGAGCTAATGCAGGCTTCTCATTACCTACATATACATCATCACCTAAAAGTAATGCAAATGGCTCATTACCTATAAATTCCTTTGCACATAATACAGCGTGTCCAAGTCCTAGCTGCTCATGCTGACGAACAAAGTGAATATTAAGCTTTTTAGGTAGTTCTGTAATTCTTTCTAATTCCTTAGTTTTTCCCTTTTGAGCTAATTGATATTCTAGTTCAAAATTATTATCAAAATAATCAATAATAGCATTCTTATTACCTGATACAATGATTAAAAACTCTTCAATTCCGCTTTCCATTGCTTCTCTAACAATATACTCAATTGTTGGAGTATCAATAATTGGTAGCATTTCCTTTGCTACTGATTTTGTAACTGGTAAAAATCTTGTGCCATATCCAGCTGCTGGGATAACAGCTTTTCTAATTTTATTCATACTATAACTTCCTCACTTTTACTTAGTAAACATTAACATATTTATTATTTAATGTCAACCTTTGTCTATTTTTCTAATCTAATAATCTCTGTATATGCCATTATAAACGGTCCCACACCCTTAGCATCATTTTCTACAATTGGCTCTGAAATATAATACTCAAAGCTCCCATCTCGCTTAGGATCATTTCCAAGACCAGCTAGAAGACAAATACCTCCAAGATTAATACCATTTTCTCCTTCGGTTAGATACCTCCTACAAATACCATCAAAGATATCTAAGCCTATCCTTTGATATTCAGACGATAAAGCATTTAATCTCACGCCCTTTAATATCGCGTATGATATCATTGCAGAGCCTGATGTTTCCAAATAATTACCTTCTCTTCCACCCATGTTTGGAACCTGCCAAAACATTTTTGAGGACTTATCCTGATACAATAAAATCCCATCTATTGCTTCGGTAAAAAGCTTTATATAAAATTCCTTATCCTCTGAGCTTGGATCAATATATTCAATAACATCTACTAATGAAATAACAAACCAGCCCAAAGCCCTTAACCAATAGCCCTTTGACAAGCCTGTTTCTTTATCAGCCCAGAATATTGTTCTAGACGCATCTAATCCGTGGTAATACAATCTATCCTTTTCATTAAACATATATTCTCTAACATTTTCATACTGATGTCTTATATCTCGATAGTTCAATTTGTTATTAATTTTTGTTTCATATCTCATATAAAACGGTTGAGCCATATAAAGACCGTCTAACCATATTTGATGAGGATGTCGAGGCTTGTGCCAGAAGTTTCCCAAATAGCATCTAGGTTGACTAAATATTTGAGTATATGTATATTTAATCGCGTTTAAATACTTCTTTTCCTTAGTATATTCATATAAATCAAATAAAATACGCGATTCACTCAAATCATCCAAAGAGTAATTTAATGGATTATATCCCTTTATTGATTTTCCATCTTCAATAAAATAATCGGTGTATTTTATTACAAAATCCAAATACCTTTTATCCTTTCTTATTTTATAAAGCTCTAAAAGAGATGTCATCATACATCCATCAATGTAATTCCACCCAGGCTCCTTACCACGCAAAATTTCGACGTTCCATATTGGAGAAGTGGGTGTTGATTCATTTATTAATTTTTCAATGTAATTTTCAATACTATTATTCATATAAACCATTTCCTTAAATATAAAATGAGAACTTAGCTCGTTCTCATTTTATTAATAAATTTTATTCTTTTGTTTCCTCAAAAGTTGAATTCTCTTTAACCTCAGTAGAAGCCTCCTCAGGTATAGCTGTCTGACTAACCTCTGGTGAAATCTCATCATAAGCCAAATTAAGAACCAATTCAAAACGATAGCCACGAACATTTATTTTACGATTTGTTTTAATTAAATGTAACCCCTTAGCCTCAAGGCCTTGGAACTCATACTGACCGTTTTTAAACTTTTTAGCCATCTTATAATTATGCTGGGCATCAAGCTCAAAAATCATCTTTTCTCCATTTTCCTTGGCATATAAAACAGCAATTTTTTCTGTATAACCAACCGGAACAAATGCAGTACAAGCCACATTAACCTCATAGTCATTAACAATTTGGACATCCTCTTCCTTCATTGGACCACGCTTACCAAATAAACGACTAAAGAATGTAATAATATGGCGTTTTCCAACAAGTAAATCACCAATAACTAAAATCACAACTGCATAAATCACAACCTGAACAATTGTCCAGATAGTAGCCTTTTTAGTGATTTTTGAATTGTCATAAACTAAGAATCCATCAGATGACCTTGTTGCATATTCTTCTTTCCAATTATTATAATCAGCTACAACCTTATCTTCATCTAATGCAACACCAAGCTTTTTCTCGCTACCAGCTGCAATATCACTATCAATATAGTATGTACCCTGACCATTAAATCCATATACTACGTCAATTGAGCCATATTCAATTAAAACTGATTCGACCAATCTATCTGCTTCAAACTCAATCTCAAGTGTATTTTTAGGATTAAGCTTGTATGAATCAGAATTCTCAATCTTTTCAGCTCCAGTAATCTTAATACCATTCAAATTATTAGTATTAAGCTTCATTGTACCAGCCGCAAAAGGTGAATAAGTTATTTTAGTTCCACTCTTAAATGTTGTACCTGATGAACTATATGAAGCTTCTCCCTTGATTGTCATTTCAATATTAGTATAATATTGTGAAACATATCCAACATATGGGTCTGTTAAATCATAAAATTCTGAACGATAATTTAAATTTAAATTATTAAATACTAAATAATCCTTATCCTCATTGTCAATTAAAGAAAGCTTATTAATACTATCGATTCCTAAATCTAAAAATTGTGACTTTGTAATCTCAAAATAAAAGAAATTAAGATCATTAATATAATAGAATGAAGTTTCATCAATTGCAATTTTAGTATCTAAATTATTAATTCTAATACCTCTTTTATATTCTGTTTCTCCAGAAGCATTTACAGTTCCAGCATATTTATATGTAGTAGGATAAAAAACAAAGCCAACATAAGTTTGCTCAGCATGAGAGCTGTTTGAGTTAAAATCAACTGGTTGGGCTGTAATAGTCTCATAAATATATCCCTTTGCACCATCTGTGCCTTCCACATATGCAACCTCATTTGCATTAACATATGGTGCATTTAATCTTGCAACCTCACTATATTGCTCATCTTCAATATAGTCCTTAATCGCTTTTACATATTGATTATATTGATTATATGAAGGTAATATAAAGCAAAATATAATACCTATAACAATTGCAAAAGCATAATAAATTATTTTAAAAACCTTAAAACGTTTCATGGCTAAAACCCTTTCTTTATTTACTACCACTATTATATATGAAAAAAAATTTTTTTCAAGAAAATAAATAATAAGACTTTACAAGTAAAAATATTTTTGTTATAATACTACTCGCTTATGGCGTACGTGGTGAAGTGGTTAACACTCTGGTTTGTGGCACCAGCACTCGCAGGTTCGATTCCTGTCGTACGCCCCAAATAAGAATTAATAGTCTAGTATACTAGGCTTTTTTTATTTTCCTAAGATATTTTAACATATAATATAGTCGCAATTATCGAATAAAAATGTAAAATCATAAATAATCCTTTAAATCAAAGAAAAAAAATAATATAATTTATTTGGTGATTTTATGTACCTTATATTTGATCTAGATGATACATTATTAACTTCTGATAAAAGAATAACTAAATTTACGAAAGATGTTTTAAACAGCTTACAGCAAAAAGGACATATTATCATCATAAATAGTGCAAGGACATTTGAATACCTAGAGGAATATGTTTGTGAAATTAAGCCAAACTATTCAATATGCGATGGTGGGGCAGAAATTTATAAATACAAGGATTTAATCTATCAAAAGCATATATCTCAATCTTTAGTAAATGAAGCGCTTAATTTATTTAAAGAATATAATATTACTACATTTTCTGTATTTAACAAGAAGCTTTATACTCAAAACATAGACTATATTTCGCAAAATAAAAATGCTAAATATTTTGACTTTTCTAATCCTTTTGACAAAAGCGTATCTAAAATTACATTTAAATCAGTAAATGAAAATATTGCTAATGATATAGCAAAAAGATTAAATTTAAAGCTTTTTAATTATTTAAGCGGTGATTGGTATCGACTATCAGCATCATCTAAAGAGCTAGGTAACCAAGCATTATTTAAGCTATTAAATGATAAAAATCCTAAATATATTTGTTTTGGTGATGATATAGGAGACATAGAAATGCTGCAATCCGCAACCATTGGTGTTGCAATGAAAAATAGCATACCAGATGTTCTTAATAAAATAAACGAGGTTACAAAATATAATAATAATTCAGATGGGGTTGCTAAATATTTAAGTGACCTAGAAAGAAAAGGTATATTATAATGAAAAAAATTTTAATGCTTACAACAGGCGGAACTATTTCTTCTGTCGAAACTGAAAGTGGTCTAGTACCATCTTCTGCAAATACAATTTTAAAGCAAATGGGTATTGAGGCCTCAAGTGATTTTAAATTAGATGTTAAAGAAATATTAGTATTAGATAGCTCAAATATTCAACCTGAGGAATGGAATATAATTGCTCAAGCAATTTATGCAGATATAAAAAATTATGATGCAATCATTATTACTCATGGTACAGATACAATGGCTTATTCAGCATCAATGATATCATTTATGATCCAAAATCCAAAGATTCCTATAATCTTCACTGGTTCTCAGCTTCCTATTGGAAACTTCTTAACCGATGCTATTTTCAATTTAAGAAGTGCTTTTGCAATGGCCATGTCAGGCATTCCTGGAGTATTTGTAGCATTCGATAGACAAATAATTTTAGGTACAAGAGCGGTAAAAGTTCGTACCACTTCATTCCATGCTTTTGAATCAATTAATGTATTACCAGTAGGTATTGTAGATTCAAATGGTTTAAATCTTAGGAAAGAGCTTATCCCTCATCATGATAAGGATACAATTTTTAATAATCGAATTAATAGTAATGTATTTTTGTTAAAGCTTACGCCTGCAACTAATCCAACTATCATTGATATGCTAATTAAAGCGAAAGTACAGGGTATTGTAATTGAAGCCTTTGGTGCTGGTGGAATTCAGTTCATTAGAAGAGATTTCGTTTCAAAGCTTCAGGATGCTTATAATAAAAATATTCCGGTTGTTGTATGTAGCCAGTGTTTGTATGAGGCTTCTAACTTTAATATATACCAGGTTGGTAAAAAAGCATTAAGTGTAGGAGTAATTGAAGCCTATGATATGACAACTGAGGCAGCAATTACAAAGCTAATGTGGGCATTAGGTCAAACAGATAAAATAGATAAGATTAAGGAAATATTTGAGCAAAATCTAGCAGGTGAAATATCCTTAAGAATCCAAGAAAAATAATAATCATGATGAAATAAAAAAAGATAAATATAAACTACTTAGAAATTATTCAATGTATTTTATTTAACAATAAAAATGGTTAATGCAGCTATAATACTTCATTAACCATTTTATTTTTTACTATTATATGTATGATATGATTTGATCCTTATCAACAATACTTAATGTACTTAATGTTCCTTCACCTGTTGATGAAATATAAACATTAGTTACGTCTACTGTTGGACATGAAACATAATATTTAGACACAAACCAATCTACAATAACATCACTATATGTACATAGGATAATTTGGGAATTAATCATATATCCGATTGTTGAATAAACATTTTCTACAGGCATGCCATCAAATGATATTGATTCACCATATGAATCTAAACCTAATGAGCTTGCAACTGCGAAGTAAGTTAAAATTTCACTTCTTGAAATAGTATAATGTGTAGCACCACCAATAATACTATCCTCTAATACCATTGTTCTGTTTGTTAGATCTGGTTCATTTAGTTTTGATCCAGCCTCAAATAATGCATCAGATATAGTTGTATAAAGAATGTCACTCAAAATCACTGTATCAATTTTACTAATTACGCTTTCTAGGCTAACATTTACATTATCTAAATTAAATCCTATTTCATTTAATGCAAAAATCAGTTTTGTAATTTCAGATTTAGTAATAAACATTTCAACTGTACTATCAAATGAAGCAGTTAAGTCTTCAAACGCTACAGTTGGGAAGCTGAATGCAGAAACATTTAAAATACTATTTGTAAATGTATATCTAAGAATTAGCGAATTACTAATCTTTGTAGCTATTCCATCACTTGCAAGCAAGCTATTAACATCATATGACTCAAACGAACCAATTGATAATCCGGAAATAGAATCCATAAAGCTAGTTATTTCAACTTCTGTAATAAATGCTTCATCATTAATTCTTTCAAGAGCGTTCTTTGGAATATTGAATGAACTTGTATCATTACTAATCTTATTAGTAACTGTATATCTTATAATGTAAGAATCATTGATTAGTGTATCAGATAAAGATCCATTTAGAATTGTTGTAGCATTAAAGTCATTAAAGTTTTCAAGCTGTAATCCAGAAATGACATTTATTAAAGCCGTAATTTCAGATTTTGTAATGTATTCCTGATTTTCTAATTTTTCAACCGCAACACTAGGAATATCAAGTGGACTTGATTCCTTAATTAACTGATTAGACACCGCATATCTTACAGTATATGACTCGTTTATTGCTGCATCTGTTAATACTCCACCTAAAATTGTTGAAGCTGTGAAATCATTAAAGTTGCTAATATCAAGCTTTTTAATTACCTTAACTAATCCAACCATTTCATTCTTGGTAATATAGCTTTGTTCTTCGTTTATTTCAAGAGCTATATTTGGAGTTTTTAAAGGACTTCCATCTTCATTCATCTTTTGAGTAATTGTGTACCTTACAACAAATGATTCATTAATTGCATTTGCTAAATCTTCTGCTAAGGTAGTTCCTCCAAAGATTTCATCCATATTGAAATCATTGAAATCAGCTAAGCCTAAAGCCTTAATTACTCCAACAAGACCAACTATTTCATCCTTTGTTAATAACATTTGCTCCTGCTCAAAGGCAGTTGCTGCATTTGGAACGTCAAATGGACATTCTTCCTTAAGCATAGCGTTAGTTATTGTATATCTAATAATATCTGATTGATTTAATGTTTCACCATTTACAATATTGGCTAGGAATGTTGAAATTGTTACACTATCAAACGATGTAATGTTTAGACTTGTAATTACCGTTATTAAGCCTGTAACCTCAGCTTTTGATAACAATATATCTGTTTCTTCAAACTCATCTGATGCAAGTCTTTCTAATGAAATGTTTGGTATATCAATAGAGCTTACATTCTTAAGCTTATCATAAATTGTTGCTCTTAAAATATATGATGAATTAATAAATCCTGAAATATTATCTACACTTAACAAATCATCAATCTCAATACTGCTAAAGCTATTCATACCAATCTTTTGAACACCTACTACAAGATTAGTTATTTCATCATCCTTAATATATACTTCACCCTGAATGATTGTTCTTGCATAATATGGAACAACAATACTTGATATTCCTAAAAGCTTATCTGTCAAAGCAAGCTTCATAATGTACGAATCAGTAAAGACAGTAGATAAATTATCATTATCAATAAACTGTTCAATATTAACTGTTTCTAAGCTAGTAATTCCTAATGTCTTAACCGCACCTACAAGGCCAAGAACCTCTTCTTGAGAAATAAATACCTCGTTTGTTTCTGTATATAACTCTTTTGCAGCATTTGCAAATTTAATTTGACTATTATCTTGATTACTAATATCCTCAATTATCTTAGTTAATGTATATCTAATAATATATGAATCATTAACCAAATTTGCTATCGTATCAGCATTATTTGTTGTATTGTTTAGGATTGTATTAATATCTACACCACCAGAGGTTGATATATCAATATCTAAGTCCTTTATAGCATTCATTAAAGCAGTTATCTCAGAACGCTTAACATATAAATCATCCTCTTCTGTTTCAAGAGCCGCATTTGGAACACTAAGGGTTGAATCCTCGTTGTTACTGTTATAATCCATTAATTTTTTAGTCAAGGTGAATCTAATAATATACGAATTATTTACTAAATCAGAAATTACATCCGCATTATTTGATACATTGCTTAAAAGCGTATCTATATTAATATCTTCAGACGAATTTATATCGATATTAAGTCTATTTAAGGCATTAACTAATCCAGATGCCTCAGTACGCTTTAGATATAAATCCTCCCCATCTACATCAAGTGCAGCTTTAGGAACATCAACAACAGATACTGAACTACTGTTTATATATTTAGTTAATGTATACCAAATAACCTTACTATCTGATACAACATCAAGAATTGTTCTTTCAGAATCATAACTATCATTTAAAGTAAGAACACTATCAAGGAAAGCTCTCACATCAATACTACCCTTTAGTATATCAATCTTGTCAAGAGCATAAAGAGCCTCTAATATTCTAAATAATTCTCCATCTTCATTTTTCATTGATCCATCCTCATTCATTTGAATCATTGAATAAATTCCTTTAGATGATATTGAATTTGGGATACTAATATATTCAACATCAACCGTAGATAAATTATCAAGTAATGTTTGAGAAAGTGTAGATTGAATAATGATACTTCCTAAGGCATCCTTTATCTCTTCAAAATCCATTAAAGCAATTTTATCGACAATACTATCTACTTCAATTACGCTACCAATTTTATCAAAAGACTCTAAACTACTAAAATCATAAGAATCTAATACAACGTTTAAAGTATGTATCATTTCCTTTAATTCAGTTGATTTTATCCAAACCTCTGTATCTGAATATGCTTCTTTTACTCCATCAACAACAGTAATCTGTGGAGTATTCATCATAATTTTGGAAACTGATAAATGAATAATATTTGAATTTAATACCCTATCTATTGTTCCATCAGCCAGCAAATTAGTCATAATAGAACCAGCATTAATTGCTATTTCATTGTTTTGATCAAATTCTATTCCTAAATCGCATATAGCATAGAAAACATTTTTAAACTCATTAGTAGTAGACCATGCTGTATTTGAATATTCATTAATAAGCTCATCCTTACTACAAATGTAATTAGAAGGAATTGCAATAAAATCACTAGCATATTCAGGAAGCTTAGTCACTATAAAATATGATAATGTTGCACAGAAAATATTAGATGTTAATATAGTGTCAATTGTTTTATATTGCAAAATATTATTATAATTTATATTATTATAAGAATATACTTTATTACCACTTTCATCCTCTGTTTCAAATACAATTTTTGCAACATTAATAAAGGCTTCATATTCTGTTGAATCCACAATTAAATGCTCATTATTATCAACTTCCCCATCATAGCACTCTACTGGTATTACTAAATCAATAACAGAAGAATCATTTAGCATACCTGATAAGAAGTTAGTAATTGTAGCATTTAAAACATAATTTTTAAATAGACTACTAATAGCATCATTGCTAGATCCTAATATTTTAGAAATAATACTATCTGGATCTATTGAAGCCTCATTTGCTGATAAGGCATTTTTAATAATCTCATCAAGTCCTAAATCCTTACAAATATCAATAAGACCAGAAATTTGATTTCCCTTAATTCTCTTTAATCCATCGATAGGCATAGCTTGGGCAGCTGTTGGAATTTTAATTGCAAAATCACCTAAATCAATTTCTGTTACAATACCTGTCAATATACAATTAAGTAATACTGAATCATCTATCGCATGCTCTAATGTTGTACTAAAGCCTTCAACATCATTAAATATGATATCTGCATAATTAATATTACTTTCATCCTTAAACAATACATCAATTAATTCACAATCAATTACAGCATTAACAATTGTTAATAGTTCTCCATTTGTATCAGTCCATTTCGATAAATTAGCTTTAATATTATCATCCGTATCAAGCTTATAGCTGGCTGGTATATATTTACCAATTTGTTCCATTTGAGATAGTAAATCATAAATCAAAACTGATCCTGTCGCATATAAAAGCTTACAATTCTTTATTTTTTCAACATTTTCAACTGTAATAAGCGAACTATAATCAATTTCCTCTGCCATAAAATAAGGGACAAATTCACTCAATGTACTAATTCCATCCTTTAATTCAGCAGATTTAATATAGCCATTAGAATTAATCATATCTTCATCTATAACAATTCTAAAGCCAACATTTAATTCATCAAAATTAATTAATGCTTGTGAGAAAAGACTATGAATGAGCTTTGAATAGCTTTCACTAGTATCATCTACAACATTTGAAACTAAATCAAACAAGCCATTTTCCTTACTAATTAAACCATTTAAAAGCTCTGAATCCGTTTTAGAATTCATAATCACATTATAAACAGTCTTAATCTTTGGTTTAGCATTATGAATTAAATTACATAATTCTCCTCTAACAACTTCTCCATTAGCATTGTAATAATTCCCATATACAATATCGGATGGTAAAGAAATAAATGTAATTCCATTAGTTTCAAGCATGCTATTGATGTATGATGTAAATCCCTTTGCATTTAACAAAATACCACTTAAATCTGATTTTGTTAAATTATCAATAAGCTTAGATCCAACACTATCTTCATTGTCTAAGTCATTTACTATTTTTTCAATCAATTCATCAGATGTATAAATATTATTCTTTGCGATGAAATCAACTGTATCACAAACTATATCTAATAAACTAGATATATCTTCCTTCCACTTAATTTTATAAGCAGAAAATTCATCAGATTCAAGTTTAACTCCTTCTAATGAAAATTCAGGTAAATTACATTCAACAAGTACAACAACAATATCTGTTATTAATTCATTCTTAACACCATCTAAACTATTTAGTACATTATCAAGTGCTCTTATTGTTTCTGTAACTCCACTAAAGCTTGCAGCTGATTCACTTGTTCTTTTAACGCCATAAGCGAGCTGTGCTTGTTCAGATTCGGTAAATCTATTTCCGAATTCCTCTAATTCATCCATATTTTTAACAGCACAAATAGCGAATTTTAAAACTGAATTTATATTTTCATTAGTAACCAAATCCTCCGCTTTGATCGCGTGCTCTCCAGCTAAAACGTAATATAAAATTTGATTTCCTAGTTCTTTAGAATCAGGATTCAATTCTATTGAATTAGCTACGGCATTTAAAAGGCTTTGACTCAAAAGAAGCGTCCATTCACCAAAACTATATCTATCAATTATAGAATCTACTCTATCAGCAAACGAGATTCCATCAACTTCTTTCTTTAAAAATTCTGATAAATATCCCGAATCATTTATTTGATTCAAATCAACACCATATTGAAAAGCGACCAAATAAGCATCCTTAACCATGCTTACAATCGGAGCAAGTTCATTTCTTAAATAAACTGAGCCCTCCTTAGGATTTTCACCAGAAACCTCGTATTTACCAACCGTTAATGCATCTGCTATTAGCAAATAAAACGGAACATCATTCGGATTTTTAGCAGATTCTAAAATACTTCCTATTCCAACTGTACCATATTGATTTACCATGTTGGCAATTTCATTTATATAGTATCTATCATCTGTTACAAAGGTCTCTTCCTCCTTAGAATACCTTCCATCTGTAAAAATATAAAAGAACGAACCAATAAAGCTAAAAATTAGAACCCCTAGTACTATTCCTCTACCAAGGCCTACTAGTGCTCCAAATAAAGCTCTTCTTTTATATCTTGTAGACCTATTCCCAAGTTCATATTCTTGATTTATTTTCTTTTTCCTTCTTCCTTCCTTAAAGAATATCAAATAAACAATATAGAAAATAAATTTGAAAATACCATACATCAAAAGCACAAAAATCAATCCTATAATTTTAACGATTGACTGTGCAAGAGCCATTGCTAATGATAAAAAAGTCAAAAGATCTGCCTCAGTAAAAACAAATTCCTTCATGTTATTTGTAATAAAAACATATAAATACTCAGAAAGCTTTGTGTATGATTCTGATGTATTAAATAAATCCTGAAGCGATTTGTTAAATAAGCCAAGTATAAAATCTGCTCTGCCTACTATTTTGGTATCTAAATTTCCGCCAAACATTATCTCAAATATAACAATGCTTATTGTTAATGCTAATGCCATATTTATAAAAAGAATTACAGATTTTCTTAATCCTCTTCTTAATCCAGATAAAATCTCCCATAGCAAAATTAAGCAAAATAAGATAGTTGGAGCAAAAATAATCAATTTTTTGACAAATTCCATTCTATCACCTAGCCTTTCATTACCTTTATTATAACATACATTTTTTACCATTATTATTTTTTTTGTAAAATTTACTAAAAAAATAAAAAAGTCACCAAGCATAGCTTAATGACATAATTATTTAATATGGCAGGGGCGGAGAGAATCGAACTCCCACGGACGGTTTTGGAGACCGCAACAATACCATTATGCTACGCCCCTAATTTCCAATTGCCTCTAAAGTATAGCATAATTTATTTGTCAAATCAAGCATTAATTAAATCTTGACAAAAGTATTGTTGTTTAATTGTTTTATTTATTTGCGATTTCTAAAATCTTTGGTCCATATTTTTCCTTGCCTTTTTTAAGAATAATATTAACCAATAATAAGTCTAAAGCACATAATAACAGTCCTGATACTCCTACAACTATTCCAATCCAAAGGTAATCATTTAAAATAGCACCTAAACAAATACTCATTCCAAATCCTAAAACTAATAGTGATACCGCACCAAATATAGCACCAAATATAATTGCTGGTCTTTTGGCTTTTAAATCTAATTCCTTAATCTCATATAATTATGTTCTTCCTTTTTCCTCATATTTTGCACTTATTCTTTTAATTTCTTTATTATCCATAATTATCAAATCCTTTACGATTTTAATTTTACAACATTGTTGTTAATATTTGTTTAGATAATTGTTTAAAAAATGTTAAAAGTGAGAAAATTAATTCTCACTTTCCTCTTCAATGTATTCAAGTATATCACCAGGTTGACAATTTAGTGCCTTGCATATGGCATCTAAGGTTGAAAAACGAATAGCGTTTATCTTACCAGTTTTTATATTTGACATATTAGCATTAGTAATTCCAACCTTGACTGCCAAATCTGATAATGATATGCCACGATCAACCATTATTCTATCTAATCTAAGTTTAATCATTAAAGCGTCATATCCTCATCTTCCTGCATTTTTACTCCGTACATATACATAAAATAAATACATGCTAGGAACAAAGCTACAATTATTCCAATAAATACGGATTTAAATAATATAACAATAGTAATTAGAACAAATGCAAATTTAAGTTTGTTTAAAATCTCATAAGTAAATGGAGATTCTGATTTAGTGATAGTTTTGAATAATGGTTTTAATAATGTTAACGCTACAAAAATAACAGCGCATTGGATAGCACCTACAAATGAATTAATTGCTAATCCTAAAGCTAACTTGTTTAGCATATTTGCTTCATATAGTTCTTTTACTGTAATTTTTTCTTTAACTAAATCCATATCAAATAAATCAGCTTTGTAATCAATTGTTACACTAGCTAGCTTTGGGAATTTTTCATAAATAGCGTTTGGCCACCCAAGCCCGAAGCCTAAAAATCCTAGAATTGTTGAAATTGCACATACTGCTGCACCTACTATAAGTAGAATTTGAAATACTGTAATAATAGTGGTAATTACGCTTGATAGCTTAACAAGCTTATCATGACTTTCTTTTTTTGTAAATTCTTTATTCATTTTTATATCCTCCCTAATTTACAATACTATACTAATCCATCATTTATCATTTGTCAATATTTTTTTATCGTTTATCGATATTTTTTTATTTTAATTCAATAATTAATAATAAAAAGACCATTCTATCTTATGAATGATCTTATTAATTAGTCCACTTTCTTTTAAATTCTGATACATATTGTCGAGATATAGTTATAATCTCATCATTTAAAAGTATTGCAGATAATCTACTATTCTTTTCCTTTTCTACAGCTTTTATTTTACCTAAGTTACAAATCATTGATTTTGAGCATCTTAAAAATACGTCATTCATTAAATTATTTTCAATTTGATAAAGCTTATCCTTTATTTCAAAGCAATCATCCTTTGAATATATAAATGTGGTATTTTGAACCTCTCATGACTTAAGTCATAAGATTCTCACTTCAATGTCCTTCGGAC
>CAMELE010000007.1 GCA_945923475.1 uncultured Mollicutes bacterium
CTTATCTTTATCCCTTTTTGCATCCTCTTCACCTTGATTCTTGATATATTTTTTATTACCTATAAAGTCATCCTTTATTTCAT
Source organism: uncultured Mollicutes bacterium (assembly GCA_945923475.1). Classification (GTDB taxonomy): domain Bacteria; phylum Bacillota_I; class Bacilli_A; order Acholeplasmatales; family Anaeroplasmataceae; genus CAG-307. The sequence continues at coordinate 84 of CAMELE010000007.1, forward strand.
TAACAAGTATTTTATGACTATATTTAACACACCAAACGATATGATAATATAAGTCATAAACGTAACCTCTGCCATGCTTCAAAGTATCACATCCTTCAATAATATTTTACCATATTTTATGACATTTACATAGAAAAAAATGGAATTTATATACATAGTATATAATTTGATAAAAAATGATTGACATATGCATATTAAAAATATAATTTCATAATTTTTGATAAAAATAAACCGAGCCTAACTCGTAAATGAATAAACGAGTGTGCGGCTCAGCTTCATCAATTTGTTTTGCTTAGAAAATGCTTTTCCTTTTGCAACTAAACATATTGTTGGTATAAGATATACGCATACTAAAACATAGATTGTATTTGCCATCATTCCATATGAATAATATCCATCTTCCTCTACATAATACTTTAAATCACCAAATATTATAAATCCTAAAGCTATAATTGTTGGAATCAACCTTAATACAAGCTCACTAATTTTATATTTCCTTTGATGTCTATATTTCATATCCACATAGAAAAATAGCATCATAATGATCAAATCAATTGAGCCAATAAAAAGCTGATGAGCAAGTCTATTAAACCATGGATATACGCTATCCATATGAGTTATTGTATAAACTGTTAGTAAATCAAATAGCATATATATTTGCGATACTAAAATAAATGCTGTAAAGAACCTTGTAGAGCGGAGTGGTAATCGTTTAAATCTAAAATAGTTAATCGAAATTGCTATCGTAAATGCGATTGCAGAAATTTGAACCCCTAACTGCATATATACTTCCTTTCTAAGGCTAATAATAAAGCTCTTTAATTTTGAAATTTCAAAACCATAAGAGCTTTATCATTATTAATTTTCATTTTTATTTTTTAACCATGAAATAAAAATCATTACAATACTAATTCCTAATATAATGTGGAAAATACCAGAAATACCGCTCCAAGCAGCATCCCCTGACACTTCACTTATCTTTTTTGCTTGAAGTAAAACATCAAAGATTCCGCGAACAACTAACATAATACCAGTTCCTGATGCACCTACAATATAGCCTATTAATCCATATTTAAATAATTTGCTGCCCTCATTATTAAATTTTAAATTAATAAGTCCAAATACTAAAACAAATAAGACTCCTAAAACTAAAAAGTGTGAATGTGCTAATCCTAATGGTGTATACACATGCTCTAAATCCATAGCTTTAGTAAATTCTCTGTAAAACATACCAGAAACTATTGAAACTACAAAAAATACTAAACTAATCCTAATTTACTTCTTCATTTTATTATAAATCATCTAAAAATTATTTTCATTTATCTCAAAATATGCTTGAGAATATAAGCATACAGGACAAACATCTGGAGCTTTCGTACCTACTACAATATGACCACAATTACGACACTCCCAGACTTTAACCTCACTCTTTTCAAATACTTGAGCAGTTTCAATATTTTTAAGCAAAGTACGATATCTTTCCTCATGATGCTTCTCAATTGCCGCTACCATTCTAAATTTTTCAGCTAAGGATTTAAATCCTTCCTCTTCAGCATCTTTTGCAAATCTTTCATACATATCTGTCCACTCATGATTTTCACCATCTGCAGCTGAATTTAGATTTTGAATTGTATCTCCTATTCCTTTTAACTCATCAAACCACAATTTAGCATGCTCACGCTCATTGTCTGCAGTTTTTAAGAATAGGGCAGCAATTTGCTCATAGCCTTCTTTTTTGGCAACACTAGCAAAATAAGTATATTTGTTTCTTGCCTGAGATTCCCCCGCAAAGGCTTCTTTCAAATTCTTCTCTGTTTTAGTTCCTTCGTATGGATTTTTCTTATTTTCAGAAGTAACTAGCTCAAAGTATTCTTTGCTTTGCCCACACATAGGACAAACGTCTGGAGCATCAGGGCCTTCATGAATATAGCCACAAATTGTGCAAACCCATTTTTTAGATTCCTTAGCACCTAACATATCACTCTTATCAGTGTATTTTGTGTGAAGCATTTTTTCTGCAAGCTCTGATAAAGGTTCTTTATAAAATTCCTTGTATAAAATTGCTATTTCAGTGTTTTTATGACTAAATTGTAAGCTCTTATTATCTGCTAATTGATACAATGCTTGAATACGGTTCTTTCTTTGCTCTTCTAATTTTGAAGCTAAAGTCTTAGGCTGTCCACCACCACCGATGCATCCACCTGGACATGTCATAACCTCAACAAAATGATATTGTTTTTTAGGCATATATTCTTTTATAAATTTCTCAGCATTTGTAAGTCCGTATATAACTGCAACATTAACAACTATACCCGCAATATCTAGGGACGCTTCTTTAATTGCCTCATATCCTCTTACTGGTTCTAATTTGTAAAGCTCTTTTGGCGCAGGTTTATTTGTAATATATTCATACGCAGTTCTTAAGGCCGCTTCCATAACACCACCAGTATTACCGAAAATAATACCAGCACCACTTGCTTCACCAAGAAGACTATCAAATTTACTATCCTCTAAATTATCAAAATCAATTTTTTCTTCTTTGGCCCATTTTGCTAATTCTCTTGTAGTAACTACATAATCCATATCTCTTAGTTCTGGTTCATTTAAATATTTACCAGCGCTATTCATCTCATCTCTTCTTATTTCATACTTTTTAGCAGTACAAGGAGTGATTGCAACATTAACAATTTGCTTAGGATCAATACCTTTTTTCTTTGCAAAATATGTTTTAATAGTAGGTCCTTGCATAGAAATAGGGCTTTTAGCACTTGAAATATTATCTAAAAGTTCAGGATGATACATTTCATTATACTTAATCCATGCTGGGCAGCATGAAGTAAACTGAGGCAGTGGCTTATTTTTCTTTGTAATTCTTTCTATAAGCTCACTAGCTTCCTCAACAATAGTCAAATCAGCAGCAAAGCAAGTATCAAGTACATAATCAGCTCCAAGTGCTCTTAACAATGAAACCATTTTACCTTCAACAACGCTACCAAAAGGAAGTCCAAACTCTTCACCAAGAGCAACTCTTATTGATGGAGAAGTTGAAAAAATAACAATTTTATTTGGATCTAAAATCGCTTTTTTTACATCAGGATACTCATATTTTTCATGAATCGCATTTGTGGGACATACATTTGCACATTGTCCACAATTAACACAAATTGCATTATCATTTGTTTTATCAAGTGAATAATTTCCATAAATGTTTATATCTTTCTGGCATACATTCTTACACATTCCACACTCAATACAAAGAGACTCTTCTCTTTCGATTGACGGATTATCGAGTTCTATTGGAACTCTTACATCACTTAAACGATGTTTACTCATCTTAATTCCTCCTAGCATTATCTTATATAGTTTCTTTTCCTTTTTTTCTTTAAAAATATCGTTTCTTCTAACCTTATTATAGCAATTATTCTTACATTATTCAACAAAATAAGCCAAATAAAAAGCCCTCTTGGGGCTTATAATTCACTCTATTATACTTTTAGTTGGACATTTATAAATATATTTTATAGCTCCATACATCATAATTAAAACGGCAAAAGTCCACGCCATTGGATCAGCGAATGTTAATCCATATAATGCCCTTGATGAGGCTTGAGTATTAATTGGACCCCCATTTAACAATCTAGGTAAAATTAAACATACAATTGTTCTTCCACATAGTTCTCCAACCCCGGCAAGAAATGGGAACAATGCTGCACCTATTCCTTGTAAAGAGTTTCTTAATACAAACAACACTCCTAATATAAAATATAAAGATAAATCACAATATAGATAAATATTACCATAATGAATTGTTATATCATTTATTTTATCCTCAGAATAAAATATATACATATATGCACCATTGATTGTAAGTAGCATACCAATACCACCAAAAACTAAATAAAAAACAAATGAAATTATTAACGCTTGTGTAACACCTTTTTTAATCCTTTTTTGATCATTTGCGCCAAAGTTTTGACCACAATATGATAGCATTGCTGTTCCTAGTGCATTAAATGGGCACATTAAAAAGCTGTTTAATTTTGTTGCAGCTCCAAATCCATTTTGAGCATATGATGAAACAACTATTCCAGTAGGATCTGTATCAAATTTTACAATAACAGCCTGCATTACGATAAGTCCAATACATAAAATAGAAAACTGAAATGCAAGCGGTAAACCTAGTTTTAAATGCTTAATATTAAATTTAATATCCCTAGCAAAGTCGTCTTTATGTAATCTATATTGAGGATATTTCTTGAATGTATATATAAAGCAGCCTAATGCTGAAACAGTTTGTGCTATAACAGTAGCTACTGCTGCGCCAGCAACACCCATTTTAAACACAGCTATAAATAAAATATCTAATATAATATTCAAAACAGTTGAGAATATCAAAAATACTAGTGGTGAAAGAGAATCTCCCACACTTCTTAAAAATGAGCAAATCAAATTATAAAAAATTTGCGCTAACGATCCTAAAAATATAATCAATAAATATAATTTAGCTGATTCATAGATTTCATTTTGAATTGGATTTACTGATGCACTAAGACCAATAACTGCAAGTAATGGATCAATAACCAAGCATGCTAATATTGTTAAAATAATACCAATGTATAATGATAGCTTAATTTGAATAGCAAAGGATTTACATATTCCCTTGCAATCGTTTTGACCAACCTTGTTAGCAGTAATAACCGAAAATCCAGCAGTACATCCAAATGCAAATTGCAAAACAATGAACACTAAATTCCCTGTATTATTTACTCCTGCAACCTGATTTTCATTTAAAAATTGACCACAAATTGCTGCATCGGCAATTGTATATATTTGCTGAAATACATAACTTAGCAATATTGGAAATGTAAAAATTAAAATTGATTTCCAAATTGTCCCTTTTGTTAGATCTACTGGTTTAAAAAGCTTACTCATAAAGCAGCACCTCTTTTTTGCACACATTATTTTATACTTTTATTTTAAAAAGTAAAGATATAAAAATCAATTTTTTGAAAATATTTACATTTTATTCAATAAAATTTTAAATTTAATATCCTGATACGTATAGTTCTTCTTATATATATCATTTATATACTTTAGATTTAAGTAATCGATATCATTTTTTAATAAGTAATTTATATTATCATCAAGCTTCATTAACAAAAATTCCCTAAGCTCCAGTGTATTATCAAGATTTAGTAAACCTTTATATTTTATTTTAATTTTAATAATCAATTTATCATTGTATTTATATGATAAAGTATTTCTTTTAATAATCGCATCATATTTATCAATATATACTGACCCTTCAGTAAATTCGTTCAATAAAAATAAATACGGATTATCTTCCTTTAGAGTTATTTTTATTTTCCCCTCATAATAGCTTGTAACCCCATTTATAAAAATATTTTTTGTAGTCTTATCGTCAATAATATAATTTTCATTTATTTCAATATATGGCAAATTAATGGTTTCATTATCTGAATACCTTTTTAAAAATTCAACATAATGTATAGGTGAAGCATATGTATATAAATACCTTGATAATGCATTAAGATTTAAAACCGAAAAATAGCTAGAAACATCATCCGGATTTTTAAAGCTAAATAGCTCATCTCCTTTTTTTGATGTTGTAAATACATAAAAATTAAAATCAATAAATGAATTATTGGAGATGAATCGATTAAATTCATCTAAAATCCTTTTATTAAAAGCATTTATATTGAATACAATGCTAACAATATGTCGATAATTAATTGTTAATACTGATGACGTCGCGGCCTCATTAAATGCCTCATCTAAGGAATTTCCTTCACATTTAATAAGGGATGAACTAATATCCTGCTTATCCTTACTTCCAACTGAGCTAGCACTTGGGCAAAGCATTGTTAGCTCATACTTATCATTATAATCAATATAAATAGCACACACATAAATATTATTTGATATAACAAAACGTGACCCTACCAAATAAAATGCAACAAATACTATTATAAGCATTAATAACTTTTTCATCTTTTTCTCCTTTTAGTAATAGTTTTTAAAGGAGCAGGTCGTGTTTTTAATTCAAAGGAGGAATCATATAAAACTGCCTTCTTAATTCCCTTTTTAGAAAAAGGAATAAACGGGTATAGGAAATCAGAGTGAAATTTTGATTCATCCGCAATCTTACATACAACGTAAAAAGATGCAATAGATAACCCAAACAATCCTAAAAATAAGGTACTTATTAGTAGCATTATTCTAATTAAAGATAAGCTCATTACAAACGTAGAGTTTGATGATATGGTAAATGTTGCTAAAAAACATAGTGCAACTATTGTAATTATAAACACGTCGACCATCCCTGATTCTACCGTATTTTGCCCAATTATAATACCACCCACAAGCACAACCATGGATGATAGTGTAAGCTTTGGCGATTTAAACGAGACTATATAATATAGCTCAAATAAAAACAAAACGAGAAACACTTGTAAATATATCGGTAAAAATACTCCTTCCTGGGAAACTTTAACAGTTGATAGCGTTAATAAAGAAAGTGAATCTGATTGAAACGTAAGAAAACAGGTTAAAATAGGCAAGAAAAAGACCGATAAAAAGACCGATAAATATAAGAATATTCTTTCAAAGGTAGAATAAAAAAGTAAATTAACGTGCTCCACTCTATTTCTTAAAAAAGAAGAAATTGTGTTAGGAAGACAAATAGCCGATGGTATATTATCTGCAAATATTAATATCTCACCATCAAGCAATCTTCTAGATGCAATATCTGGTGCACCTACATATAGATACTGCGGCATAATACATCCATCCTGAAATACCGTAGTTATATCCTCTATTGTTAAAATAGCGTCTGTATCTATTTTATTTAAATAATGTAAGGTTTGCTTAATAAAGCCCTTATTCGTAATGTTTTTTAATGATAAAACATTAATTTTAGTTTTACTCTTCCTTCCTAATATTAGCTCATCAATATGCAAATCACTATCCTTTACCCGTTGTCTTACGATGGTAATATTATACTTGATATTTTCAACAAAGCCATCTCTTGAACCAGTAATAGCTTCCGGTTCCTGCAAGCTATCGGAGGTTTGTCTAACCGTTCTTGAAATAAGTTCAAGCATAAAATAGCTATCAGTTTTTTTCTCATAAATTATCAACATACCAGTAAATAAAAGACTTAAAATATTTTTTATATTATTTTCTTCTATTTTTTTACAAACGCCAGGAAACAAATCAATAAAGCTTTTATTATTACGCTCATAAATTGGTAAATACTTACGATTAAAAACATCTATATTAAATGAATCATTTTGATAGATTAAAACATGTCCTTCAATACTAGTAATTATAGTAACATCTGTTGAATCGTTAAGAGCTTCTATTAGCTCGCTTATTTTCAAAATACCATCTCCATAAATAAATAATAAAAACAATCGGAATTATGATTATTCCAAATATTATTATGTATAGCTTATCATCTATTATGTAGTAATAATATGATAAAAAATAGCCTCCAATTAAAAGGAAACTTACTACTATTGGCATAACTACCTTTATTTTTTCAAAGTTAAATAGTTTTATCATATTTAAACAAATAACTGTTTTTACAATAGCAGAAACTGTAATTAGATAAATATAGACAAAATCAAAATTGCCAATAATTCCTGCAATTGGCTCAATTGAATATAAAAAATAGCCAAATCCATAGAACTTATTTAAAGATAAGCCTAGAATCATTAAAAGACAACTTGATTCGACAAGCTCCATTAAAAAATATAATAAAGTACCTATTATAATTACCTTTTTTCCTCTATGCTTAAGCATTGGAATAATTAAAATATATAGATATGAATCTAGAACAATAAAAATCATCATTATTATTCCTTTTATAGTCATATTGTTTGGCTTAAATAGTAAAATAGTATCAAAATCCATAAAATTTATATGCCTTAATGTATTAAAAATAAGAAAAAAAATCGTACCTATAAAAAATATAAAGGAAGTATTTATAATGATTGGAATTTTGACATTTAAAAAGAAGAGTGAACCTATAACGAACATAATTAAAAAAGGTAGAAACGACCTTCCTTCATAAAAAATCGAAGATAATGCGACTGACGCGAAGCAAACTCCAATTGTAGCTACAATTAATAAATATAGTGTCATTATTATCCTTAGTACTTTAGTTTGTCTTACCTTCTTGATTGGATTAAATGTTATTTTAGGTGTTAAAAAATATATGATGATTGTTAAAAGAGCGGCTAAAACAAAATAAAAAGGTAGACTATATCCTGAATTTTCATATAATATTGGGTAGCAATAAAAATCTAATAGGATAAAATTATTTAAAAACACAATAACAATTCCGGCAGCTGAGCTAATCTTATTCATAGGACACCCCTTTTTATTATCGTGTCCGAAAAATAATAAAAAATTCCAATAGTTTGAGTTTTTTAAGAAAATATCAAAATAAAAAGCCACCACTTTGTAGTGATGACTTGTACTATAGTATTAATTCATAAAATATTTCTTTTTTGACTTCATAGGAACTATCATAGTAACAGCTTCTTTTAACAGACTAATATTACATTCTTCCGTTTTAAATGCATATTCACCATCAACTGTATATTCTACTGGTTCAGCCGATTCAATTTTTAAATTTGATACATGATAGTGCTCCGTGTGATATTTAAAAATATTCTTATCACCAAATATAACAAAATTTAACAATCGGTGCCAGCTCAAAATACCTTTACTTTCAATCAAGGTCAAATCAATAATACCATCATTTAATTTAACTTTTTGACGTCTTCTAATATGAAAGCCAGAAACATGGTCACTATTTAACGCTAAAGCTACATAATAATCCCCTTCTACTATTTTACCATCAAATGTAAGCTTCAAATGCATTTTCTTTCTAGCTGCAAGTTCCTTAGCCCCGTATAAAAAATATGCAGCCTTACCAATTCGTTTTTTTAGCTTATGGGGAGTTGCATAGGCAATATCAATAAACTTGCCGGAACCACAAACATATGCAAAACATTTCTCATTTGCCCTGCAAATATCCATTCTAACCCTTTCACCATTTAATGTATTTGCTAATGCTTTCTTTATCCTTTTTTTAAGGTGAAGCATAGAGCCAACATCATTACATGTTCCCGCAGGAATATAAGACAATGCTGTATCCTTTGCATTTCCTTCAATCAGTCCAGTAACAGCCTCATTTAAAGTACCATCTCCACCGCTTATTAATACCAAATCATAATCTCTAGCTACTTCCCTTAAATGCTCAGTTAATGCTTGCGGACCTGTTGTAGCATATATATCTACAGCATCATATTTTTTTTCCAATTCAGTTTTAACGTATTCTAATTTATTTGATAATTTTTGTTTACCACTTTTTGGATTATAGCATACTAATGCTTTCATATTACGCCTCCATTAATTTTGCGATAATTTTTAAGACTAAATTCTCTCTTTTTATCCAAGGCTTATCTAAATCATTTAGATGTTGCTCGTTAATCTTAATAGCTTCCTTAGGATCAATTAAAACCGGAAAAAAGCCGGCTTCTTTTTCATATTCATCAAGATCCTGCCCAGTAAACGCATCCTGAATATCGCAATAATAATATTCCGAAATCATCTTAAACATTGCTTCATTTTTACCCGATAGCTTTTTTATTTCCTCAACATACCCAAGAGGCTTAATCGATGATTTGATTATTTTGAAGCCTGCTTCCTCCATAGTTTCTCTTATAAGAGCATCAATGGATGTTTCGAACACCTTTCTTCCTCCACCTGGGAACTTGTAATAATTTCCCTCAAATGATTTTATTAGTAAGACCTTATTACCTTTAATAATAATTGCCCGTGAAGCTTTTCTTAATTCTATGTAGTTGTATTTTCCGTAATCCTTAAAATCTATTGTCGCAATCTTTTTCATATAAATACCTACTACCTCAATTATATCAAATATTAGAAATAGAGTAAACTTAAGAAATCATTTTTAAAGATTAAATTACTATTTATTAAGCATTTATGATAATTTTATATTTTTTCATTTTTGAGCATTATCACTTTAAAAAATATAAAATATGCTATAATGAAATTGGTAAATACTATTACAATAGGAGGAGATAAAAATGCGTAAAAGATTTTTCTATATAATTTTAATTATAATGGGTGTTTTATCATTTTCTTCATGCAAAAAGGGTAGCGTTATCGAGCCATCTGAAGCTACCACAAGTGATAATAATTCACCTATAGATTGGGAAGATTTAAGCTTATCTACTTCCAATACAAAAATTGGTCAATCCTTTGAAATACTAGGAAATACAAAAAGAACAGCTCCTGAAATTTCAAACGAAGGATTAAGCAGATATCCTTCATATGGTACAAGCCTACCAAATATCACATATGATGAAAAGGTAGCATTAATCAATGAATCAAATTATTTACGTAGTAGTTCTTCTACTTATGATAAAATGGATTCTGATGGCAATTTATACCTAAATGATCAAAAGCTTAACCGCAAGCTATATAAGCATACTGCTTCTGACAACCTTTTCTTTGGTAATGTAGCTGAAACTGAACCTGCAGTTATTAAAAAAATAACTATTAATCCAAGACAAAATGGTAACTACATAACTGGACTATATGCACCTGCAGGAGAAATAATTAAGGTAGATATTTCTGATGAGGATTTAAAGCGTACAGGTGGAGTCAAGATCGAAATAGGACAATTCCCTCAAAATAATCAACTTAACAACATTTGGGAAGCAAGAGATGATTTTTCAAGAATGCCACACGTAGGAAATGAAATGCTAGTTGATGAAACAACAGCATATGTTGGGGCATATTTAGGAGGTCCAATATATGTTACACCCGTTAATCAAGCTAGTTTTAGCATTACAATAAGCGGAGCTGTTGAATATTGTCATTTTATTTATGGGCTTACAACTGAAGATGAATTTAATCGTTTATCAAAAACAAGTGCTCCATACTTTGACCTGGAGGTTTGGGATAATTCAGTAAGGAACTCAGGTCCTAAGTCCTATGCCAATTTAGATTATAACAATTTAAATAAAATATCCGAATTCTGGCTAGCTACATCTAATATTAGCAGACAAATCCCTGCAGGTTCTTCCTTAAGTATGGGAATCACATTTCTTTATGACACCTTTGTTTGTGCCGGGGCTGCCTGTGCAATTGTTGGAAGAAACTGGTGTAACATGCCAGTTAGCTGGATGACAAGTGCCTTAAATTATGATTCCTTCACTCAAAGTGGTGGATGGGGATCAATTCATGAATTTAATCACCACTTCCAACGTTATGGCTTTGCACCGGGTGATGAGGTTACAAATAATGCTATAAGCCTTCTTTCTTATATTAATAATACTAATATATCTGCTTATAGAAGCACAGGCTTAAACGGTTGGAATAAATACCTTGACCCAGAAATAAGTCTAAAGGAAACCCTAAGCCTTAGCAATGAAAGTCAAGCCATTAGTAGCTTATCCTCATATGCTGATATTATCCATACCTTTGGAGTTGATACCTTCATTAATGCGGCTAAATATGGTGAAGGAAAAGGTGGAGTTGACACATGGTATGAAGCATTATCGTCAATAACTGGTTATGATATGTCATATTATTTTGAAAATATTTTAAATCAAACTGTGTCTGATAATGTAAAAAGTAAATATTTACAATATAAGCCATATATTCCTGCTACATTAAAATATCAGACTGGACGTGTAATTAATAATAAGGATATTATTACTGTTAAACCATATAAGATTAATTATAATGAAAATGTAAGAATTGATTTAAATAATGATTTGACTTTACCAGAAGGGTTTTCTTATAAAGTAAAATCCGTGTCCTCTCCTAAATTTGGAAAGATAATCAAAAACAATGACGGAACCTATACCTATACTCCAGATAAAAATGCCTCTTCTGGTCAAATTAAGCTTATAATTACGATAACAAATGGCACCATAACTCAAGATTTAGAATTTATTTTTGAATTTATTCAAGACTATTTAGGGCTTGAAGCCACAAGATATACATACTCAACTGATATCTACAAAGACGCTAAGACTGCAGTAAATAACAGCTTTGATGGATATTCATCTAAGAATGATGAAATTATTAATAAGCATTTTGTTAATCAGGTAAAAAATAAAGAAATATATACATATTCTGGCAAAATTTATATTGATAACGATGGCTTATATAAATTTGGAGTTAGAACATCATCACGGTCTAATACCTATGTAGAATTTGCACTTAACTCAAATAATTATACCGATACATTTAATTCTTTAAAGGAAAATCCAATTAATTATGAAAAGGATAATGTTACATATAATTGTAAAAAAGGAGATTACGTTTACTTTAGAATCACAATTCAATCATTCCATAATGATGCCTTTGCAGAAATATTTGCTAGCTTTAATGGTGATACTATGAAAAGCATTAGTACAAACTATATTTATAATAGTAATTCGAAAGGCTTTATATCATATCAAATAGATGATGCTTATAAAAAAACATATAAAGCATCTAGCATTAGATGTAATTCTTCTTCGCAAAAGATTATATCATACACAGAAAGCTATAGCTCTTGGGATGATAACTTTTTAATCAACAATGTAATTGATGGTAATGAAGGTACCTCATACCATAGTGTTAATGGTAAAATGATTTCCTCAGAGCCATTTGAACTCACAATTGATTTAGGAAAGACACAAATAGTTGACACCTTAATGATAACAGGCTATACAGGTGTTCAAATGCATATGCCAATCACATTTAAGCTATATGGCGGTAAATCAGTTGATAATATGACACTTTTAGGAGATTATAATGATGTTCAATACACTGGAAGATATCTATCAGTAAGCTTTAATAAATCAGAAATAAGATATTATAAAATTGTTATTACGGATACATCTAATCATCGCTATGTAGCAATATCAGAAATCAATATGGCGTTAAGCGTTAGTGGAAATATTCTTTGTCCTGGTGCTGCATCTTACTATAAAAAAGATACCTCAAGCTTTACATTGATTAATACTCAATCAACCTTTGGTTCAGTAATTAAAGGGAATGGTTTAATTAAACTTACTACTAATGGTTCTTCTTTTGGTATTTTCACAAAGAATACTAAAGTAGCTAAGATAAGACTAACAATTGATTCTGTAGCAAAGGAAATAACAATTTATCCTGATGTATTATCTGTTTATGAAATTCTAAGTAACGGAAATCATCAAATTGAAATTGAGGTTCTTGATGGTGAAATCATTATCGATTCATTTATAGCATAATAAAAAAGCTTCCTATTTTAGTTAGTATACTAATTTAGAAAGCTTTTTCTTTTTAGCTAGATTTATTTTATCATTGAATTTATTATTGGTAATGGTAATGCTAAGAGTACTGCAATAATTAAATCAATTATGCTAAGGCTTGCAAATTTAAATACAGGACCAAGAATATAACATGCACCTAAAGTTAAGGTAGTACCTAAAATAAATGCTATATTTAATATTTTATTGCTGGTAAGTTTTTTAAAGCCATGTAATGCAAGACTAAAGAAAAGCTGCGACATAGATATTGAAACAAAAGCCATTGTTTGACCATAAGCTAGCCCCTTACTCCTTCCAATTCTAAAAGAAATAAACGCCATTAATCCCATAACTATTCCTTCAAATAGGATTCTTAACATCATTTTTTTAGAAATAATCCTCTCATCCTTTTTCCTTGGTCTATTACTAATCATTGTTGTATTATCAAGACCAATAGCTATAGCTGGTAAGGTATCAGTTACTAGATTAATCCATAACAAATGGACTGGCTTTAAAGCTGGCCCAAAGCTTCTATTTACCATACATACGATAGTTACAAATAATACTAGAGCTACCTCGCCAATATTTGAGGACAATAAATACCTAATTGTTTTTTGAATGTTTAAATAGCTTCTTCTTCCATCCTTAATTGCCAAAACAATTGTTCTAAAGCTATTATCTAGCAAAATCATATCAGCCGCATCCTTTGCTATATCCGATCCATTTCCCATTGCGACTCCAATATCAGCATTTTTTAATGCTGGAGAATCATTTATTCCATCCCCTGTCATTGCAATAACATCTTTTCTATTTTGATAGGCTTTGATAATTCTTAGTTTATCTAAGGGCTCTACCCTTGAATAAACGCTATATTTATCTAAGCTTTCTCTTAACTCTTCATCAGATAAACTATGAATTATCTCGGGCGTAGCCACCTCTTCTATTTTTGATGCAATTTTAACCTCCTTGGCAATTTTAAAGGCTGTATCCTTAAAATCCCCCGTAATCATTATCGGCTTAACCCCAAGCTCTCTACACTCTAATATTGCTGGCATAGCAGTTGGTCTAATCTCATCCTCGAACAATGCCATTCCTATTATTTTAAAATCTCGTTCCTTACTTACCTCATCAAGGCTTCCTTCCTTTTTTGCAACAAATAATACTCTATAATTTGTAGCAGCATTTTTTGCTTTATTTAAAAGACTTTGATTCTTATTTATAGCTAGCTTAAACATAACATCAAATGCGCCCTTTGTGTATGAAACATATTTGTTTCCATCCTTATATATGATGGTTTCTAGCTTTCTTGATGACGAAAATGGTATAGCCTTGAAATAAGAATTAGTTTTAGATTCTAATAATATTCTATTTATTTCATTTGTAGGACTTAAGGATGCTAATCTAAACGCCTCCTTAGCCTCTCCATCAGTTCTACCAAACCCAATAATACTATTTAAGGTTAGATTCCCTGTTGTTATTGTTCCCGTTTTATCAGTTGCAATAACACTAATTGCGCCTAAAGCCTCAGCAGATGGCATTCTTTTAACGATTGCGTTGTTTTTAGATAATTTTAATACTGAAAGTGCCATCACCATAGTTATAACAGTTGATAATCCCTCAGGTATTGCCGCAACTGACAAGGACACTGCTGTTTTAAAGGATTCAAGAACATTCCTCGATGTAAAAAGCTCCAAAGCGTAAATAACAATACAAATACCCATAATGATAACACCAATCAGCTTACTAATATGCTTAATTGCCTCTTCAAGTGGGCTTTTCTTGCTTGATGTATCATTAATATTTTTAGCAATTTTACCTATTTCAGTATTATTTCCAATACTTACTACAATTCCTTCTCCACTTCCAGATGTAATAAATGTTGAGGAAAATAACATATTGTTTCTTTCTGCTATTATTTTACTACCAGTTAATGTATTATTAGATTTTAAAACAGATTTAGATTCTCCTGTTAATGCTGATTCTAATGCTTGAAGCTCTGCCGATTTGATTACTATAATATCAGCAGGAACGCAATTTCCAGCATCAAGTATAACTAAATCCCCTATAACAACCTCTCTTGCTGGAATCTCAATTATTCTTCCATCTCTTTTTACATGAGCATTATGACGGGAAAGACTACTTATTTTTTTGATTGTAGTTCGAGCCTTATACTCTTGAACAACTCCTAATGTTGCGTTAAAAATTACAACAATTATTATTAATAATGCATCCATATAATCATTCTTATCAATAATTATTGTTATAATTGAGCTAAATATCAGCATCCATACTAGCATGTCCTTGAATTGATTAATAATCATATGAAATAACGTATTTTTGTTCTTAAGCTTTATTTCGTTATAGCCATTCTTTTTTATTCTAATAGCTGCTTGTTCCTCAGAAATACCATTGTAGCCTGTGTTATACTTACTAAATAAATCTTCTATTTTTAGATTATAGTCCTCCATCATTTCACCCTATAAAAGAATATGAATAACAAAGTTAAAATAGACGAAAAAAAGAAACAACTTTTAAAAGCTGTCTCTTAATTGTCTTGTCTTCTATTAAATATTAAAACTGATATTATAAGTACTAAAATTGTATATATTGCTAGCAATACAAGACCAACAATACTAATATTTGAAAAAGAATAAACCTCTCCAGATACATATGTCGCCTTTGTCGCAATTCTTCCTAAGCATACAGATGGATAAAACGGTAAGAAATTACAAAATGATTTGAATCCTCCCATTGTCTCAAGTGGCATCCAGCTTCCTCCTAGTACTCCTGCAGCACTAATTAATATTGAACTAATTCCTGGTGCACTCTTTTCACTTAACGCTGTACCACATAATATTCCTAAAAATACAAAAAATATTAAAATTGGCATTTGGGTTAAAATTAATAATAAGCATCTTGCAAAACTAAAATAAACTGCACCTTCTATTTTAGCAATAATAAATCCAAATAAAATTGTACATAAAGATTGAGCAAGACCAACTAAAATTCCTAAAATAGCATATCCTAAAATAAATTCGATTGATTTCATCGGAGACGTATATAGTCTTTTTAATAGTGCACTAGTTTTATCCTTTGATACCTGTAGTGATAGTTGTAGCATTACAAATGTAAATGAAAACATCATAATTCCTGGTATTAATGATGTAGGCTCAAATGTTGGTGTATTTCCTGCTGTAAAATGATTAATAACCGAAAACATTATAAGCATGACGAGTGGGAAGCCTAAACAAAATATATATACTATAGGATCTCTTACCATTTCCTTAAAGTTTCTATTCAAAAAGGTCAATGTTCTTTTCATTTGCTTTTTCCTCCACAATCTTAACAAATGCATCCTCAAGTGTTACTGCATCAGCATTCTTTTTTATTTCATCAGATGTTCCAATAGCTAAAACATTACCCTTAGACATAATTAAAATTCGATCACAAAGTGCTTCAATCTCCTCTAAATAATGCGTTGTAAGAATAATTGTAATTTTACCTTTTAGCTTTAATATTATTCTCCATAGTTCTCTTCTTGATATTACATCTAGTCCCAATGTTGGTTCATCTAAAAATAGAACTTTTGGTTTTGATATTAATGCACATGCTATTGATACTCTTCTTTGATACCCACCAGATAGCTTCTTTACAGGTTTATTCACTACCTCATTTAAGTCAAATACATCAATAACCTTTTTTAAATATGCTTCATCATACTTATCATAAATATTGGCAAAAAATTTTAAATTTTCAATCACTGTTAAATTAGGTGCTACTGATGTTTCTTGAGGCGATACATCAATGATTTTTTTAATCTCGTTTAAATCATTATCAAGATCTAATCCTAGAATTTTCGCTTCCCCATTTGTTTTCTTTGTAAGCCCACTTAAAATCTTAATTAATGTAGTTTTCCCTGCCCCATTGACTCCAAGTAATCCAAAAAGCTCGCCTTCATTAACACTAAAGCTAACATCCTTTAATGCAGTAACATCCTTATACTCTTTTACAATGTTACTAATTTTAATTGCTTCCATTTTTCTCATCTCCCTTATATTTTAGTTTTAAAGCGATAAATTCATCCTCTAATAAATCATTTATTATATCTAAATCCCATTTTATATAGCCTGTAGCTATTTGAGTTGCAATACCATGAGCATAAATAAAGCTTTGTATATAAAACTTTTCCGTGATTTTATATGTATATCCTCCAGCTTTTGCAATACCCTTAATAATATTATCATTATATGCTTGATCAGCCTCAGAATTCTCACAAGCCATTTTTAGATATATAAATTCATATAATTTAGGATATTCATATGCAAATTTAATAAATGCTGATAGATATCCCATAAACAAAGTGTCATACTCATGTAAGCGTGATTGAATGTAGCTAGAAATAAAGGCTTTACTATTTACAAGTAATTGTTTTTTTAAATCATCCATACTTTTAAATGAAAGATATATTGGTTGAGTTGAACAATTTAGTTCTTTTGCAAGACTTCTAGCATTTAAGCTATCAATCCCATTTTTTATTACATATTGTAAAGCTCCATCTAAAATAATTTCTTTTGTAATTACTCTTTTTTTCATAGCTATCTCCTATAAAATAACACTTGTTATTTTTAGTATATCACAAATATTTTAATATTCAAGAAAAAAATAAATCCAATCAAAATGATTGGACTTATTTGAATTATGCATAGGTAAATACGATACCACCTAGTGAGAACTCTTTACTTGCTGAGCAACAACGAGTCATTGTATATTCTCCTGCCTCAAGTGTTATCTCAACTGCCTTATAGCCTGAGCCTTCAGTATTTTCTGTATGATCTATTTTATATGTATTACCATTTGTATTAGTAAATACTAATCCATGACCTTGTGGATCATTAAGAGCCATATATACCGTTAGTATCATTTTTTGTTTAATAGTAAATGTTACACTTCCCGAACTATTCATTTTTAATCCTCTAGCAATAGTTGTGCCATTTATTACTCCACCGTAATCCTTATAGCTTGTAGAGGCTGTACTGACATAGACATCGCTATCTTCAACTAAAGCTACGTTATTTGAATCAACCTGGCTTAACATATGTATACCAACCGCCAAATGTATAGCCTGTTTTTGTTGGATCTTCTGGCTTTGTAGCTAATGAATTATAATTTATTTTTGAATTGCTACATTACTTCCATTTGTATTAAATACAATTATATAATATACTTCAACAGGTACACTTGTTGTTGGAGGAATGGTTGTACTTGGTACTGTCGTGGTTGAAAACATTGAAGATTCCGAAGACGTTTGACTTGGTACAGCACTAGTTGTATTTGAAACATTAATTTTAGTACAAGATACTAAAATAATCCCCAGAAAAAATACTAATTAGTATCCATAATCTTTTATTTTTCATATTCTTGTAATCCTTTCTTCATTACTTAAGATATAACATTTTTTTTATTTTTAATAAATATTTTTTTTAAATTTGGTATAAAAAATGATATTTTTTATGTAAAATTAAAAAAAGCGGTAATTATTGTTTCTTACCGCACTTTGAGCAATATATACCGAGTCAAAACCAATTTTTTCTCCACAATACTTGCGCGAAATCCAACATCATTTCATTATAATTTTTAGCATACTATCTTCTTTTTAATATGATTCATCTTATAAACATTACATGGAAGCTCATATCCATAAATAACCTTAAATTCAACAGGATATATATCCTTTCCAGTTTCTTCTACATACCACTCATCACTTACAGATCCTTCTTCATCTACAAGGAAGGTATATTTTTTTCCTTTACCCCTATTAAATTGACATATAGCTACTCGATATTCATTGCTATCTAAATTATTAATCAATTTATTTTTATGTTCGATTTTATAAGGACCAGGCGCAATCTTTCCAATTATAACACTGTTATGATAGAAAATATATTCACCCTTATTATTCATATCAACTTTTGTACAATAACTCCTATTTTTAAAGCCCTTAAGAATTTTTCCTTCAAAATTAACAACAATTCTATCAGTAAATTCACAATTCATGTCTTGAATATCAACCACTATTGTTTTTATTTCATTAATGATTACAATTGAATTACCTTCACGCTTTACAATAAAATTTTTACAATAAGACAATGCATGAGCCAACGCGAATTCTTCCTTTATTTCTTCACCATAACAATTATATAAATTAACTATATTAGCAACTATCTGCTTCCTTATTGAATCATCATAAAAATTGTGCCTGTAGTTCATAGACATTAATGATTGTAAATATAATACAGCAGCAGGCAAAGCCCCTTCCTTATAGCCATCATAGAATGACGCAATTCTTAATGCAACATCCGGAAGGCTTGAATTATCTTGATTATCATAAAATTCAGATAGAACTCTATCATAAAGTTTTTCATATGTAATTCTAGCTACTTGCTCATTTTGCTTAACTCCATAGCCATTTCTATACATATCGCCAAGCTTATATATTGACTCAACATTGCCATTTATAGCGGCCATACTGTAATAATCAAAAGCCTTTTCGTACTCAGGCTCTCCACCATTAACTCTTCCATAATAATAAATGTAACCAAGTGTATTTGCATATGAGCTATCATAATACATATCTACAAGCTTTAATAGGCATTCTTCCGAAATTTTATAATTGCATTCTACTACAGAATTTCCACCATAATATGCATACGCCTTAATGTCTAGGCCAACTTGATTGTTTAAATTACATAGTTTTTCCATAAATGTGACATAACAATTTTTTTTGAAATCACTAATTTTACTATTAGAATAATTTCTTTCTAACGATATTAAAATTCTTTCCATAACATATTCTGGAACACTCTTTAAATATAGAGGCTTTTCTTCATCTAAAATCATATTAATTAACATTTGATATGCTTCATCAACTCTATTAATAAAAGGAATTGAAAAATCAAATAGCTTATAATATACATCAGCTAAAGTATAATTTTCAAAATCAATATCAGTATCTAAATCGGTTAAATATTCAATATTCAAATCCCATATGTTTAAAAGTTTATCCTCTTTTACACTTCCTAAAGATATATTTTCCTGTAAATTAGCTAGTATATCCTTAAATGTCTCAACTTTGATTTTTAGTTTACCCTCAGGAAAGATAATTTTTGCTTTTGTTAAATTTTTATATACTTTTCCAGATAAAATATTAGCTATATCTTCATGATTTAATATCAAAATATTTTTCGTGTTGTGTGCTAAATTAGAGCAAATTTCCTCACGATAATGAAAAAAAGCTCCATCATAGTCTTTCGGCAAAAGGTCATTCCAGTCATATTTAATGCATATTTCATCATATCCTTCATCGGTTAATGCTGCTTTTCCATCAGTAACCATTTTTAAAAATTTTTTAACTTTTTTTAACGTGTTAAAATCATCTTCATATACATTTATTCTGTTTGGATATACATCACAATAAACTCCTAATATTTCTTTCATATAAAGTTCTCCTTCTTATATACATTTATTTTAACATAAAAATAATATAAAAGACTATAAAGTTACATATTATTCTTTATAGCCGTAATAAGGAGGAATTAGATCATTTGTAAATATGGTTCTAATATTTCAAGCATCGCATCTACTGGATTATAATTTTCAATATCGAATATTCCTTTGAATATTGTAGAGGAAAAGCCAGAAACCATAATTACATCATTTTCATTTTTTGTAACAGGTACTCCATTAACATCCCCTGCAACGTCCCAGAATACAATCTTTGGCATTTCAATTCCATGAGCTTGATACTCCTCTTTCCAGTGTTGGAAGTTTGTTTTTTTGTTTGTACAGCTATCATACTCCATGTCTGAAATGATTACTAAATGAGTTGGACAATCTTCTTTAGAAGCTAAGGTAGCTTTTAGAATCATCCTGATAGCCGCATCTATATTAGTTGATAACTCCCAATTATCATAGTCAATAGAATCAAGCATCTCAGAAAGTTTATTTCCATGTAATTGCTGGAAAGTTGGATTAGACGAGAAATTAATGAACTTATTGTGGAATATTCCCGTATTTCTTTGGGCAGCATATACTGCAAGTCCTACTGCTGAGGCCATTGGAAGATAATCGTAATTTGACATAGATCCAGATGTATCAGCAACAACTAATACGTTAGAATTTCCATTGTCAAAGAAATTCTCCATCTTATCCCATAACTCATCGATAACTTCCTTATCCATACTATTTTTCATCGAAGCCTTGATAAGCTCATATGGTGCAAGGCATTTTGTATTAATTTTAGCATTTCCTCCCTTTACAGAATCTAAATATACATTAAAGCGTTCTTCATCATTATTTTTAAATAAATGATGATAATTCTTCATTGCTTTAGCTGGAACATGCTCATAATTAATATTTAAATAATCCTTTTGGGTGATATTCTTTTCAACAACCTCAAGCTTAGTACGAAGTGATGCCAATACCTTTCGATACTCTTTTTCATTATAACCAAGTTTTAATGCAAGCATTTTAGCAAAAGGATTATTCTTATTATGCGTTCTAAGTGATGGCATCCACTTAGCGAGAAGTGAAGGATGATCACTATTAATATCATTACTTAGCTGATCTCTAATCATGATGAATGCATCTTCCCAAATTGGAGTTTGATATGTCTCAAAAAGATAATCATATCTACCAAGTGAAGGAATTAGCTTAAGTATCTTAATTGCAAGTTCTTTATCACATAAACACATTTGATGAAATAATGTCTTAAATACTCTTCTTTCACCCTTACCACCTCTAATATCTAGATTATATAAAATATTAGCTGCAAGTAGTTCCTTATTTTCCAAATATGCTAATTTAAATAGCTTTATAAGATTTTCCTCTGGCATAAAGCGACTTGCCATTGTAAATACATCTAGATTTGCATCAAAGGTCGTACCATAATATAGACCACCCTTTGAGTTCTCTTTGTATGATCTGTTTTGTAATTCTTCGATAAACATAAACTAACACCTCCTGAATATCATAAATAACTAGCCGGAATTAAAAATAACCATATACTACTATAAATAATTTCCTACTCAAATACTTTGCTGTAACCGGCTCCAAGCCACATAAAATTTTTTTTAAACATACTAATTAAAAAATGATTGCTGATAGTGGCTTTTATTAAATTGTAGCTGTGATTATAACGATTGCCCTTTTTGTTTAATTCAACACCTAGCTTAAGTCCATACGTATTTTGCTAATAGTCTCCTACAACATCTCATATTCACACAAATCTACATATCTTCAGATACCATTAATAAGAGATATTGGCTAAAATTAAACAGTATTCAGTTTTCCCTTGGGCTATCAACCACGACTATATTATATGATTATATAAAAATATGTGTGAGGACAAGAAATGTCCTAAAAAGTCAAAAAGCACCTTGAGCTTGACTCAAGATGCTTAATGAATTAATGTTAAATTGTTGAGCGTACATATTTACAACAGTAAGTTTATCCGTCCCTTCTGTTTCATATCGTCTAATTTGACGAATGTCACAATAAAGAACATCCGCAAGCTCCTGCTGAGTAAGCTCGTGTTCTACACGTATTTGTTTAAGGACACGTGCAAGTCCTTCTTTTGAAATTTGTCCAGTCATGTGCATACCTCCTAAAAACAGACTCTTGGCACTATATGCCTACATTTGTCTAATCTCATATACGATCCTTTCGTATTATTTGAGTCTTTCTACTGACTCTTTTTAGTATGCGTCCACTTAGGACAAATTCATTTTAGCACTTTTTTATTTTTGTGACAATAGTTATTATAATTTTAATAAAGTCACCTGTAATGTAGCATTTAAATCTTTAACTTTATTATTTGTTAAGCAATTGAAAATTTAACAATATTAAACATGCATATTAAAACAATTACTGCATTTAATATTAGATATAAAATATTTACAGCCTTATCATCAAGCTTTTTATCAATTATTCTTCCTAATATTCCGCCAACCACTCCTCCAGCAGCCATTACTACTAAAATATACCAATCAAATTGCGGAACCTTACCAGCAATAAACGAATATACTAGTGATGCAATTTGGGAAATTAGAATTATACAAATTGAATTTTTAGCAGCTACTTTTGTATTCATCGAGAAGAAAAATGATAAAATTACTAGATTAATTGGTCCTCCGCCAATGCCTAAAAATGATGACATAACGCCTAAAAATAAACCAATAATTATAAATGCAAAAATACTTTTTATCTCCACCCTTTAATTATCCAAAAAAAATTAAAAATAAAAGTCTTGAAATTTAAAATGTTCCTGAGTGAAATATCACTGTATTTATGAGTAACACTCCATATTATTTTATGATTTCTACTCCCTTTTTTAAATACCTATTTATTTGTTTTATTATATTAATGTAGAAATTAGTTAAATAACATTAAAGCTTTCTACAATAAATATAATATCATTTATATTGACATTTTAAAATATTATATTTATATCAACTTTATATTATTTTTGATATGATTTAAAATAATATTTTCCTCTTCATTTATTATTTTATTTTGCTTATATATAAGAGAAATTGGTCTTATTAACTCAATTTCTTTTATTTTTATTTCTTTAAGATTATTTTTATCATTAATTGAAACCTTAGGTAATACAGCTATACCAAAGCCACTTTTTGCAAATTCTAATAAGGATAAATTAGATGCTGATTCTATTTGAGGATTTACTATTAAATTATTACTTTTTAATAAATTATCAAATGTTTCTCTAACACCTGTATTTTTATTTCTAAGCAATAAAGGATATTTTATTAATTGTTCAACACTAATTTCGTTTGGAATATCAAAATTATTATTAACTAGAAAAACAAGCGGATCTCCAGTTAACTCTATCACTTTCAATCTAGGATCTAACTTAGGCGTTTCAACAACCCCAAAGTCTAAGTTAGCATTTAAAATATCTTCTAATATATTATTTGATGTATCAATTTTAAAATAAATGTTGTTTTTATTTGAAACATTCGTCATTAAATTGGGTATTAATTTTTCACCAACGGATAATGAGCATCCAAACTTAATTGTCTTGTTTATAGATTTGTTAAATGCTATATCCTCAAACTCCTCAAAATTATTAATTATACTATTAGCATATTGTAATAAAATTTTTCCTTCTTCAGTTATTTTTATTCTTTGCTTAATTCTTTCAAACAGTTTTATTTTATAATACTCCTCAAGCTGAGAAATAGCTAAGCTTACTGCTGGTTGAGTCATATATAATTCTTCAGCAGCATGTGTGATATTTTCATTTTTAGCAACACATATAAATATTTTTAAATGCTTTAATGTCATAATACACCTCATATTGTTTTTTATATCAAGTTTATAATATTATATTATTTTTATTATAAACAATCAAGTTATATAATAATTATATGGGGTGATTTTTATGTTACCAAAAATTGGTTTTACTAATATGTATGGCTTATGTATAGCTATAGGTATTCTATTAGCTTATATAACCTTATACTATACTTTTAAACATTTGAAAATAGATAAAAAATACTATGATAAGATTTTTAATATATCGATAGTAAGTATAGTTATAGGATTCTTCTTTGGATTTCTAATGCAAGCACTTTATAATTACATAGATAATCCAAATGAGGGTTTTAATTTATTTGGTGGCATTACATTTTTAGGTGGCTTATTAGGTGGTTGCATTACATTTTTAACGATTTACTTTATACATTATAGAAATAATATACGTAATGGTATAAATGACCTAGTTAAAGCGCTCCCTTGTATAGTTATATCAATTTGTATAGCACATTCTTTTGGTAGAATTGGTTGTTTCTGTGCAGGATGCTGTTATGGTATAGAAACTACATCAAGTTTTGGCATTGCTTTTCCAGGTATGGCTACCAAGGTTTATCCTACTCAATTGTTTGAAGCTTTATTTTTATTTCTAATGGCAGTTGTTTTATTGCTATTTGTTATCTATAAAAAGCATAATTATAATTTGGAATTATACCTGATGGGATATGGTACTTTTAGATATCTAATAGAATTTATTAGAGGTGACGACAGAGGTGCATTCATTAATGAAATGTCACCGTCACAATTTTGGTCAATAATTCTTTTAATAATCGGTATAATTATAGCATTATCAAAAAATTTAAGGAGGAAGTCTAGTGTTTAATTTATTTTGGATATTTTTTAAATTAGGATTATTTACTTTTGGTGGTGGTTACGCAATGATACCACAAATTAAAGAAATTATAGTTGATAAAAAGGGATGGCTGACTAATGATGAAATGTTAGAAATCATAGCCGTTGCCGAATCTACTCCAGGACCTATTGCTATCAATATGGCTACTTATATAGGCTATAAGCAAAAGAAAATATTAGGTAGTATTATGGCTACCTTAGGTGTAGTATTGCCATCCTTAATTATTATTTTTATCATTTCTTTATTCTTAGATGCTTTTATGGAAAATAAGTATGTTCAATATGCATTTGTTGGTATTAAATGCTGTGTTGCATATTTAATATTAAAAGCTGGTTTAAGTATGATAATTAAAGAAAAGAAAACTGTATTTTCTATTATAATTTTTTCGATTATTTTTATACTAATGATCTTATTTGATTTATTTAGCATTCAATTCTCCTCTATTTATTTAATACTTATTGGAGGAATTATAGGTATAATATACTTTTCTATAAAGAAAGTGATAACTAAGGAGAATGAGCAATGATATATCTTAAATTATTTTTAGAGTTTTTTAAAATTGGATTATTTACTTTTGGTGGCGGCTATGCAATGATTCCATTATTAAGAGAAACAATATTAAAATATGGTTGGATGAGTGAATCAGCATTCTATGACTTTATTGGTGTTTGTGAATCTACTCCAGGACCAATCGCAGTTAATATGGCATCTTATGTTGGTTCTACTCAAGGTGGTCTTTTAGGAAGCATAGTAGCAACTTTTGGAGTTGCATTACCATCATTTATTATTATTTTACTTATTGCATCTGTAATGAAGAAAATTGTTAAGAATAAATACTTTATTTATTTTATGGATGGTATTAAACCTGTTATATTAGGTCTTATTTTATCAACTGGTGTTTTATTATTCATAAAAACTATTGGATATAATGGTTTATCATCCTTTGATTTTGATTATAAATCACTTATCATATTTGGATTAATATTAATTATATCTTTATTTTCGAAATTTATTATTAAGAAAAAAATGAACACTATTTTGCTTATAGTGTTCAGCGCAATATTAGGTATTATAGTTTGTGTATTATAATTAATTATGTGGGAATTAACATCTAAGAAAAATGTTTCAATTCCCATTTTTTTATTCTTCTAATTATTATTCCAATTTTAATGCTATTCTACATGTTACAAAGTTTCTAAGTATTTTATTCTTAACTCCAGTTTCTGGATCAGTTTCAAAAACATAATATTTATAGTTCAATTCAAATGAGCCTATATTTACTATTTTTTCTTCCCCAGAATTACTTTCACCACATAGATTAAATATGTATGTTACTATATGAGGATGGAATTCTCCATTATCTCCACGAACTCCAATGATCATACTATGGATTAATGCTTCAAATATATCATCATCGAATTCTGTAAATTTAATACCTAATTTGATCATATTAGAAAATACTTCTAATTTTTCTTTGATTGTATTTTTCTTCTTAAACAATTCTTGTGTTTCAACTAATTCAATATTTAGTTTACTTATTTCATCATTTAATTCAATTAATTTAACATTATATTCATTCTTAGTTATTGTTCCATCTATCATAGCATCTAAGGCTCTTGATTTACGTTGCTCTAATGTTTTAATCTCACTTTGAATTCTATTAATGTTATTAGAATATTCCATATTAATTCCAGTTTCGTTTAATGTTTTAATGAAACTACTTAAGAGACTCTTATCACTAACTAATAACATATTTAGAGCTTGTATGAAACCTTCTTTTAATGCTTTTTCATCCATTGCTTTAGAGTCTTTACAATATATAGCACCATCTTTAACTGAGCTTTTACATTTCCATACATCTTTATATGTTTTCGATGTATTCATATGACTTCTCCTAGTATATATATTATTACAACAAGCACATTTTATTTTACCTGACATTGCAAATTTACCTACAAATAATTGACCTTGACATTGAGGCTTCTTCTTAGCCTCTTCACATCTGATTTTATATAGTTGGTTTGCTTGTTCCCATATTTCTTTAGAAACGATTGGTTCATGGTGGTTTTCAAAGTAATATTGATCACCTTGTCCTTGGTTTTTAACTCTTTTCTTTTCAATAGGATCAATTGTAACTGTTTTACTAAACAATATATCACCTTTATATTTTTCATTAGTGATTATACCTGAAATGGTTCTAGCTTCCCATCTTTCATTCCCTTTTCTAGTTTTACATCCCATTCTTCTTAAATCCTTACCAATTCGTTGAACTCCATAACCTTCAATATATTTGTTGTAAATATATCTAACTATATCAACTTCTTCTTGATTAATCGTCATAGTTTTAGTGACTGGATCAAAATCATAACCGAAGCATTTAGGATTACCAATAATTTCTCCTCTTTGAAGTTTCATTTTTAAACCCTTCTTAACATGTTCAGAAGTATTTTGAACTTCTTGTTGTGCTACTGATGATAAAATTGTTAATAGTAATTCTCCATCCATTGTTAAGGTATTTATGTTTTCTTCTTCAAAGTATACTGCAACATTGTAATTTTTAAGTTTTCGAACAAAGTTTAATGTATCTACTGTATTTCTAGCAAAACGAGATATTGATTTAGTCATTACCATATCTATCTTACCTTCCATACAATCAGCTATCATTTTTTGGAATCCATCACGAGTAGCTACTTTTGTACCTGTTACAGCTTCATCTGAATATATACCTGCATATTCCCAATCTTTATTTTCTTTTATTCTCTCTTGGTAATATGTTACCTGTGAAGTAAAACTATTTAATTGTTCTTCACCGTCTGTAGAAACTCTACAGTAAGCAGCTACTCTCAATTTTGACTTTCTTGATATAATTGGCCGATTGGCTTTACTGCTTTAATTACTTTTACATTACTTTGTTGCATATACTTACCTACCTTTACAAATATTTCTTTTGTATGTTTCTTTTTAATTTATAATACTCTTCTTCATTAAGGTATCCTTCCTTAAAGAGGATATTTAGCCACATTAATTCAAAAGCAATATTAAGCTTTGATAAATCAATACCTTGCGGTACATTAATTGAGCTTTCATTAACCATATTCCTCTCTCTCATCATTAATCTAAGAGGTTTATGGTCAATTCACCTCTTAGTCATCATTTAAAATTTTTCCAGATTTAATATATCTATCAATTAACTCTTGAATAATAGGATTCTCATTTTGATAATTAATGCCATCTTCTATCATTATATATAGCTTATCGATATAAGGAGGTATAGAAATTGCACTTTTTATAACAGGAAAGTAAACATTAGAAGCTCCCCTTTGTAAAACAAGCATTTTAGATGAACATTTTTTTGAAGCAAATGATGGCCTAAACGGGTGCCCCCATTGCAATTACATTGAGTTGATAGCCATCATCTTGGTAATAATCTAAATGCCAAGAAGGTAGTGTTCCATTTCTTACATAGGTTTCTACTTCATGGCTTATTAAATCATCCATTGGGGCTTCGGCTGCAGAAACTGTTCCAAATCCTAGGAATAGTGTTAATAAACATGCAAGAATGAATGTTATTATTTTAAATTTTTTCTTCATATCTACTCCTTTTCGGTCACCTTCTTAATGACGAATAGACCGATAAGGGCTCCACCGATTGCAAGTATAAACTTGTAAACACGAGCTAATATGAACTTAGCGATCTTCCATACAAATAAGAAGACTTGACCTAGTAAAGAAAATATATTAGATAGAAAGCTTAGTACTTCTTTCATCTAATCACCAGACTTTACTTTTTAGTAGGTGCTGGTTTAACCTCGATAGGTAATGTGACTGTTTTTTCATCATCAGTAGTCTTTTCTGTGAATTCAAAAGGATACTTTTCATAAACAATCTTTCCTAATTGATCCGGATCAAAGAAATAAGTTCTTTTAATCTTTTCGGTGAATTTAACATTAATCCAGTAGCTTACTGGACCTGAATTTGTTTTTTTAAATGCTTCTGCATCACATTCTAAGAATAAATCCTTATTAGCATATACTTTGAATTCGGGTCTTTCATAACCTATGTTTTCAACCTCATCAACTGATAACCTATCTTCAGGATTTAAATGCAATGTAGTATGCTTTAATCCCATACCAGGTTGCCAGTTTGTTTTAGGTAATAGTAAATCAGCTGTTACTATTGGTTGTTTTGATTTCGTATTAATTGAAATCTTTACTGTTAATTTTGTTTTCATAATTTCCTCCGAGTTTTAACATAAATAGAACCTCTTTAGGAATGACTTGCATTTTGAACCCTATACTCACAATCTTCCATTCTTATTCTTTATGTCATCATCATTCCTATCTGAGGAACTATGAATGTTTTATTATTTGTACTTACTCTTGGAGGAGCGCTTCTTTATAATTTTTAATCTCCAATTGCTTGGTACAATTCCATTATACGGGTACACTGGGGCACTATTAATTCACGGTTAAAAATAAATAAAAAAAATCAGCAAAATTTTTTCACTGACTCAAAATAATCACTATTCAATTGTAGTATTCTATACCCAAAATATATCAACATGCTTAATTTCCAGTATCCCTACGGGATAAGAAAGACATGTCAACTTAACTAATTTTAGCTATTTTTTTGTATAAATTTGCTTATTTTTATGCTTAAACTAGTTGATATAAAAGAAAAAGGCCTTTAAAACGTCTGAAAACACGTCAACAAGGCCATTTATAATTATATGTATATAATTATTTTGATATAAATTTTTTTACTAATTCACCTTCGTAAGCAAGCAAACGCACTCAAATGTATGAATCCTTTTTTTAAAGATAGCATACAAAAATATCATAATCGTAAGCGCTAGTAAAATAGATGATTGAATAATCGAGACTGTATTACTTCCATCTGATATCATATTGAAGATTATCTTCCCAACGACACCACCAACTGCCGCTCCAATTCCTAAAGGTACAGATGTTCTAACCTGCAACCCCTTATCCTTTTTAACAACCATAGAAATTGTTGAATAAGAAGACATCGCAAGTACTGTACAACCACTTAAAAAGCTTGCTTGAGCAACTGTTAATAGTCCGAATGAATCAATAAGTGGCTTAATAATTACCCCTCCACCAATTCCACATATAGCACCAACTATTGAAGCGCCAAAGCATATTATAAATAAAATTATAGCAAGTACCATATATTCTCTCCTTATCATTCATTTCATTTATTATTTAATCTTAATTTCCATTAAACCTTCCGCAAAACTGTTGAAATCCTCTGGAGTTAGATTCTTACACATTCTTAATACAAATTTAATTGGTATAAGTTCCAAAGTCGTACCAGGGTTACGAGGATTATCTCCCGTCAATACATCATATGTAATATTATATGGTGCAAGCCTTTTTAGAACATATTCTTTACCCTTCTCATTATTAAGAATATCTTTTACCTTTGAATTTAAGGTAAAGTATCCACTCTTTTCCTTATCAATAAATCCAAGCCAATTTATAATAGTTTTATTATCAAGCTTATAGTTTGAATCAGGCTCGTTTACCTTTTTAATTTCAAATGAGTCCTCTAATCCATTTGCTCTAGCTGTGATTATATGGTTTCTACTGATTTTGAAATCAAATTCGTATTTATATTTTCCTTTTTTTGTTTCAAATAATTTATCATCAATATATAAAGAAACCTCACTACAATTTGAATATACAATAATCTTAGTTCTTTCTTCAACTCTATTTATATAGTTTTTGTTACAAATATGCACCATAGGATCTTTGTTCCAATGACACTTATATAAATAATACGCATCCTTCTTATATTTTCTATCAAATGTTACCAAGCCCTTTTGATTTTGACCAGGCTTTCCACCTTCATTTCTTCCATCAGCCCCAAAATCAAACATGTTCCATATAAATGTACCCCATAGATATGGTCTTTCTTCTATGATTTCAAGCATTTGCTCATGATAATAAGCTTGATAATTTTCCGAATAATCTCCTCGCTCAGAATCAAGGCCACAATACTTCGGATTGCAGTCGGCTCCATATTCAGTAATTCCGAAGCAAGCATTAGGATGCTTTAAATGACGTGAGTCAAAATATTCCTTACAATCACTAACCTTCTTTTCATACCATCCATAGTAAATATTAATTCCATGAATATCTGGAATATTAAATAGCTTATTTGTATCGCAATTAAATGCACCTATGTGAGCCATTGCTGTCTTTCTTGTACTATCAAGGCTATGGCATAAGGTATTTAGTTTAATATGATTTATATATCTATCTTCATTTTCATCATTAGAAATACAAATTTCATTACTTAAGCCCCAGCATACAATTGATGGATGATTATAGTTTTGAACAACTAGCTCCTTCATTTGCGATAAAGTATTTTCAAATCCATTAGCTAAATGCTCAGAGATATAAGGAATCTCTGCCCAAACAATTAATCCTACCTTATCACATAAATCATAGAAATATTGATCATGCTGATAATGAGCTAATCTTACTGCTGTAGCTCCCATATCTAAGATTATTTTTATATCCTCCTCCATATCCTCTTTGGATATAGCAGAGCCCTTCTGTGCTTTATCCTGATGCTTAGCAACACCACGAAGTAAATACTTTTTATCATTTAAAATAAAGCCATTATTTGGGTCAAAATCATATTTCCTTACGCCAAAGCTTTGTTCAACTAAATCATCCTTTAATGACACTAAAACTTTATAAAGGTATGGATCCTCTACACCATTCCATAGATGAGGATTATTTAGTACAAATGAATGACATGCATAGCCGTTTTTCACCTTTTTACTCACTGATTCATCTAGTAAAGTAAATGTAATGTCCATATCCTCACCATTTGTGACATACGCCTCCACCAAAACATTACATATATTTTGATTAAGTGTTGGCGTAACCTTTATACCATTACCACCAAAATATGATAGACAAATATGTGATTTAGGTACGATTATTAGGTTTACATCTCTATAAATTCCTCCATAGAAGGTAAAATCAGCTTGCTGAGGATATACTCTATCATTTATTTCATTTGTAACATTAACACATAATTCATTTTCTTCCTTTAAAAGATCTGTTATACGAAATCTAAAGGTAGAATATCCCCCATCATGATGGCCAACAAATTCCCCATTAAAATAAACTTCTGCACTATGGTTAGCTCCCTTAAATTCGAGAAATACCTCTTTATTATTTAATTTATCCTTTAATATAATTTTTTTCTTATAGTAGCATTTACCTCTATAATAATCATTTTTTCCATCTGTTCCATCAATTGCATTCCATGTATGAGGAAGATTAATTAACTCAAAATTATTATTATTCTTACTGAATAACCAATCGCTATTAATATTTCGTATTTCTCTCATAAGGTCCTCCTTATCATTTTAATCTAACTAAGTATATATCATTTACAAATAAGCTAAGCTTAAATTTTGTAGTAGAGCCATCATTTAAAAGTTCTAAATTCTTTTGTACTACCATACTTTGTGATTTGATAGTCTCAACATCACTCTTTGTTAAATACTTTGGCTTACCCATTGCCTCGTATATTGCAAGAGGATTACCAGACTCCTCGGTAATTGCTTCAAAAGAAGCTTTACTAAATGCTTTATTTAATTTAAATTCAACACAAATTGGATCAAGTTTAAGGTTTTTCATATTTTGTCTTGTTAAAAGAACCTCTACCTCATCACCATTTTTAAATACCCCGTATGTAATTTCTCCTTCTGTGTCTGGTAAAACATACCTTTCATCTCCTATGCTTGACAGCATACGCATTCCATAATAGGAAGGCTTAGGTATTCCATTATGGGTTAAAAGTCCAAAACCACCGTGGAATTCCTCATGAAACATATGTAGTTCCTCAAAAATATCTGAAAAACACCATAGTGATGATCCATCAATTGTATCAGCTATCTTTAATGATGTCATTACAATAAATGCTGGTACCTTTCTCGTATCATTTGTATAAGCACTAAATGTCGCATTTTCATTCCATTCTGTATAATATAGTGGAAGATTACCAATTACATTTCGTGTTTGTCTAGAATTAATGATAATTGAATCGTTTCGAATATCCTTTATTTCACTTTTATCAATAAAAACATTTCTTAATCCTTCTAATATACTTCCACTTTCAACATTCTTTAATAAATCCGGATTTGCAAACGGACTTACAGATGGCTTTTCCTCCTTTAGCTCCAAATTGTTACCATCAATATTACCAATTGGATCTCCTGCATATTGATGTGTTGTAATAAAATCTAAAGGTAGATTGTTCTTATGAACAAACTCAAGGAACTCATTAATCCATTTAGATCCTGAGGTTGAGGGACCCCCAACTAGAATATTAGAATCAACTGACTTAATCGCTTTAACAGTTATTTCATATAAATGGAAATAGTCCTCCATTGAGCCACCAAAGAATACAATTAGATCTGGTTCATTCCATACCTCAAATAGCCAAGATTCAACCTCTTTTTTACCATATCTATCGATTAAGAAATGAATAAAGTCTTTGATGAATGCACTCCACTCATCATCATCTTTAGGCATACATGAATATGACTCAGAGCCGTAATAAAACATTACATGCTGATTTAAATTTTTAGCAAGATGCTTTGGCATAAAGCTTAGCTCAACTAAAGGCTTCATTCCAGCTGCTAACACATTATCATATACCTCGCCACAACGAGAAAAATTTATATCCTTGAATCGATCAGAGCCTGGAACAGGAATAATATCTGAAAGTTTTCTTACAACATTCATATCATCTGAAAAAATACCATGAAAACGAACTCTTTCAATTCCTAAGGTATCGTGAATAAATTTTAACTGTTCACAATAATCCTTCCTAAGGGCTAAAGGAGCATGCCCTGAGCCAATACAAAACTTGTAATGCTTGTTAAATTTCTTAGTTTCCTTCAATTCAACATTAATTTTCATTCTTTTTCTCCTTATTTAAGCTCAAAATATAGTTAATACAAGCACCGAAGGAAGCTCCAGTATTAATAAAAGACTTAACCTTATCCTCATCTGCTGGCCTCACCATTCCCTGAAGCTTCGACCAAATCATAGTTTTTGTGAATCTTGCATCATACTCAAATGGTACTATATCTGCCGTACGCTGAAGCCATTTCATTAACTCGTATTGCATTTTTATAATTACATCCTTATATTCTTCTTTGTCAATGACGTTAACTGTTTCATGTGGGTCTTTTGATAAATCATATAATTCATCTTTTGTTTTTGATCTGCTAATATATTTGAAATTATAATCTCGAATCATTATACCCTTATCATGAAGATCATCAAATGATTGTGCCATTTTTTTAGGCCAATAAGCTGAATTAGGATTGGGATCAGCATGATATTCATCACAGTGAACTTCTCCAGCCTCTCTTCCACCTTCACAAAATACATATTCTCTTGCCTTTTCATTCTTACAAGCTATATTTTTCACTAAGCTTCTACCAAAATGGGTATGATTTGGTTTAACCTGTGCCATATCCATTGCAGTAGCATAGAAATCAATTAGTTCAACAAGATTATCATTTACACCAGGATCGATTTCATAGCCCTTTGGAGGTTTAATCAAGAATGGTACTCTTGTTAGACAATCCTCAAAGGAATTTTGGCACTTTTCTACTAATGAATAGTCACCAGCAAAGTCGCCATGATCAGAGAAAAAGAAAATAGCAGTATCATCATAGATTCCAGCATTCTTTAAAGCATTTACTAATCGACCAAACTGATTATCAATTTTCATACACATACCTAAATAAGTAGCACGAATTTCATTCCATTCATCCTCAGATAAGCCATCCATAGCACAATATGAACGAATTTTATCCAAAATTGGGGCCTTATTCTTACAATCCTCAGGCTTGATGCGCTTTAAAAGCTTATTTCTATCAATTGCACTAAAATATGGATTTTCTACCTGATATGGTACATGAGGATAGAAAAGCCCCAAAAACATGCATAAAGGCTTATCATCCTTAGGATTAAGAATTCTTTCAATACATGCGTCTACTACTTCATCATCACTATTATATTGAAGCCCATCACTATCAAGCTTAAGTTCTCCCTCATAATGTGAATATTTATATTTTGAATCTAAATGATAGTTATTTAAGGGTTCACCTCTTCTTGCAATTCTACTATTATAAAAAATCTCATTAGCATGACTCTCAGTCCAACCATCAATTTGTCCTGCAGTAAGATCATTTCGATCATTCATCCATACGTAGTATCCTCCCTCCTTTAATTCCTTTAAGATTGAATCCTCACCAGGATGAAGTAAGTATGACATTGTTCTATGTCCTCTTGTATGAGGATATAATCCTGTCATAAAGCTACATCTTGAAGGAACACATACAGGATTCTGACAAAACGCATGAGAAAAAGACACGGCATCATTTTCAATTATAGCATCAAGATTTGGTGTAATAGCTGCTGGATTTTGCATATGAGACATTGTATCCCAACGCATTTCGTCAGGATTAAAAATAATAATATTAGGTCTTTTCTTCATAATATACTCCTTATAAGCAAAATGGTATCCAAAGGATACCCATAAAAATTTTTTAAGATGACTTTAAATTATTTTTAAAAGCATCAACTAATTCCTCTTGGTGCTCACCAATAGTATTATTGTCAAAATTATCAATATAGCTTAATGATTTTTCCCAAGATTCCTCCTCATGCTTACAAACAATCGGATAGAAATATACACCATTTACAAATGCTGCATCTAGATCTCCCGGGCTATCACCAATCATTACAACATTGCTAGCTTTATAGCCCTTGAACAATAATGATTGAATACATAAAGCCTTTGTACCATCATGCTGACTGCAAAAGCAATCAACATAATTTAAAATGCCAAGGCGCTCCCATTCCTTCCAGATTGCATCAAAGTTAGCGCTTGATACAACTGCAATATTGGCAAATTTTGCTAGACTAGCTATACTTTCCTTAACATTCTTAAATAAGCCAATATCTTTATCAGGAATTGCCTTAATTCTTCTATTAGTTTCTACACTCCATTTTAAGCACATATCTAATAGCTTTGATGGATGCTCATTTTTATACTCTATTAAAGCTTCATTACTAAAAGCCTTTGTTTGATTGCAAAAACAGTCAAAATCTTCAATATTTTCAATTCTTGTAAAATTATCATTGCAATAATGAAGAGCCATATTTAAGCCCTTAAAGCGATTAATCCCACGAGTCATAGAATACAGATTAATTCTCATCCATTCTGCTAGCATTTCATCTCTGTATTGAGTTAAATCAAATGTATCAATTAAAGCAGGCCCAAATGCAAGTTTATGCTTTACTGTCATAGAATCAATCGCACATCCATCAGAATCTATACAAACTAAATATTCCTTTGTCTTCTGAAAAGATTGTATGCTCTTACTCATAGGTATCCCCTCCTTATAATCGTGTATCCCAACGATCACAGAATACATTATCCTGTGCTTTACCTTTAAATTTACTCTTTCCTTGCATTTTCTCAATTGCAATTCTTATATGCTCTCTTGTTGGAGCATAGGCATTAACTAATGTATGTACCTGTGGGAAATCAATTAAATGGTTTGTATAGTTTAAGCTCATCGCAATGGTAGGAATTTCCTCGTTATACCATGGCATTTCCTTTGAATGATTGCAGCTCCATTTAATTCTAACCCAGTTTTCCTGAGCGTACCCCTTTACATTAAATACTACTAATGCAAAATCATATTTTTTCTTAAAATCCTCGCATGCTCCCTTGTCCATCATCTTAAGTGTGTTCATGTAGCTTGGACCATTTTTAATTTCAAGGTCATGAAATGAATCAAGTGCGTCAACCACGAAGCCAGCTCTCTCTAATTCCTCAATTACAACCTGTTTGGTCGCATCTCCATTATATGCTTTAGTAACTGGACTCGATCCAACATATACTAAATAGCATCTTTTCATATTAGATGAGAGTGGTAAGTATCCTCTTGTATCCTTAACAAGGGTAATACAGTCCATAGCAGCATCTATCGAATATGACTTGTGCTCCTCACACCCAATACATTTTAATTTTTCTTCAGTTGGAATCAACATTTCAGGCTTATATAGGTGAAGATGAGCCTTTAATGCAAGAATTCTTGTAACCGCATCATTTAATCTTTCCATAGATAATCTACCATCAGCAATGGCTGCTTTAATATATCCTATATCTTCCTTTTGATCATTCATGAATAAGAACATATCGCATCCTGCCGCAATTGCTCCAGGTACATATTCACTTCTTTTAGCTACTGCAGCCATACCAATCATATGAGAGGCATCGGTAATAATAAGTCCATTAAATCCCATATCATTTCGAAGCAAATCAGTTAATAGCTCTGGCGATAATGTAGCAGGCTTAATATCCTTATCTAAAATTCCTGGGCGAAGCTTTTTTGACATTTGAGGAAGGGCAATATGACCAACCATAATTGCTTCTAAGCCGTCATTAATTAAGTTTCTGTATACATAGCCAAAACTTTCCTCCCATTCGTTAACAGATAAATTGTTAACTCCGAGAGCTAAATGCTGATCTAGTTCTTCAACCCCATCACCTGGGAAATGCTTAGCAGTTGCAGCCATATTAGGATTAGCATCCTTTACTCCCTTGATGTATGCTCTTGCACATTCCAATACTTTTTTTGGATTATCAGAAAATGATCTAGTGTTTACAATAGTATTTCGCCAGTTTTTATAAATATCTACAACCGGGTTAAACATCCAGTTGGCACCAATTGCAGAGGCTTCCCTTGCAGCTACTAAACCAACATGATATGCATGCTTTGTATCATCTGAAGCACCACATTCAACAGCTGTAGCTACAAATGTACCATTTGGTACTGCACCATTACCACCATCATCACAATTAACTGCTATAAGCTGAGGAATCTTTGATAACCTTTGAACAGTTTTATTTTGCAAATAGGCACCATTCATATCTTGGTTTTGCCAACGCCAACCGCCGTTATGGACGGAATCGATAATTCCTTTTATTTGAGATTCATCTACTCCAGGATTAGCCTTTAAAACAACAAATAGCTGTCCAATCTTTTCATCAAGCGTTAAAGAGCTTAAAGTATCCTCAACCCATTTAACTTCTAAATCATTTAAATAAAATGGTTTTTCTTTTAGATTTATCATTATTTTGTCCCTCCTATTTTATATATTTTTTTATAAATATCGAAAATTCAGTATTCAGAAAAAAATATATAACCTAAGGAGTAGGGAGCATTTATATGCTCCCATTCCCTATATTTTTATCAGCTGGTTAAGCCACCCATATCTTCCTTTTGTTTCTTTCTAAAAATCTTTTTTAGCCATAATTTTACATACATAACTATCTGATCCCAGAAGCCTGAAATGAAGATAAATATTGCTAAGAATACTGCATAACAAATAGTCTTAACGCCACCACTTATACCATTTGAATCTAAACCACAATATAATAATTGAATTGATAATGCACCAATAAGTGTTCCAAAATTACCATCAATAAATCTAGATAGGAATAATCCAAATAATGATGGAATAATATTACCAAATAAGGTGCCTGCAGTTGAAAGTGGAACAGTTATCGGATTAATGAAATTAGATACTGCATATAAAGAAGCAGCCAAACCAAATATAACTCCAGAAACCGCATAACAAATAAGCGTATTTTTAACCTCGTTTATACCAATATTTACTGCAGAACTTTGGTTTTTTGCAAGCAACGAAGCTTGTCGACCCGCAACGGTAAACCTCTGGAAAACAATACATATAGCAATAGCCAAAATTAATGGTACAATTACCAATGCAGATTTATAAAGCACTGCAATTGATGATTCTTGAATATTTATTGTATCAGAAACTAGAAGTCCTGATAAGGATTCAAGTAAGAACGTCGTTCCTAAAGAAATTACTGCAATCGGTACGCGAACCTTTATATAAATTAGACCATTGAGTAATGAAGCTATAACCGCAACAACAATACAAATTAGCATAAAAGGGAAAACACCTATACCTGTTGCAACATGTATTTTTGTCGCAACAATGGCAGCTATGATTGTAATTGCTCCTCCAGAAAAGTCAAATCTACCATATCCTAATTGAAAGCCAATACCCAATGCGATAATTGCCATATATGAAGTTTTTCTTAGAAGAATGGCAAATGTATCTGGGTTAAAAATATTGTAACTATTATTATTTGCAGTACACACAATTAGCATAACTAAATAAATTGCTACAGGCATGAAGAATATTGCCATTAATTTTTGAAATATTGTTTTCTTCTTACTCATTAGTGTATACCTCCTATTATTATTTTAATTGAAGTAAACTATTTTAATTTATTTAATACATACTCATTTGTCCAAGATTCTACTAAAGCTACAAGATCCTTATCAGGTGCACCTACTAATGCTTTAGCTTGTTCAAGTGTGAATAACGCATTTGCAAATGAATGCTGTGAATCCATAGTAATTAGCTTAGTTTTAGCTGCAGTTAGTTGAGAAGCCTTAGTGAAATATATATAATTACCAACAGCAATCTTTTCATCAACAGGAATTGGATCTGCACCA
Organism: uncultured Mollicutes bacterium; assembly: GCA_945923475.1. Classification (GTDB taxonomy): domain Bacteria; phylum Bacillota_I; class Bacilli_A; order Acholeplasmatales; family Anaeroplasmataceae; genus CAG-307. The sequence continues at coordinate 40,309 of CAMELE010000007.1, forward strand.
TTTACAGCATTAATAATACGCATTAAAGGTAAGATAATTGAATCAGCTGGTGCACTACCTTCACAACGTAGTTGCTTATCCTCACCAAACTGGGCATCATATGTTGAATCATAACCAACATTATATAAATGAACAGATGGGTCTAAGTTAGGCATAACATACTTAGCAACAGAGTTTACTGCAACAATTGCGTCTACATTCTGAGCCTTTAAATTAGCCTTTTCAGTATCAGCTAAAGGACCAAATTTACAAGTCCATGTATCAGTATGATCACTGAACTCACCATATGTGAATTGATCATCTGGGTGATCAACATTCCACTTAGTAACTAATTCTTTAAATCTATTTAAAGCGTCAGTTACCTTAGGGAAGAATTGAGATGAGAATGATCCTAAAACAATCTTACGATCTGTTGAAGCAGAAATAGCATTAAATAAGCTTTCTCCTCTTAATCCCCAGTCATATTCACCATCAGTAACTCCACCTAAGAAATATTTGCTATCTCTTACTTCAGGAGTCTTCATAGCATTTGTCATTTCTTGCTTATATCCTACATAGTAGCATCCTGCATCCTCACAATTTTGAATTAATTCCTTAGCTTGAGCTGCATCTAGGTCAGCCATTGAAATAATTCCATTGAATCCCATACTTAGCTTTTCATTATAAGTATTTAAATTGGCAACAGAATCTCTCGAATTTAATAAAACCTCCTCATAAGTAAAGTTTAATTCATCCTTTAATGAATCCAAAATGCTTTCTACAGCTAATGTATTAGCATCTCCTTTTTGTTGAAGTCCAAGCAATATTTTAGCTTGTTTTGTTCCTCCATTTCCGTTACAAGATGCTAGCGTTAAACCAGCAACTCCAGCTATTACAGCTGTACTTAAAATTTTACTAATTTTTTTCATTTTGTTTTTTTCTCCTTATCTTTTTTTTTTTTATTTAACGAGGAAGATATTCCTCATTAGTTCTACATGTCATTGATACAATTACCAAGAAGATAATTGCTTGAGTAATTAGAATAAAGCTTGGCGGTACACTACAATATGACATACCTGTACTAATCAAGTTATATGTTAAGCATCCAACAATGGAACCTGATAGCCTTACTCTCATACCACCTTTAAGAGGAACCCCTCCCATTAGTAGCATAATCATAATATCCATTTGGAAATTTTCTGTTGCAGCAAGTGGCATAGACTTCGATCTACCAATTAGGAAGAATGCACAAATACATAAGAACACTGAGAACACTGCATAGCAGGACATTCTTGTTATTAATAGCTTTGCGCCTGCTTCATTAGCAGCTAGCTTATTTGCACCAATTGCTCTTGCACGTTTTCCAATTTTCGTATAATTTAGAACATACGTTGCAGCTATACATAATACTACAATCACAATAATTACATAAATTTGATTTTCAGCCCATGCAAATCTTGCAGCAATATCTGAATTAGTAATATCAACACTTGTTCCACCGAATTTATCTTGAATCAATGTAGATATACCCGAGAACAATTGCATCAAAATAACTGATGACATTACAGCCGGCAGCTTAACATATGCTCCAATAGTTGCATTAAACATTGCACATAGAATACCAATAACAATGATTGTTCCAAATGCTAAAAATATACTTCCGGTTGCATTTAATATTACGACAAATATAGCTCCATATACTGCGGTTTGATAACCTACTGAAATATCAATTGAACCCATTGAATAAATAAATGTGGCTCCAATACCAACAATTAGAAGGGGTGTAATCTTCTTAACAAAATTTCTTAATGGAACCTTGTCCCAAATTGAAACACCATTAATAATTGGAGGTAGGATGCTAAATACAATTAAGCATATAACGAATCCTAAATATGCTGCAAGTTCAAACTTATGTAGCAGGATAAAATCTTTAATTAATTTTCGATTAAATTTGCTTTTTGGTTTTATTTCTTCGCTTTTTTCCATTTTTGCACCTCCTATAGCATGTACTCAATAATATCAGTTTGCTTAAGGTCCTTTGATCTTAAGAATTCCTTTACTACCTTTGCTTCCTTGTTTTTTTCAGCCATAATAAGAATTCTATCTGCCATACCAATTAGTTCAGTTAGCTCTTCACTTATTAGCAGTATTGCTTTTCCTTCTTTTTTCATTTGATTGATTATGCCATACATTGCTTGCTTAACGCTTACGTCTACTCCACGTGTAGGACAATCCATAATAATCACATTTGCATCACAAGCTGTCCATTTGGCAAAGGAAACCTTTTGCTTGTTACCACCAGATAGCTTAGAAACATACGTTTTTTTACTATAGCATTTAATAGATAAATTCTTTATTTGTTGATCAACAATTTCATTTTCTGTTTTAGGATTAATAAAACTAAATTTACTTATTTTATCTAATGAAGGAAGTAAAATATTTTCCTTAATAGGTGCATCTAATATTAATGCTTCTGTATCACGATTTTTTGAAATGTAACCAACATTATTATTGATTGCTTTATTTGGAGAGGTGATTTTAACTCCATTACCTATAATCTCACCAGATTCAGGTTTTCTTACTCCAAATGCTAGCTGACCGACAAGATGAATACCACAATCAGATAGTCCACCAATACCTACAATTTCACCTCGATGAACCTCTAGGTTAAAATCTTTAATATTACGATAATTTACATTTTTAAACTCAAGACCAACTTCAGGTAAGCTAGATGGCTCAAAATCATCGCGGAAATATGCATCACCAATATCTCTACCAACCATTAATGTTGAGATAAGTTTTGCATCATATTGGTCCTTTGTTAAGGTATCAATAATATCGCCATCTCTTAAGACTGTTAAATGAGTACATTTATCCATAATTTCGTCTAGATCATGTGAAATAAATACTACTGCTTTTCCATTTGCTGCCATTTTATTGATTAAATCATATAAAATTTCGCGTCCTTCATGAGACAACGCTGTAGTTGTTTCATCTACTACAAGAATTTCAGGATCCTTTTCTACTGCTCTAATGATTTCAATAAGTTTTTTTGTTTCAAAGCCGAGCATATCAATAGGAGTATTTCCTTTAAAATTTGTAATATTAAACCTAGCAAGAATCTCATCTGCAGCCTTATACATCTTTTTCATATTAATAAAGCCATACTTTGAAAATTCTTTTTCTCTACCCGCAAACAAATTTTCTGCTACAGTTACATGTGGAATTGTATTTGATTCCTGAAGAATCATCGCAATACCAGCATTTTGTGCTTCTAGCATTGTTTTTGGACTCCAAGGCTTTCCCTTGTAAAACATTTCACCTGAAGTAGCACCTTGCATTCCAGCCGCAATTGACATTATGGTCGATTTACCAGAGCCATTTTCGCCGATTAAACCTCTAATTTCACCTCGATGTAGAGTAAAATCTACATCCTTTAGAGCAATCGTAGGACCATATTCCTTATGCATATGCTTCGCTTCAAATAATAATTCACCAAAACTTGTATTTTCCATACGAATCTCCTTTCCTTCATAATGTTGATAAAAAATCATATTAACTTCTTTTTACACCTAAATTATATAATCTTATGAAAGCGTATCCAATTCGATTTCTTTTCTTTTTTTTATCATTTTTTTCTTAAATTTATATACATTTTTTTGTTATAAGAGCTTAGCTGATAAAAAAACTCATTTTTTTGCTTTATATTCTGTAAAACTTCTTGATTATACTCAAAAAAATGCTATAATTAGCTAAAGAAAACTTTTTTTCAGGAGGTAAAATATGATTGGTTCAAAACTTGAAGCCATTAATTTTATTGGCACATTACCTTATAGATGCATACTCTATGAGCCATATGCTACAAGAAGACATTATCACAATGAAATATCTATTTTTTTACTTATAAAAGGGCAAGCCGAAGTAATTGTTGAAGATAATCATTATGTTCTTAATGAAGATGATGTTATTCTTATTAATCCTCTTGAATCCCATGAATTAATTAGTGGATTGGAATCCTATGGTATACTTCTTCAATTTGATCCAAAAAAATTCTATATTTCTAAAAATATTCATTTCAAGCATTTGATAAATGATACTACCGATTTGGACTTGCTATATCAACTTAAATCAATAATTTATACTGTATTTAAAAACTGTATTGAGAATAAATATTTTAATAATATCAGAACAATTCACGATCTAATAGCTATTCTTTTTGAAAATTGCCGCGAGCTTGAGTCTTTTGAAAGAAAGGTCAATAAGCATCAAGCCCGTATTGATGAAATTGCTGAATATATTGAAAAAAACTATTCTAAACGTATTACTTTACAGGAGCTTGCTAGTAAACAAGCTTTATCTATAAGCTACCTTTCAAATTTCTTCGAAAAGAATTTTGGTAAAACATTTCTTCAATACTATAATGATATAAGAATTGACCATGCAATTGATGATCTTTTAAATTCTAATTTTTCAATTGACGAAATATCTTTAAGAAATGGCTTTGATGATCCAAGGTCATTTGTTTCAGCGTTTAAGAAAAGATATCATATTTTACCGAGTATATATAGAAAGAAATCTACATCAAGGCTGATGAAGGATAAGCTAAAAAACGAAAATGAAATTGATATAGATAAATTATCTTATATTAAAGAAAAATTTAATACTTTTTTAATTGATAAGCCAACATTATCTTCCGAGTTTATTAGCCCAGCTCCAGAAAAATTGATTGAAATTAATAGTTTGGATATTACAAAGCAAGGTACTCCATTTAACAAAAACTTTAATCATGCAATTGGAGTAGTTTCTGCTCATGATATGCTCTTAGGTGATGTTCAATCAATGCTTATAAGAGCTAAAAAGGATATTAATTTTAAATATGTTAAATTTCATGGTATATTATCAGACGAAATGGAAGTTTATAACGAATCTCCTGATGGAGAGCCAATCCTAAACTTCTTCTTAATTGACAAGGTTCTAGACTTTATACTATCTATATCGATGAAGCCAATTATCGAGCTAACTTATATGCCAAGCCTATTAGCACTACATCCAAAGAGGTATTTATATAACAATAAATGCATTGCATCCGAACCAAAAGATTTAAACAAATGGCAGCATTTTATTGAAGGCCTTCTTGAGCACATTATATCTAAATATGGTGAAAACGAAATAAATACCTGGTATTTTACAATATGGAATTTACCCGAAAGTGGCACCTCCTTCTTAGGATTTGATTCAGATCAAAGATTCTTCGAATTCTACTTAAAAACATATAATTGTATAAAAGGATATTTACCAGATTCCGTTATGCTATCCCCAACCATTGGACTAAGCCCAGGAAATCCTAGTGAGTTTTTTTCTAATTTTGTTGAGTTTTGCTCAAGCAATGATTGTATGCCTGATATAATTAACGTAACATACTCAAATGAAATATTTCAGATGATTGGAGATATGAATACCATTCAAACCACAGCATTTTTTAAAAAGAATCCTGATGCCTTATTAGAAGCAACTAATAACACAATTAGTTTCTTTAAAGAAAAAAATATAAATGCGCCAATATTCCTTTCAACATGGATGCTTACATCCTCTCATAGAAATCTAATAAATGATACAGTCTTTAAATCCTGCTATTATGTTAAAAATTACCTACAGGTTCATGATAAAATAGATTTATTTGGACTTTGGTGTCTAACTGATCTTAATGGTGAGTCTCCACTTAATCCATCACTTTTTTATGGGGGACAAGGAATGCTCACAAAGCGTGGTATAGAAAAGAGCACCTATAATGCACTAATTCTTCTTTCAAAGCTAGGTAAAGAAATTATTTATCAGGATGAAGGAATATTAGTTACAAGATCCTATAAAAAAATTCAAATTCTATTGTATAATTATCAGCATTATTCTGATTTATATGCTGAAGGCAAAATTACACTTGAGGCAAATAATCGTTATATTCCTTTTGACTTATCAAAAAAACATCGATATAAAATAGTTTTAAATAATATAACCTCAGATAAGGTGTTTATTAAAACATATACTGTCTCACAACAGCATGGCTCTAGTTACGATGCATTTTTAAGAATGGGTGGAGTAGAGTTAAAATATGATGATGAATTTGATCATTTACAAAGACATTCAAGCTACTATATTGAGGTTGAAGAACAAAAAACAGTAAACAACACTATTACAATCAATAAAATCGTTCCTGTTTTAGGAATTTATCTAATTGAAATCAAGCTATAAAAAAAGTCTATGCAAGTTGCATAGATTTTTTATTAGCTTAAACATACCTCAAATTTATTTAATAGTTCTCTTTGAAAATTATCATCAAAGTTCCCACTAATTAGTCTTGGGTACACGATATTATAGAATTCATCCCATGATTCATTTTCATGACCAGGGATTATAGGATATACCCAAATGCCAGCTGCCTTGGCAGCCTTGATATCAGCAAATGAATCGCCAATCATTATGGCATTAGTTTTAAGATATCCATTTTTTAATGCTTCCTTTATAACATATTCCTTTGTACCATATTCCTGGCTTGCAACAAAATTAAAATAGTCATATATTCCTATTGATTTCCATTCCTTCGTTAATGCTTTTTTATTTGCAGTTGAAACCCCAAGCAAATCTGCTTTTCTAAGCTTTAATATAATCTCTCTTGCATTTTCAAAAGGAGCTGCATTAGGCAACATTGATATTCTTTCATTACATAGTAATGCCCATTTTTTAGCTAATTGAAGACAATTTGAGTTAACTATTTTTTCAATTCTTTGCTCAAGAGAAGGGATTGACAACGACAATGTCTCCTGAACCCATTTATGGTACTCATCAAGACCAGCATATTCGTATCCATATTCTTTAACTTTACCCAGAATTATATCAAGGGTTATAAATCGGTTAAATCCTCTTTTTGAGCTAAAGCAATTTAAATTTATCCAATCATTTAAGATTTCGTTCTTATGATTAGATATATTAAAGACCTCTATAAAAGAAGGTCCTAAAGCATATTTGTGCTTTAGGATCATTGTGTCCATTACAGTTCCGTCACTATCAATGCAAATTAGAAAATCATTCTTTTTTTCTAATTTAATCATAGTATTATACTCCTGAATAGCTTGAAAAACCACCATCAATTGGTATACAAACACCTGTTACAAAGGATGCTGCATCAGGTGAGCATAGGAATAATGTTGCACCTACTAAATCATCAACAACACCAAATCTTCCCATTGGTGTAGCAGCTAAAATCTTACCAGTTCTAGCTGTTGGTGTTCCATCAGGATTCCATAATAGCTTTTCATTTTGCTTTGTTGAAAAGAAGCCTGGCGCAATTGCATTTACTCTAATTCCTACATGCGAGAAATGAACAGCTAACCATTGTGTGAAATTAGAAACAGCAGCCTTTGCTCCTGAATATGCAGGAATTTTAGTTAATGGTGTATATGCATTCATCGAAGAAACGTTCAAAATTGAGCAATCCTTGCGACCAATCATATCCTTTGCAAATACCTGAGTAGGTAATAATGTACCTATAAAGTTTAGGTTAAAAACAAACTCAACACCTGCTTGATCCAAGTCAAAGAAGGTCTTCATTTCCTTTAAATCATCACCAAGCTCAGCATATTCATTATCAGTAGTTGCTCTTGGGTTATTTCCACCAGCTCCATTAATTAAAATATCACATTTGCCAAATTCCTTTAGTACCTCTTCATGACATTTTTCCAATGATTCTTTAATTAACACATTTGCTTCAAAGCCCTTAGCAATACCACCTTCTGCAACAATTATATCAGCTTGTGCTTGTGCGGATTCCTTCTTTATATCCAATAAAGCAACCTTTGCACCACATGCTGCTAAAGCTTTAGCTAAATGTGAGCAGATAACTCCACCAGCTCCTGTAACAACCGCAACCTTATCCTTTAAATTTATTTCAAATGGTAATTTCATAATAATCTCCTTTTTTACTTTTTTAAATCCTTTTCAATCGCTTCAAACATACCAACTAAATAAGTAGCGCCTAATGCTCTATCGTAAAGTCCATAGCCAGGCTTTGCATCCTCGCCCCAGATATTTCTTCCATGGTCAGGTCTTAAGTAACAATCATTACCATTTTCTACTAAAGCTCTAACAATTTCATATATATCAACATTACCGCAAGCTGTTTGATGACCATTTTCATAAAAATCTGTATCATTAGTAAACTTAAGCTGTCTTAAATGAGCAAAGTAAATACGATCAGCATATTTAGCTGCCATCTTAGGTAAATCATTAAATCTTCCAGCACCTAAAGAACCTGTACAGAATGTTATACCATTATGCTTGTTGGGAACAGCCTTAAACATTCTATCGTAATCCTCCTCACGACCAACAATACGTGGAAGGCCAAAAATATCCCAAGGTGGATCATCAGGATGAATAGCCATATTTATTCCGACCTCATCACATGCAGGCATAATACCATTTAAGAAATAGACTAAATTTTCAAATAGTTTCTCATGTGTCATACCCTTGTATTCCTCAAGCAAGCCGTTTAACTCCTCACTTGTATATGATTCATCCCAACCAGGTAATCTTAAATTATGCTTATCAAGCTTAGCAAAATCCTCTTCGCTATAGCTTAGTGAAGTTGAACCATCATTATGCTTATAATATAGATTTGTTCTAAACCAATCAAATACTGGCATAAAATTATAGCAGATACATTTAACACCGTATTTGCCCAATCTTCTTATATTTTCAGCGTAATTGGCAATTAGTTTATCACGAGTTGGCTTACCAAGCTTAATATCCTCATGAACAGGAACCGATTCAATAACCTCCATCGCAAGTCCTGCTTGTTCGGTTAATTCCTTAAGTCTTGAAATTTTTTCCTCAGGCCATACCTCACCAACAGGAACATCATATACTGCCGTTACTACACCAGTCATACCTTGAATTTGTTTAATATAGTTTAAAGGAATACAATCCTTTTCACCATACCATCTAAAAGTAAGTTTCATGTTTATCCTCCTTATAGTTTATTATATATAAGTAATTTACTGCCTATTTTCACTTATTATTATAATTTTTCAATAATTAATTAACAATTCGTTTTCTTTACTAATACGTTGCAAATTTTCTCCTTTCCCATAAAAAATTTTATCATAAAAACATATCTTTTATCAAAGAAACTCACTTTTTTACTATTTGTGTATTATTAAGGAGCATTATAGTACATTTTTTTGATGTTTTATTTTAAAGTTTCTATATAATTTGATTTTCAATTTTAAAAATAGTAAAATGAAATTAATAAAAGGAGATATTTTCATGCGTTCAGTTTCTTTATTAATTAAGCCTGCGAGTGGACTATGCAATTTAAATTGCAAATATTGCTTCTACCATGATGAAATGACAAAAAGAGAAAACAGTAATTATGGAATAATGACAAATCAAACATTTAAAAACTTAATTGAAACATTTATTAATCTTCCAAATATAAAACTAATATCCCTTGCATTTCAAGGAGGGGAGCCAACTGTTGCAGGCCTTTCTTTTTTTAAGGATGCTATAAATACAGTAAATTCTTTAAACAAAAATAATGTTAAAATAGCCTATTCAATTCAAACAAATGCAACATTGCTTAACGATGATTGGGCTAAATTTTTGCATGATAATAAATTTTTAGTTGGTGTATCTCTTGACGGAGATAAATCATGTCACGACCTATACAGGATAGATAATAATGGTAATGGTACACATAGTACTGTATATAAAAAAATAGAGTTACTAAAAAAATATAATGTTGAGTTTAATATCTTAACTGTTATTACTAAAAAAACAAGTAAGAATATTGAGGCTATTTATAGATACTATAAAGAAAATGGCTTCACATTCCAGCAATATATTCCTTGCCTTGATCCATTAAATGAAAAAAAAGGTAATAAGGATTATTCACTATTACCTCATGATTATGAATTATTTTTAAATAAGCTTTTTAACCTATATTATAACGATATAAAATCGGGTGAATATGTATATAATCGATTTTTTGAAAATCTAATAGCTATTCTTCTAGGTGGTAATCCTGAGATATGCTCGATGAATGGATGCTGCTCTATTCAATATGTATGCGAGGCAAACGGAAATATTTATCCATGTGACTTTTACTCCATAGATGAATATCTTCTTGGTAATATAAACCAAAACTCAATAGCTGAAATTGATGATAAACGCAAGGAGCTTAGGTTTATTGAGGATTCAATGAACATACCTGATAAATGCAGGGCATGTAAATATCTTAATCTGTGTAGAACAGGCTGTAGACGAGATAAAGAAATAAGTGGTAACATCAATAAAAATTTTTATTGTTCAAGTCTTTTTAACTTTTTTAACAAGAATTTAGACAAGCTTATTGAGCTTGCTAAGCTTGTAATTGAAAACAAATTTCCTAAATATAATCATAATTAATCCTATATACGAAAAATATATAGGATTTTTTACGAAAAGAACTTAATAACTAATAATATGACATATTTTTATTTATAAACTAAATTAAGCTTTGAAAAAAAATCCTCAAGGATAAATCTTGAATCAATATAGTCATATACTCTAATTTTCTTAGATATATCTTCTTGTTTGTATCTTCCATCCGATAAAACATATGGAGCATCTTCCATATGATATTGCCCTCTAAAATGATTCATTAAGAGGACCCCTATTGTTGAATTATCACCTAAGGTCCAATTTTCACCTGTTCTTAATAAGAATCTTGGATTGTAAGCATTAAAGTTTTCCTCAATTAAATTATTAAATAAATACTCGCCAATTTTACCACATGGATACACCTTATACTTTAGTTCTGAAATAGATACCTCAAGTGATGAGTAAACATCCTGATGTATTTGCCAAATCTCTGCTTCTGATTTAAACACTACATTCACTGCATCAATATCCTGCAGAAAGTTAAATTCTGCCCTACCAATTGGATATGGTCCACCACCATTTACAATAATAGTCATTTTTTTTGCTATCTCTGGGGCTTTTTTAAGTGCAGATGCAACATTTGTTAATGCTCCTAAGCAGCATATGAATATATGATTGTTTTCATTAGCACTTTTAATGATAAAATCTGTAGCCTCAGAATCGCTACTATCTATTCCTAATGAATTTGTATTTCCCTTTAATACTTTAACATCATTAATATTTGCAATGGAAAGGACTTTTTTTATTTCATTATAACTTTTTTCCATACTTTTTGATGATTTATCCTTTTTCTCAAAATGAGCCGCACAGATACCTAATATATCGATTGTCGGAGTTAGTAAAAAATGCATGATAGCAAATTGATCATCTGCCTCATTTTTTGCATCTGTATCAATAATAACTTTTTTTATTGCCGCAAATGGGGTTTCAATTCCTAACGCTTTTAACATTTCATTTCTTTTCATTTCATAGTAGTATGATAATTTTACTTAAATCATACATCCTCCCTCTTTAAAATTTAATGTTATGAGTACCACATAAACTATATATCACTCAAACAGACTTTAATATTTAATACTTAACCATTTCAAATAAGCAAAAAAGAATTATACATTATCTTATGTTCATTTTTTACCTAATTTGTCGTTTCCCCTTAATAATATACTAGCTAATACTATGCTTTATCTTGAAACGTCCATATCTAGTATCGTCCCATTACAAAGTCCTTAAGTATAACAAAATTCATATGTGATAGCATATAATCGAACTTGTATAATATTATAATAACAAATTATTTAATCTACTCTATTCGTTTCTAATTATTCTTAAATTATGATTTCATACTCCACCATTTGGATAAGACTCATCTGATTCTTTATCATTCATCTATTCAAAAAAATTATACTATCTATTGTTTTTTACGTCAAATAATATTATAACAATCTGTACTGAATAAAAAACTCAACAAATCCAAATAATAATGAAAAATCAATCTAAAAACAATTCTGTTTTATATAAAAAAATATCAACGCATCTTAGCATTGATATTTTCCATTTTCAAAGATTATTAATTATATATTTAATCTAATAATTACAATTATTACTTAACAGAATATAGTAAATCACCATATGTTGGGAATGGCCAAGCATTCTTATCAACTAATCCCTCTAAGCTATCTACAACATCACGTAAGTCTGACATTTTTGTTAATACCTCATCCTTATAGAACATTGAATGCTTAGCAATATCTTCAACTTCTTTTGCTTTAGCTAATGCTTTCTCTAAATCAAGCTTAATTGCATAGGCTTTTGATAATCCATCTGATAATTTATTTAAAATATCAAATTCATAAGAAGTATCAACACCTAAGTTCTTCTTTACAGCTATTGTTTCAGCTAATTGTTTAGAATATTTTGATACAGCAGGAAGAATATCCTTAGAAACCATATCAATGGCAGTTAAGGCTTCAATATTTACAACTTTTGAATAATGCTCCTGACAAATTTCATATCTAGCATTAATTTCATCAACAGTGTAAATCTCATGTGATGTAAACAATTTAACATTTTTATCGTGTAAATAATAAGGAAGTGCCTCTGGAGTTGATTTTAAATTTAAAAGTCCTCTCTTCGCAGCTTCTTTTACCCATGATTCATCATAGCCATTACCGTTGAAAATAATTCTCTTATGCTCAGTAATTGTCTTTTTAATTAATGCATGTAAATCATTTTCAAAATCCTTTGAGTCTTCTAATGCATCCGCAAATTGCTTCAAAGATTCAGCAACTGCTGTATTTAAAATAATATTGGCACAAGAAATTGATTCAGATGAACCTAAAGCACGGAATTCAAATTTATTTCCAGTAAAGGCAAATGGAGATGTTCTATTTCTGTCTGTTGAATCCTTAGGAAGCTCAGGTAATACATCAGCACCAATCTTTAAGAAAGATTTACCATTATTCTTTAATGGCTTTCCAGTTTCAATTGCCTCTAAAACGGCTTCAAGCTCTGAACCAATAAAGATTGAAATAATTGCAGGAGGCGCTTCATTAGCTCCTAAACGGAAATCATTACCAGCACTTGCAACAGAAATTCTTAATAAATCTTGATATTCATCAACAGCTTTAATAACAGATACTAAAAATAATAGGAATTGAGCGTTATCATAAGGAGTGTCACCAGGTTCTAATAAATTAATACCTGTATTTGTAGACATACTCCAGTTATTATGCTTACCGCTACCATTTACACCCTTAAATGGCTTTTCATGTAATAAACATACTAAGTCATGCTTCTTCGCAACCTTTTGCATTAAGTCCATTGTAATTTGGTTGTGATCAGCAGCAATGTTTGTTGTAGCAAAAATAGGTGCTAGTTCATGTTGTGCAGGTGCAACCTCATTGTGTTCAGTCTTTGCAAGAATTCCAAGCTTCCATAATTCTTCATTTAAATCATTCATAAATGCTTGAACTCTTGGCTTAATTACACCAAAATAATGATCCTCAAGCTCTTGGCCCTTTGGAGCCATTGCACCAAATAATGTACGTCCCGTATAAATTAAATCCTTACGTTTATTATACATTTCCTTATCAATTAAGAAGTATTCTTGTTCTGGACCTACAGTTGTTTTGACTACAGTTACATCATCATGACCAAATAGCTTTAATACTCGAAGTGCTTGTTTGTTTAAAGCTTGCATTGATCTAAGAAGTGGTGTTTTCTTATCTAGTGCATGACCACTATATGAGCAGAATGCTGTTGGAATACATAATACCTTGTCTTTAATAAATGCATATGATGTAGGATCCCATGCAGTATATCCTCTTGCTTCACAGGTTGCTCTAAGTCCTCCTGATGGGAATGAAGATGCATCTGGTTCCCCTTTAATTAACTCTTTCCCTTTAAATTCCATAATAACACCATCGCCATCTGGTGAAATAAAGGAATCGTGCTTTTCAGCTGTAACTCCTGTCATTGGTTGAAACCAGTGTGTATAATGAGTGGCACCATTTTCAATAGCCCAATCCTTCATTGCTAAAGCAACTGAATTAGCTACACTAATGTCAAGTTCCTTTCCTTCATTAATTGTCTTCTTTAATTTTTTGTAGACGTCTGATGATAAGCGTGATTTCATAACCTTATCGTTAAATACTAAACATCCAAAAAAATCTGTTACTTGTTTCATCTCTTTTGCCTCCTAATACATAAAAAAAAGACACTGGTCCATATAAAAAAGTGGCACCATTGCCTTTAATGTCTTAATTATATTATTTAGCTATTCTTCTTGTCAACGAGGATAAATTCTTTAAGCTTTTTTCTTTATTTTATAAATTTTTAATATTTATTTTTATTTTTTTATTAATTTATTGAGGTTAATTATATATTAATAAAGAAAATCTATAGTTATGATAAGTATATACTCCTTTAATCCTCGTTCATATAATGCATTAAGATATTTTTTCTTATACTATTCTTTTAATAATTTTATTTTTATTTTTATTATAAATATTTAGATATTCTCTTTTCATATTACCTACAATTCTAATTTGAGACGGGAAAATTATAGACGAATATATGATACTATCTTTAAACTGAAATATAAACGTATCACATATAGTTGGGGTTACTTCTAACTCACTCATTCTTTCAATTGGAGATTTTATTCCTTTTACCAAATATAGTTTGTTTTGTGAGTCCATAAATATACTACCGTTTTTTTGGTGCTTTATAATGACAAACGGGCCTTTAACAAAATTTCTTAAATTATTAAGAATGCTTACCTCTTCATCTAATAAAGCATTATGATTGATATACTCATTTATATATTTAAAATTATCTTGCACACATTTTTGAAGTATTTCGTTTGCTTGAAAACCGTTATATTTGTTTTCATAAAATTCAAATGGTAAGCCATATTTTTTACCAACGTATTTCAAAAAAGGCATCAATATTTTATAAAACAAATCTCCGTCTTCTTCTGACAATACATTATCAGTATTTTTATTCAAAATAAATTTAGGCATACAGTCAAACAAAGTAGAAAAAGCATTTTTTTCATTATTAGACAAACTAGAAAAAAATTTATCAAGATGATATATGTACATATTACTAGCAATCCCACATCCAGAGTAAATAACAAATTCATTCAAATCTGTATCATTAAAAAACTCTTTTATTTTATTATGCTTTATGGCGTTAATATAATGTGGTGATTTTATATCGAAATAGTAACAGCCGATATCTTTAAACTGAGCACCATTATTTGCTAAGCGAATATCTTTAGGATGACTTACAATTAATTCCTCACTATATCCCATTAAATCTTTTAATGTCAAAACACATCTATCAGTATTATATTCATCAAATGATACAAACCTCTTAAAATAGTAATTATCATTTTCAAAATTTGTTTTATCCATTTTTAGTTTATCTAAAATAGACGCAAATTCTTTAGGTGTTAATGCTCCATAGGTTCTAAATATACCTACTGCAATATATTGATACTCTTTTTCTTTTTCGATCCTTTCTTTAGAGTCTAAGTAAATATCTTTAGCTTTACTTATCACATCTTTTAATTCTTTGGATATTGTATAACCATTAAATGAAGAATTCGTGCAATATAAAAAGAAATCAGTAAATTTTAGTACAATTTTAAAATCTTTATCATCTATTTCATCAGGCAATGAATACAACAATTCTAGTTCTTCTTTATTAAAAATATAATTAATAATTTCTGGATTTCCTTTATAAAGATTTATAATCTGATTCATCATCTTTTTTCTAGTAATACTATCATAGTCTACTTGATCATCAATTAGTATTTGAAAAGTATCATAACAGCTTGGTTTTGAAATGATTTGATTTAAATTTTCTAATATTGAATTTAACACTACATTGTACCTCTTCCATACATTTTTAAATAATAATTAATCTCTTCTTTTAGTTCATTACTAAAATCTTCTAATTCTTCAATAAAAATAACTTTTTCTTTTAGCATCAATAATATGTTTTCTATCATTTTTGATCTTCTCATATCAATAACTACACCGATATGCTGTTTATCTTTATTAATTCTTTTTTCAAGCTCCCAAAAAATAGATGATGGATTACCATCTTTATTTAATATTTGAATATATTCCTTGTTTAGCTTATCCATATATCTTTCTTGCCATTTTGGGACAAGCTTTCTAAGTAATTTCCAATCATTTTCTCTTACATTATACATATTCCTAACCTCGCTTATAGTAACTTAATTTAATACACATTATGATTATAGCATATTTATCAGTACATGTATAATTGACAAATGTAATATTGCTTAATTATTTGTACCCTAATCTATTTATACTAAAGCTCTTATTGAACCTCTCATGACTTAAGTCATAAGATTCTCACTTCAATGTCCTTTTTACCACTAGCTTCACTCTTCCAATTATCTAATTTTTGATATATTTATCTTTTAAAATCATTAAATTCACCTCTATACGCACTTATATTATTTGTCAAAACACCATTATGCGCAAGTTTGAAATGAACAAATATTAATTTATAAGCATATTAAGTTATGTCATCATTGCATTAAAGGGAGTAATCCTAAATGTTTTGACTCAAATAAAGTCAAAATAAAATAGCTTACTCCCTTTTTATTATGATTCATTATATTATTATTTTCCTTATGTAATTTAGCAGTCAACAAATTTTCATAAATCTTACCAATATCTATTCTTTCGTTCCATTTCCTCATCGTATTCATCAATAAGTTTTTCTATTAATTCTTGACGTGCTGCTTTCGCAGTTAATGAATTAACATATTTAATAATTTCTTTAATCTTATATTCTCTTTCTCTAGTTAAAGCTTCTTCGTATTCACGATTTATTCTTTCAACATCATCATTAAATTCTTTAACTTTATTTGGATTTATCGCAAAATATGTAGCTATCATATGCTTACATACAACTCTTCTACCATTTGCAAATGTACAATTACAACTTGAACTTCTAGGTCTTGTTATGTTAATAAAAACATCATATGTTTCTCCATTACTTCCTTTAACCTTAGATTTATATTCATTATCGTTTATTTTTTCATATCCAATAACTTTTTTTTCATTGTAACAATCCAATCCACGAAATTGTGAATTACAACTTGCAAGATTTATAAATTTCATTAAAAAAACACCTTCTTTAACAACTCAATTAATGGCTTATCAGCTTCCGCAAAATCCATATTCTTCATTTCATCTACTGTAACCCATTTAGCATCTGTATGCTCTGATAATGTTAAATCACCGCTAATAAGCTTACATTTATATGCATACAAAGTAATAGAAAAATCATCATATGGATAAAGATTATGATATTCATAGCTTGATAATCCTATGTATTTTATAGGTTCAACAATAGAGTTTAATTCTTCTTTTATTTCTCTTACTATAGTTTCTTCATGAGTTTCATCTTTTTCAACTTTACCACCAGGAAATTCCCATTTACCTTCTAAAGCTCTTCCTGGTCCTCTTTTTGTACAAAATATTTTATTTTCATTATTATATATTATTGCACATACTACTTCATAATGCTTCAATTTAATCACCTTCTGGTATTTCAAAATCAAAATAATATTCCTTTGATACTTCAGTATCTAAAATAATATCAAATAATAATGTCGGTACATTTGATTTAGAACCATCTTTATTTAATACTTCTACAAATGATTCTCTTCCATTTTCAAACCTGCCAGTACCAAAATAAGTAAATGGTAATGTTATTCCATCTTCATCATCCATTTTTCTTATAAATAAATGTATTATTTTAGTATTAATTAATTTCTCACCTACAGGATTATCCCATGTTGTATCATTTTCAGATTCCCACTGGAAAACCTTAGATGATAGGAATTTATCTTTATAATTTGTTCTTTCTTGTTTAGACTTATCTTTTTTTAATCCAACAAATATATAAGTTGTACCATCATCAAACTTTGTTCCTTTCATAAACATTAAGCCTTTTTGGCATAATACTCTCATTATTTGTTCTTTATAATAATTACCATATAATTTAAATAAACCTTCATAATCACCGAATTCTATTTCATACCTTGTCAATCCATAATTTAATGTATCTATTAGATAATCGTTAAATTCAGTATTTAGTTTATCAATATTTAATTTATTATCTTCTGTTATTAAATTATCTTTTTTAAGTAAGTATAAAGCATTATTTAATGTATTAATATCAACCTTAGAATTGAAATCAACAATTCTATTTAAATCTAAATCATTATTCTTTAATAAATCATTAATAATTAAATATTCATCTACTCTTACAAGCGGTAATAATTCTTCTAACTCTTCAATAAATGATATCTGAGATGATGTAAACATAGGAAGTGTTTCTTCACCTATTTGACGCAAAAAATTATAATAACATTTATTCTTTTTACCATTTATCTTAGATTTAATTAATCTCATTAAATCTGGTGCACAATCACTATTTATAAAATCCATATGAGTTGGATAAGTTTCTAAATGTAAATACTTTTTAAAATTATAATAATCTTTTGTTAAGAAATCCTTAGTGTTGAAATTCTCATTTTTAATATAATTAATAATTTCTTCTTTTGATAAGGAATCTATATTGATAATTACACCCGGTATATTTAATGAATTAAAATCAGTTCTTACTAAATCCATTAAATATGGTTTTTCAATAATTGTTGATTGACCTAATGTACCTAAAGCCATTGCTATTTGAATTGATCTATCATAATTATTTCCAATAAAGTCTAATACTGTAACATATTCTTTTCCCTCATATTTACGAAGTCCTCTACCTAATTGTTGTAAGAATATTGTTTGTGATTCAGTAGGCCTTAAAAATAAAACCATATTAACCTGAGGAATATCTACACCCTCATTTAATATATCTACGGCACATATTATCTCAAGCTCATTATTATCATCCTGTAAATCATTAAATGCTTTTATACGTACTCCTAAATCATTTTTACCAGTTAATGATATAGCATTATAGCCCATTTCATTAAAGCCTTCTGCCATTAAGCTTGCGTGAGCTATGGTAGTACAGAAAGCTATAGCTTTTAATTTACCATTAGGTCTATGTTTTTCTATTTCATTACAAATAAACTCTACATTTACATTCTTAGCTATTTCTCTAGAAATTTTAGAATTGTCCTTTGATTTATAATCTACAAGCTTATCCCTAATTCCATAGTAGTGAAATGGTACAACCAAATCATTAATAATCGCATCTCTTAATCTTAATTCATAAGGGACATTCCTATCGAATAATGCAAATACATCCTCATTATCCATACGTTCTGGGGTTGCAGTTATACCAAGTAAGAATCCTGGATGGAAATATTCAATGATATGCTTGTAGCTAGATGCAGCACTGTGATGGGCTTCATCTAAACATATGTAGTCAAATTCTTTTTTATCGAATTCAGATAAATGTTGAGACATCATAATGTTTGAAGCAAAAATAAAATCACAGTCAACTTCTTTCTTATCTCCAACAAACAAACCATAGGTCTTATTTTGGCCAAACACCTTCATAAACGTTTCCTTTGCATCTGAAAGTATTTTATCTCTGTGGCAAACAAATAAAACTCTCTTTGCATCAAAATTTCTAGCATCAAATGCCGCTAAATAAGTTTTTCCAGAACCAGTCGCACTAACAATAAGTGCCTTATTTACACCCATATCTCTATATCTTCTTAATTCCTTTAATGCTTTTCTTTGCATATAATTAGGCTTAATAGTATTATTAATATCTTCTATATAATCCATATCCCATTTTTCAATAGCATATTCTAATCTTATTTTATAGGCATTAATTAATTCTTTATTTAATAATAATGTTTTTTTCCATAAATAATCGAATTCTTTTATGCTTTTATTATAAGATTCAAATTCATTTTTAGAACATAATGATACATTCCATTCAATATTTTTTAAAAGTGCAAATCTAGTTATATTTGTAGAACCTACTACAAATTCCACCTCATCATCATATTCAAATATATATCCTTTTGAATGAAAACCATTATCACCAAATGATTCAAAATCTAAATGGCATGAAAAATTAGGATATTTTTGCGTCCAATTATAAAAAGTTTCTAAGGATGCTATATCAGTAAAATTTTGATAAGTTGATGTAATTAATTTACCTTTTACTCCTCTTTTTAAAGCATCTTCTAATTCATGCTCTAAAAGTATTAATCCAGCTTTTTTAATAAAGCTTACTGAGAAATAAAAAGCATTGCATTTATTGATAGAATCTTTAATTTTATCAAGAAACTTAACATCTGAATAATTAGTTAAAAATATATCCTTCATTTTCTAAAACTCCTTATTAGCTACAGTATACCAGATTTTAATTCACTTTCATAGCTAAGCTCTAAAAAGTCTCCTTATATACTTAATGTTAAGTATATAAAAATTAAGCTATTCCTTTTTCAAATAATCAATTATATAAGGAATAGCAGCCTTAATTTCATTATATACACTATTGAAATTAGAAGTATACCATGGATCCTCTACATCCTTATTTAAATTATCAAAGAAATGAAATAATTTTATTTTTTCATCACTTTTAAATAATCTAGTCATATTACTAACATTATATTTATCCATACCAATAAATAAATCATATTTATTATAATCACTATATTCTAGCTGAATAGCTCTCTTTTTACTAGTATCAATACCATCACTATTTAATAGTCTTCTCATAGGAGGATATATTAAATTACCTACACCATTATATATTTCTTCATCAGATGTTTCACTACTATAGGCAACAAAATCAAGCTTTGATTTTTTTGCTATATCATTAAATAATAGCTCAGCAACAGGTGATCTGCATATATTTCCATGACAAACAAACATTATTTTTTCATATTAATATCCTTTATTATATATCAGCTAGACTGCTAATATTTTTTTATTTTTAAAGCAAGAATTTAAATATTCATAAAATTCATCTACTATTTTTCCATTATTTAAGCCAAATTGATTTTTAGTAATACATATATATCTATTAATTTTATAATTATCTAATCTTAATAGGCTTATATCATTAAATATATCACCAGATGTAAATTCTGGTATAAAGCCTATACCATTATTCTCTAATATTAAATCATGTAATATATTTAAATTATCACATTCAAAGGCTATATTAGGCTTAATATTATTATCCTTATAAAATCTATCAATATTATCTCTTAGCTCCTTAAAATGAGTAAATGTAATTACTGGCTTATCCTTTAAATCAGTAACTTTCTTTATCTTATTTTTATATAAGATACCACAGCCAATAAATATTTCCTCCATATAACCTTTTTCACCAGAATCTACTAATATATCCCAATCATCACATTCATTTTGTAATAGAGTAAATGTTATATTATTATATTTTCTTTTAAACTGTAAAATAGCGTTTGTAACAAAGGTTGAGGCAGCTAAAGCACATATTTTAATATGCTTATTATTTTTTAATAAATTAATTTCATTTTTTATATTTAAAATAGATCCTAAAGGATCCTTTAGCTTTTCATAAAGCCATTTTCCCCATGGTGTTAGCTTAATATTTCTACCATTATGTAGGAATAATGGTACCTCAAGCTCCTCCTCTAGCTTATGAATTGCTTTAGTTAGGGCAGGCTGTGCAATATTTATTTCACGACTTGCCTTTGTTATATGCTCAAGCTCTGCGGCCTTATAAAAATAATATAATTGTGTTAGCTCCATAATTGATAACCATCCGTTATTAAATCTATCAATATTATATATTTTTATTTATATAAATTCAATGCTATACTTAAATTTGCGAGGTATAAAATATGGAACATGATTTAACAGTAGGGAAGCCATCAAAGGTTTTGTGGCTATTTTGTCTTCCATTATTTGGAAGTATTATCTTTCAGCAATTATACAATCTAGCAGATAGCCTAGTCGCTGGAAAATTTATTGGAGAGGATGCTCTTGCGGCAGTAGGTAACGGATATGAAATTACACTAATATTTTTAGCCTTTGCGTTTGGCTGTAATATAGGATGCTCAGTTGTAACATCAAGGCTATATGGTGAAAAGCGATTTGGAGCTGTTAAAAGCTGTATTTATACAGCTATTATCGCAACAACAGCTATTTGTGTTATTCTAACTATTCTTGGTATATTTTTAACTAAGCCATTATTAAAAATAATTAATACACCAGATAATATTATTGATGATTCGTCATTATATCTAGATATTTATATTTATGGATTAATATTTGTATTTATCTATAACGTTTCTACTGGTATATTTTCAGCACTTGGTGATTCTAAAACACCATTTATCTTCTTAGCTATTTCTTCTGTATCAAATATATTTGTTGATATATTATTTGTTGCAGTATTTAAAATGGGTATTGCAGGTGTAGCATGGGCTACATTCATTTGTCAGGCTATAAGTGCAATACTAGCATTTATTATAGTATTCAAAAAAATTAAGAATCTTCCAGTAGATGAGGATGAGGTTAAAATATTTTCCTTACCACTTCTTAAGGATATGGCAATTGTTGCTATACCATCAACAATCCAGCAAAGCTTCATTTCAGTTGGTAATATTTTAATTCAAAGCGTTATTAATACCTTTGGCTCTTCTGCAATCGCTGGCTATAGTGCAGCAGTAAAGCTTAATAATTTAATGATTACATCATTAACAACTGTAGGTAATGGTATTTCTAATTACACAGCTCAAAATCTAGGAAGCTCTAAAATTGATAGAATTCATGAGGGCTTTAAATCAGGTATAAAAATGGTAATTATTCTATGCTTACCATTTATAGTATTATATTTTACAGTTGGTAAATATTTATTATATCTATTTATGGATTCTACAAGCACTGATGCCTTAAATGTTGGTATGATGTTTTTAAGAATCGTTAGTCCCTTCTATTTTATAGTTGCTGCAAAGCTTGTTGCCGACGGAATTTTAAGAGGTACATCAAATATGGTATACTTCATGATTGCAACATTCACAGATTTAATATTAAGAGTTGCTTTAGCATTTATTCTATCTACTTCATTAGGAACAAACGGAATTTGGATTTCTTGGCCAATTGGCTGGACTATTTCAATGGCTTTATCTATAATGTTCTATTTTAAGGTATTCAAAAAAATTAAAAAGATATATGCAAAATAAAAAATATCGTATGATTAATTTGATATGATATTTTTTTATTCTAAGTATTTAAGCCCTTAAATTGAGTTTCATATAGCTTTTTATAAACACCATTTTTCTCAAGAAGCTCATTATGATTACCTGATTCAACTACAACACCATTATCTAATACAACAATTAAATCAGCATCCTGAATAGTTGATAAGCGGTGAGCAATTATTATTGATGTACGATTAGCCATTAGTCTAACCATCGCATCCTGAATCCGTTTTTCAGTTCTAGTATCAACTGATGAGGTAGCCTCATCTAAAATTAATATTTTAGGATTCTTAATAACTGCTCTAGCAATTGTTAATAGCCGTCTTTGACCCTGGCTAATATTACATGCACCCTCAGATAGCATTGTTTTCTTACCCTTTTCTAGCTGATTAACGAAGTGATTACAATTAGCAAATTCTAGTGCTTTATCTACTTCCTCGCATGTAGAATCACTCTTACCATATTTAATATTATTTTCAATTGTATCTCCAAATAAAACTGGATCCTGTAGAACAATTGATATACAATCTCTTAAATCTCTTTTAGAAACCTTTAGGATATCATGGCCATCAATAGTTATCATACCTGTAGTATCGTCATAGAATCTAAGCAATAGATTAACAATTATTGTTTTACCACTACCTGTTGCACCTACTAGGGCTATTTTATCTCCAGGTGTACAGTGCATGCTAAAATCCTTTAAAATAACCTTATCAGTATAGCCAAATTTAATATTTTTAAAATGTATTTCACCCTTAATGCTTGAAGAATCAAATTCCTCTACACCAGTTAAATGCACTAACAATAAGTACCTTATTTACACCCATATCTCTATGTCTTCTTAATTCCTTTAATGCTTTTCTTTGCATATAATTAGGCTTAATAGTATTATTAATATCTTCTATATAATCCATATCCCATTTTTCTGCATTTGTCAGTACGAAATTTAGCAATAACCTTAAAAGAAAACTGAGCCACCTCTTTTTAACTCACGACTTACTCACGACATAATCAACAGCTATTAACAATACTACATTGTCATAAAAATTGATCCTTTTTCCTCAAAAAATAATAGCAAATATCAAAAAAGTGGGACTATTTCCCGCCGTTGGTAGACCAAGGCAAAATGCCAGCCCTACTTAAATACATTATTGTTTTAACATTTTGTATCTCTTTTACAACAAAATTTAAAATTTACTAAATAAAAATCAATACTTTACATATTATACTTATTTGTTAAATATTTAAACATTAGTCCCATTTGTCATAAACTTCATTTCCAATTTCAAATAGATATAATTATTAATTAAATATAAAAATAAACTAATCTAATAAAAAAGCCATATACAATGGTATAGAATATATATTTTTATTCTCACCAATATTCCCATCTATCAACTTTATCGCTCTATTAACATTATATTTTATTTTGTTAGTTAATACTTCTTTTAATGATTTTGCATTACCATTATTAGCTTTAACCTCTATTAGAGTTAATTCATTTTTAAAGTTAGTAACAAAATCAATTTCTAAACCACTATTTTTACTAAAATAATATAATTTTTTCCCTAACTTAGTTAATGCATCAGCAATAATATTTTCAAATATAGCTCCTTTATATATTTTCAAATCCCCATTTAAAATGTTATTTGTTGTACCTTTTTCTAGCATTGCGATAAATAAGCCTGTATCCGCAACATACAACTTAAAAATATCCTCATCCTTATTTCCCTCTAATGGCAATTCTAAAACATTCATATTATAACAAATCTTAACAAGACCAAATTCTTCTAGCCATGTAATTGCATTTCGATATTCTCTTCCCTTTGCATTTTTATTAATGACGCTATATTGGAATTTCTTGTTCTCTTTGGCTAATTGATTGGGTATAGAATTATATACCTCCATAATTCTTACTAATTCCTTTTGATTAATTTTTTGATTTTCGTTTTCATCTAAATGCTTCCCAAAATCATCCTTATATTGTTCTAATATATTATATTGGACATCATATACTTGATTTAAATCATTTGTTTGCAAAAAAGTATTAACTGCATCTGGCATTCCACCAACACACAAATATTCTTTATAATAATTCATCATAGAATCATTAAGAGCATCACTAACATGCGCTTTATTGTAAAAGCATTTTTTTATATATTCTATTATATCTTCACTAATGCCTTTAGCTAATAAATATTCCTCAAAATCCATCGGATACATATTAAGTAAATATTCAAATCCTGTTGGAACACCTTTAGATTTTTTCTTATTATATCCTCTTAATCCAATTAATGATCCAGTAGCAACAATATCAAATCTTCCATCAAGCATAAAAGGCTTTATAGATGATCTTGCGTTAGCACATTCCTGTATTTCATCAAAAATTATTACTGTTTCATTTGGAATAAACTTACTACCAGGTAAGGCAGCAGACAAATCTCTAATAATATTATTTACAATTAAATCTCCATCAAATATTTTCTTTATAGACTTATTATCCATAAAATTTATATAAATAACGCTTTTGTAGTTTGATTCACAATAGTATTTTACTACTGTTGTTTTTCCAATTTGTCTAAGTCCTTTAATAACAAGTGCTCTTCTTTTTATTTTCAAGCTATCTTTCCATTTGTATATTTCATTTAAGATTTTTCTTTTAAACATAATAGTCACCGCCAATTTAATTTTACACTTTTTTATATGAACATTCAATTGTTTTTTACACTTTTTTTAATCAACTTTTTTTGTGATTATTACACTTTAATACACCAAAGTAACAAACATGTTGATTATGCCAATGAGTTGTAGGCAAAAAAAATTGCATCTTTTAAAACCATTAAAAAATAAAAATTATCTAGTGTTCACGCCACTTTTTTTAATTGTAACAATGAGGCGTAGGATCAAAAGAACCCAGTCGCACTAACAATAAGTGCCTTATTTACACCCATATCTCTATATCTTCTTAATTCCTTTAATGCTTTTCTTTGCATATAATTAGGCTTAATAGTATTATTAATATCTTCTATATAATCCATATCCCATTTTTCTGCATTTATCAATACGAAATTTAGCAATATCCTTAAAAGAAAACTGAGCCACCGCTTTTTAACTCACGACTTACTCACGATATAATCAATAGATATTAACAATAATACATTGTCATAAAAACTGATTCTTTTTCCTCAAAAAATAATAGCAAATATCAAAAAAGCGGGACTATTCCCCGCCGTTGGTGACCAAGACAAAAGCTAGCACAATTCATTTTGCATACTATCTTTTTCTACGATTATAATAAAAAATCTTCATATTATATAAATGCTTAATGACTTTGCCGAATTCTTCTTTTTCAATATCTTTATCCAAATAAACTTGAATACCAATTTCTTTCTCGCCTAATTCTTTCAATTCATTTAGCTTATCCTTTAAATCTATACTCATATTTTTATTATAAAACATATATGGATATTCTTTGCATCCATATAGATCATAATTAAATCTTTCAAATTTGCTAATATCAAATTCTAATAGATTAGTTATATCAGTTCTAGCCGTTATAATAATTTTATCAAACCATAATTCAACATCACATAAATATTTGATTTTTATCACTAATATAGGATAAAACAAATCTTTGATTTCTTCAGTTTCATATTGCATTAATGATGAAAACATTAAGTCATATTCATATTCAAAAACATTTTGATTTAAGCTTATTCCAAGGCTAGTCATTTTACTATACATTTCTTTATATATTAAAGTTAAATTCTCTTCTAATTTTTCCATATTAACCATTCAGTCTCCTTTTACTATACTAATCATTTCAAAATATCCCAAACACCTTCATAATTAGTTTCTTCATCATAATCATCATAATAATGCTCACATTCGTAAATCCAAGAATCTTTTTCCCGCTTTATAATCATTAGCATATCTTCATAATCTTTTTTATCAGCAAAACCCTTCTCAACCATTATTTTGTAGAATTTTTTTAGGCTACCAATATTAGAAATTATTGAATTTTTCATTGCCCATGCTGCTTTTTCAACAAACCAATATGATAAAAATTCATCTATATGTGACATACCATTCTTCATATCTACGATACTATAATATAATAGATAGTCATTTATGTAAAATGCAATATTAGATATATGCCTATTGATAGTATTTTTAGCTAACCCAGCTTTCTTTAATTCTTTTTCAAATATATCTAGGTATATGCCATTTTCCTTTATCTTTTCATCTATCAGTTTATCGTAATCATCATATTCCATATTTCTTTATCTCCTTTAGCTTGTATTATTCATCTAAATAAAGTGAGTTCAACATTTATACATACTGTTATCTAAGAACATTATATTATACTTTATATATAATTAAAATATAAATATTCTAGTACATATTTATGGGTTGAAATCCCTCTGGCGAAAAATGGTGGAATTGCAAAAAAAGATAATCATTTTAATTGCAGTTATTTATACTATAATTTCTGATTATCTTTTTCTTTTTATCATACGTGTTAATTTTTGACGTATACACATCTATCTTGTGATATTTATTGTTTATAATTAAAAAAATGACTGATACAATGTACCAATCATTCATATCCTTACAGTGGCGGAGCAGCAGGGATTCGAACCCTGGCACCAGTTACCCGGTCTACTTCCTTAGCAGGGAAGCCTCTTGAGCCTCTTGAGTACTACTCCATAAGTAAGCCTTTTTATTATATCTTATAAAAAGGCCATTGTCAATCCAAATTAAATAAAAAGTGCTTTATGTTAGCAATTAAATCTTATTCTTTAGCATAGAAAGTGCTAGCTTATGTTTAACTAAATCAACACCTGATACATAAACCTTTACAGTATCACCAACACTAACAAGCTCAGATGGATGCTTAATATATTTATCAGACATTTTTGATAAATGAACTAATCCGTCATATTTAACACCACAGTCAACGAAAACGCCGAAATCTACTACATTTCTTACAGTTCCCATTAGCTCGTCTCCTATTTTAAGGTCCTCTAAATGCTTAATATCACTTCTTAATTGAGCACTATCATAGCTATCACGAATATCACGTAAAGGCTCTTTAAATGCGTCCAATATATCATCAAATGTAAATTTATCTAATCCAGATTTTTCAAGCAATTCTTCCTTATTAGCCTCAACTATTCTTTGCTTAAGCTCATCAGTACCAATCATACTTGATTTAGCACCAAGCAAATCTAAAATTTTATACGCAGCTTTATAGCTTTCAGGGTGAATTGATGTTTTATCTAGTGGCTCATCTCCATCAGTAATTCTTAAAAATCCAACAGCTTGCTCGAATGTCTTTGCTCCTAACTTGCTAACCTTTTTAATATCATTACGGTTTGTAAATTTACCCTCCTTGTTACGGTAATCTACAATGTTTTGCGCAATAGTTTTATTTAAACCTGAAACATAAGTTAAAAGACTTTTTGACGCGGTATTAATATTAACACCAACCTGGTTAACGGCTTCCTCTACAACTGAATCTAGACGTTTTGACAATTGATTTTGATTAACATCATGTTGGTATTGACCAACACCAATTGCCTTTGGTTCAATCTTTACAAGTTCAGCTAGTGGGTCTTGAAGACGTCTTGCAATTGAAACTGCACTACGCTGTTCTACATGGTAATCCGGAAACTCTTCTTGTGCTACTGCACTTGCTGAATATACAGAGGCTCCTGCTTCTGATACAATTGCATACTTACATTTTAAATTCCCTTCTTTGATTGTTTCGGCAATAAAATCTTCAGTTTCTCTTGATGCTGTACCATTGCCAATATCAATAATATCAACATTATACTTATTAACTAAATCGATAATAGTCTTCTTGCTCTTTTTAACAAGAGCTTCATCAACTGTTTGTCCTTTAGCTTTTTCATTTGGATAAATAACACCAATTTCTAAAACCTTACCTGTTGAGTCAACTACAGCAAGCTTACAGCCAGTTCTAAACGCAGGGTCTACTCCAAGTACTGTTTTATCCTTTACAGGAGCTTGTAACAATAGATTCTTTACATTCATCGCAAATACATCAATTGCCTTTGCTTCTGCATTTTCTGTAAGCCATGCTCTAACTTCTCTTTCAATTGATGGATAAAGAAGTCTTTTATATCCATCAGCTATCGCAGCCTTTATTTCATCTACAAATACTGCGTTATTTTTTTTTATAACACCATTTTCAATGTACTTAATATTTTTAGCATCATCCATTTCAATGCTAACAGTTATAACCTTTAAATTTTCTGCTCTATTTATTGCAAGAATACGGTGAGACTTGATGGTTGATATAGGCTCTTCATATTCATAATAGTTTTGAAACACTTCGTTTTCATCTACTGCATCCTTTTTCTTCTTTGTTTTAATATGAGCAAACTTCTGCATAGTTTCTCTTAATGAGCCTCTAAATTTAGCATCATCAGAAATTCTTTCTGCAATGATATAACAAGCTCCCTCAATAGCCTTTTCCATTGTAGGTACATTTTCATTTAAATATTTACTAACAACCTCTTCTTTAGAACCCCTATCAAAGCACTTAAGCATTTCATCGGCTAAAGGCTCAAGCCCTAGTTTAATTGCCTCAGAGGCCTTTGTTTTCTTTTTCTCCTTGTACGGTTGATATAAATCATCAACCTCAACAAGTAATGTTCTTGACATAATTTGATTTTTAAGTTCTTCTGTCAGCAAGCCTTTCTCATCAATTAGTCGACAAACGTCCTCTTTTCTTTTAAGCAAATTAACCTGGTATTCAAATTCATCGCTAATCATTCTAATTTGATCTTCATCCAAACCACCGGTAACCTCTTTACGATATCTTGCGATAAAAGGAACTGTTGCTCCTTCATTAAGTAAATTCAATACAGCCTTAATTTGCGTATCCTTTATTTTTATTTCTTCTGATAATCTTTTAATTATATCGTCATTTAATTCCATTTTGTTTTCTCCTTTTTCTTCTAAATGAAAAGAAGCGCATTAAGCGCCTCTTTTATTCACCTGTTGTAGGATTGTAGCTTGATACCAAATCCTTTAATTCCTTAAGATCCTTAGTCAAATCAACATAGCTACCTTTACCATTTGTTAATTCATGATTCTTCTTATCATCATCCTTTAATCCAAATGAAGTAATATTTTTTCCCTCATCATCAAGTAGAATAACAGATGGTGCTAAACCAACATTTCCATATTCTTGTGAAGACAAGAAATCAGAATTTCCTTGTAATGAAGTATTAATAACATAAAAATCAATACGATTATATATTTGACTACTATCATTAGCATATGCATTCTTATTTACAAGAATTACGTCAAATAGGTCTTTGAATGCTTGATTACATTTAATATAGCTATTACGATTAGGATCATCACTATCTAACTCATCTATTTCACCTTGATCCATATATGCATCATCATATGCAAATATGATTGTGTAACGACCAGATTCACTATCAATTAAATCCTCTAATTCATTATAATTGATTTTATATTCTGTATATTCAGAAAATTTATTATTATAATCCTCAGAATACACTACATTGTATACTACAATAGATGTGACAACGCAGATAATCAATAAAACTGCAATGATTGAAGAAATTATCGTATAAAATTTCCATGTATGTTGTTTTTGTAACGCGTCTTGCGTATTTTTTCTTGCCAAAGTAATTCAGCTCCTTTGCTAATTATCTTCTTAATTATAATGTAATTTCAATAAATTATCAAGTTGTTTTTATAGTGATATATTTATTTTACATCATTTTTTTGTAAAACATCATCTATTCATTGTACATAAATATCTTAATATGTGTCATTTTCTCATTTATTCTTTTATAGTTGTCGGAATTAAAAAAATAGTTTATACTTTATTTGTATAAGGATGTGACGACATGTACGAGCTTAAATCGAATAAAAAATCGTTAGAAAGTCAAAAAATCATTTATAAAGCCTTAAGACGTATATTATTAACCAAACAGCTTAATGAAGTAACCGTTAAGGATGTTTGTAGCGAATGTGGTGTATCACGTACAACTTTTTACCGCAATTTTTGTAATGTTACAGACGTACTTGCAGTTATGCTCGAGTTTTTTTTCAATGATTATTTGAGGAAAAGAGTTGAAAAAAATAATCAACTTCTCTTTTTCTTTGAATATTGGTATTATCATCGTGATCTAATTACAATTATAACAAAACAGAATGAAAGCATTTTAAAAGATTGTATGCAAAGGCATTTTACTAATGATGACAATAATATTTATCTTAGTAATTTAAAATTTTCTATACTTTCATCCTTGCTATCAACATGGAGTAAGTCTAAGAAAGAAACTCCAAGAGAAATGGAAGAAATCACAAGAGAAATTATGAATAAAAGGTGTTTAGAATTACTACTTGAATTTTAATAGAGTAGAGGAAAGAAAATAATTCTTTGCCCCTCTCATTGCACCGTACG
>CAMELE010000008.1 GCA_945923475.1 uncultured Mollicutes bacterium
ACCTTCAATTCAATATTTTATAAAAAAAATCTTGGAAACATAAATTCCAAGATTTATTTTACATTATATTACCATATTACAACACGTTTGGAAGGTGCTAAATACATCTCATCTGACTTCTTCACATCAAACGTAGTATACCACTCTTCAAAGTTACGTGGTTGCATATTTGCTCTTAATACAGATGGTGAGTGAACATCTACAGACAGTAACATCTTTTGATATTCAGGTCTTTGCTTAGCACACCAAATTCGTCCCCAGTTAAGGAAATATTCCTCGTAATTTGCACCAGGAAGGCTCTTCATAATCTCAAGTGTTACAGCCATACCACCATTATCGGCTATATTCTCACTAACAACAAATGCACCATTAACCTTTCCCTGTGGAAGTTCAATTCCATCAAATTGCTTAATCATTGCTTTTGTTTTATTCTTGAAATTCTTAAGGTCATTCTTTGTCCACCAGTTATTTAAATTACCATTTTCATCACAATTTGCACCGTTGTTGTCAAATGCGTGAGAAATTTCATGACCAATTACCGCACCAATTCCACCAAGATTTTCACTTCTTGTTTGCTTAATAGAATAGAATGGAGCTTGCAAAATAGCTGCTGGGAATGTAATGTCGTTTGTAAACGGATTGTAACATGCATTTACCATATGTCCAGGCATAGGCCACTTAGTTCTATCTACTGGCTCATTAAGCTTAGATAAGCTATCTGCAGTTCTTATGCTAGAAATCTTATTAACACATTCAAATAAGGAATCCTCATCTAAAACCTCAAACTTATCATATAATTCATCACATTTATCTGGGTATCCCATCTTAACCTCAATTTTAGATAATTTTAAAATAGCCTTATCCTTTGTAGATTGCTCAAGAAAATCATTTTCACTAACTCGTTTTTTATATGTTTCAATAATATCCTTTACGATATCAATTACATCCTTTTTAGCCTCTTCACCAAAATACTTTTTTCCGTAATATAAACCAACAGGCTCAGAGAACACGCCTCCAGCTAATTGATATGCCTGCTTCTCAATTGATGAAACAGCCGCAAGACCCATTAATGCATTACTATAAGTAGCACCAATTACTCTAAGTTCTTCGCTTAGCAATGGAGAAGCACTAACAATAGTCTTAATATAAGCCCAGTGCTTATATAATTCAAAATTTTCCCCATTAAACAATGTACTAAATCCCTTCAAAAATCTAGGATCAGTTACAATAATCTGCTCAGGAATTGTTCCAAATAAATCTTCAAGTAGCTTCTTAAATTTAATTGGTTTTAATAACTTAACTACCTTAGATGTCTTTGTTGGATTATACATTTTTGTATATTCAGACCATTCCTCTTGGCTCTTAACAAGCGTTGCGATGATTGCATCAAACGCAAGTGCATCTTTTAAATACTTAGCTTGGTCTTCTGCAGAAAGCTTAGTATATGTTAATAATTTGGAAACCATTCCAGACCAAACTCCGAGTAAAGCATCTTTAGTTTGTTCCATTCCTTCCTTGTAATAGGTTGTATCAGGAAGAATTATAGATGGACCACCAATCATAACACAATGTTTGGTTGTATCCTTAAAATCTGCGTCAACACCAATATCAAATGGAAGTGGATATCCTACTAATATAAAATCCTTCAAATTACGATTTAAAGCTTTTACGTCCTTAAGTGAATCAATCTTCTTAAGGTACTTTAAAATAGGCTTAATCCCATCCTTATTTCTTTTCTTTACATCTTTTACCTTTGCATAAAGCTTAACTGCTTTTGCTAAATTCGGATCATCAACGCCTTCAGTAGCTACTACCATTGCATTAAAATCTTCAATTAAGGTTTTTTCAACATTCGTATTTAATGTGTTAAAGCCACCTGTTGCTGGCTTATCATCAGGAATAACTAATTCGTCTAATGTTTTCCCATTAACATACATGTACAAGTCGTCTTGTACTCTTACTTTTTTTTCTTCAATCATTTATTTCTATCTCCTTTTCAAATAGTTAAACTATTTAGTATATTCTACCACATTTTTTTAATATTTATATACTAATTTTAATATTTTAGCAAAAAAATGCATTTTTATTGCTATAAAATGCATTTTAAACTAATTTTATTCTTCTCCAAATGCAATAACCCGCTTCTCAATATTATTATGAGATAAGCGGTAAAATACAAAACTAAGTAACAGAATAGTAGAAATTGTCGATAAAATAGCTAAATACTCGTTTACAAAAGATAAACCTATTAATAATCCAGCAAATAAAATTGTAAATCCCCAATCCACGAATAATGCTATAGAAACAGACGCAGAATTTTTAACAACTTCTCTTTCATTATTCCAATTAAATTTATTGTAATGAAGATTAACATATAATCCAAATGCTGTAGCCATTAATGTAAACAATAATGGAATAATGATTAAGGAAATAATAGATATAATGCTTGGCTTGAAAATTATTATCATAATAATTGATGATGTTAATGCTCCAACCATAGATATGATTAATGATAAAAGCATTTTCGCATTTAACCATTTATGATAATTAATAGGTAATGTCTTAACTAACCAAAGATTCCTTCCCTCAATCGAAATTGAAGCTGATGAAGCCGTACATACTCCTAAACAAAATATTGGAAGCAAGCTAAATGCATAGGCATATCGTTTAACATCTATAACAGAAACAAGATTATTAAATGTTCCAAAGCATAGCATTATGGATAAAACAATTGACATTATCACACTTGATAGACAATTAACAAAATACATTTTTGAAGAAAATAATCTTTTTGCCTCAAGAATGAATAATGATTTAAATTGTCCTCTTGTAGCAACCGCTCTTCTAACATATTTAACATTGCTTCTGATGGAATTTATAGCCTCATAAACCTTATCAAATAACAAAGCAATAAATAATATACCTAATATTAAGGATAATAAACTTGCACAAATATACAATAAAATAAATATATAGTTAGAAGTAAACGCTAATTTAAACAAAAATATTGTAGGATTAATATACGATAATATAGTACCCATCCGCTCAAACATTGCTAATAATTCGCCATTATTACCTGTTTGCATCATAAACGAAAGCATAAATATGCCAACAAAGAATACTAAATAAAATATAATAGATAAAACGTTCTTTAATTTAAACCTATCAAACACTATAGATATTAATGCAGAAAATATTGCCGAAAGAATGATAGGAAAGCCAACAATTAATACATTATATATAATACCAAACGGAATATATAAATAATTTTTACTAAATACCGCAGTTATTATGCAGCATGGTAATATAAATATTGAAGCATATAACGTTTCAATAAGATATAGATTAACAAGCTTTGCAGCGATAATATCTCTTTTTTTAATAGGCATTGTTTTAAGCATTTCGTAGTCTTTACCAGTAAAAATACTTTTAACTCTAAATATAGACGTAGATAGGCATACTACACTTGCTAAAGCACCAACAAGTACTATGCCTACCTCGTATTTACCAGTTTCCTTCAAGGATGCTACAATCATCAAATTATAAAGACAAGATATAGCAAAAAAAAGCAATCCAAAAAATACTAAAAGCGTAACAAAAGATGTCGCCTTAACCTTATCATTTTTAAATTTACGAAAATCAAGGGTTTCTCGTAAATCAACCTTCATTAATGTAAAAAAATTACTTTTCATCAAATAAATCCATAAATGTATCTTCTAGTGAACCACTACCCTTGACATCTTCAGTTTTACCAGAAGCTACAATCCTTCCATCTTTAATTATTGCAATTTTATTACAAAACTTTTCAACAATCTCAAGAACATGACTAGAAAAGAAAATCATTGTTCCATCCTGACACAATTCTTTAAGAATTTCTTTTAAATCATGAGTCGCCTTTGGATCAAGACCAACAAAAGGCTCATCCAAAATTAACAGCTTAGGCTTATGAATAAATGCAGCTATTAAAGCAATTTTTTGTTTCATACCATGTGAATATGATTTAATCGGATTCGCCAAATCCTTTTCAATATTAAATAATCCAGAATATTTATGGATAAGCTCATTTTTTTCATTTCCTACTCCATAAATATCACATATAAAATTTAAATAACCAATACCTGATAAATGCTCGTACAAATCAGGATTATCAGGAACATAAGCCATTTTTTGTTTAGAATTAATTGGGTTATCCTTAATTGATTCACCATCAAATATGATTTCTCCATCTGTAAAATCCAAAATTCCTACAACACACTTAATTGTTGTTGATTTTCCTGCTCCATTAGGTCCAATGAAGCCATAAATATCACCATCTTCGATAGTGATATTTACGTTATCAATCGCTTTCTTATTTGAACCACGATATTTTTTTGATAAATTTTTAATTTCTAGCATAATACTCAAAACCAGGTTTTACCTGATATTTCTCCCTTCTTATTTTTTATTAATTAACAGTTTCTGGTTTACGTGCATTCACTATTTCTAGTGGTGAAACCTTAAACTGATAATCTCCTTCTTTAACTGCAACTCCCATTGATGCATATAGTTCATTTGTTGGAATAATTGATACTCCTAATATAGCACTTTTATGAGTTTCATCTCTTTTTACTTTATCAAACTCGCTAAGCCTAAAACCATCTAGTTCTCCAGTTTTTGGCAATATAGCTCCAACAACAGCTATATTATATGTTATACCATCCTTAGAAGATACCATTGATACAGGATGTGCACATCCGTAATTTACTTTTTCAATTTTATACCCACGGTCCTCTAATGCTTTTATAGCTCCTTGGATACAGAAATTATGAATTTCATCTCTTGTCATTACCTTATCATTAGATAAGCCTCCAACAGTTAGTTTTGAAAGCTCATGCTTTTTAGCAAGATGAATCCCAATATTTTGTAAGCGATTATATACCTCATAAGGATTAAAATCCAAATTAGATTCTGCATATTCTACCACCGCATTTTCGGTAGCATCCATATAATCATATATCTTATCCTCAATATGAGCTGGTAAATTAAATTTTGCACCATACTGAATCTCTAAAATCACTAACCATACTCTAACCTGACCAGGTCTAATTTCGGTAAGAATTTGTCTTTCCATTGCCTTTGCTAAAGCATATGCACCAGATTCAGCTAAAAAATTTATTTTGTTATTACCTGGAATAATTCTAAATGTTTGTGTTAAAACATCATTGATTTGCTTATTGTCTTGACTTTCATCATCAATTCCCTCTAATTTTGAAGGATTATTCAACAAATCAATAATTTCTTCTTTAATAGTCATTATAAAACCTCTTTCTCATTACTAAATGAATTATAACATTTTATTAACATTTTTAAAAGTTTAAGTGTTATTTTTCTTATATTTATATTATAATTACTTCTAAAGGAGGTATAATATGACTAATATAGAACTTTTAAACAAGGCTTATATATTAAGAAATGCCTTCATTAAAGAAATAGAAAAATATATTTTTAAAAATATTGTAGATACAAACAGCATCTACAACATCTACGTTAATTATATAAATAAGCTAACATGTGATCAAAATAATTATTTAGAAATAAAATGTCCTAAACCATTTATACTTAAAAAAGCTAAGACTAAAACTATATCTAAATTCTTTTATTGGATATACAATATGATAACTAATGTCCATAATGCATTTATATCAAGATTCTATAATGATTTTGATATGACATTATTCTTTAGTGGCTTCTCACTAAATAGTGACATTCCAATACAAGAAGCATTAGATATTTTTAAAAACCAATCTCCATATGATATAGAGTATATTGAATTATTGAATCCTTATGATGATTCTGATTTTTCAATAATAAAAGAAAATAATCTAATCGATTTATTCTTTTTATATCGTCTTGCATTATATTTTGGTAAGCAAAGCTTATTTATCTATATTAATTATTTAAATTTCTTTATCAATAAAAAGAAAATAACATCTAATTATATATATAATTTTTGCTTAAATATATATAAAATCCTTATATAATAAAAGAATCGTCATCACGACGATTCTTTTACTTTCATATGTAAATATGAAATAGAGAAAGTATTTTATTTAAAAAGGAAAGTATTTGTCTTCCTAGAAGACACCTTAATTATAAATTATTTTTATATATTATGCAATAGATTTTCGAAAATTTTGTCGAAAAATGTTTAAAAATATTTTACAGATAATAAAAAAAAAGAAAATACCCTAGCAATCCAGGGTATTAAAGGGGGTTGTGAATTATGAATTCACATTTGGGATAGGGATGCCAACCTTTGTTGGCATACTATATTATACTTTATTTTTTATAAATTGCAAGCATTTTTTGATATTTTCTTTATTTTTTTATCATTGTTAAGCTTCAAGTTATATTTTAAGGTTTCAAAACAGGGAGAAACCGTTCAACAATTCTTCATTTTCAAAATGTACTATTATCATATCATTATTTTAATATTAAAATAGGAAAAAGCAAATATATATTTTTCATCTTTCATAATTAATAAAATCCATAACTTTACGGTCATGGATTTTAAGCTTTAATACACAATAGTATTACTTATTTTTATTTTGATAAATATTTTTCAATAAGATTTTTTGGCCATGTACCCATCCATGAATAGCCAGTTCTTCTTTCTTCACTAATTTGGGAAACATCATAAAAATATCCATCACATGCATTATAAGCTTCGTTTGGTACTTTGTTACCAGATTCATCTGTAAATATAGCTCTATCACTAAAGAATCCAACACCATTTAAATCATAGAAACGGTACCAAATAGTTGATCCACTCTTTGTGTAAATATACTCAAGCTTTCCAGTTTCTGCGTTTACTTTGCCATGTTTATCAAATGCTTTATCTACAACCTTATGGGCATCAAACCATCTTAATGCAGCCATACCCGCATCAATACATTTTTGATTTTCAGTTTGTTCAAGTAAAAGCTCAATTACACCCATACTTTCTGAACCTGAAATTGATGCTCTTTCATATTCTCTACCATGACGTGCCTCATATGTTTCTGGATCATGTTGAGCACACCAACCTGATTTTTCTCCATTTACTATAATTTGTGATTTTAATATGTAATCAATTCCATCATCAAACATCTTCTTTACAGTTTGACGTTCTTCATCATTTAATATACTTTTGAAAGGCGCTTCTGCTTTATACATTTTTTTAAGCATCTTCATTACATTTGCCATAGCATCATCATTAAATGTAACATAATCAGAATAATTCCCACGTTCTGGATATACTTGAGTAAATCCACCCTTTTCAGTTTGAAGATGGTCTAAAAACTCCAAAGCAAAATCAAAACTGTCCTTATATTTTTGGTCCTTAGAAATTTCATAGGCTTCCGCAATTATATACATATGTGAGTATGTTGCATCGTTATCAATTGTACCTAAATATCCTCCATCTTTTGTAAGCCATCCAGATTTCTTGTTATATGGCTGATCCCCACGTGGAGTTTTTATATGGTTAGCATAATCCTTGTCCCAACCACCAACATTTGGGATTTGCCATGTAATGGCATTATCAGCCTTTAATAATACAGCCTTTTGTTCATTTGTATATTCAGGTGTTGTTTGCACTGTAGTAGTCGAAGATACTGTTGTAGTTACTACTGGTGCAGTTGTTTGGGTTGTTGTTGGTGAATTAGTTGATGTCACAGACACAGTTGTAGATACTATTGGTACTGTAGTTGTTGCTACAGGAGCAGGTGTTAATGATGTAGTTGGCAACACAGTTGATTCACCTGAATTCGTTGTTGTCAAAACGTTATCATTAGTTGCATCGCATGAAGCAATTGCGAATGGTAGTGTGGCTAACAAGCCAAATAAAAAAAACTTTCTTTTTCTCATACTTTTCTCCTTTGTTATTAAATATAGTATATACTATTAAGTTTAAAATTTTATTAAATAATATCCATTTTTTTATTAAAATCGTATTACTTTACTATTTTGATTAACATTTAATTTATATAAATCAATAAATAATTTGTTTATACCTAGTAAAATAAAAATTTAAAATAAGCCTGTATCATTAAATTGTTTCATAAACATCTCTATATCATACTTAAATTAAACTTTTATCATTACTTTTTTTGTAAACAATATGTTACTATTAAGTTTTTTCACTATACTTTTAGGATTAATCAGTGCATAAAAAAATGTAAGATTGTTGTCTTACCGTTGTACCTAATCTTACATTTCATCTTACATATATTACTATATCTTTATTTTATAATTCAAGTTTTAAATATACAAGAACTATTTCATCAGCACTTGATAAGCCTTTAAATGATACACTTTAGTATTTTTAAGAATATAAACATATTTGAATTTTTAAGTTTTATAAATTAAATGTTTTTATTTAGCTATAAACTATTACAATAAAAATAAAAACAAGATATTTAAAGCATATAAGCCTAATATCCTGTTTAATTATTATATTTAAAATTACTTAAGCCGGGAAATAACCGGGAGATAACCGGGAGATAACCGGGAGATATGCAATTTAATTTTTTGAATATTTTGTTCTAGGTCCTGAGCCATGCTTATAAATTAATGATTTCTTTATCATTTCTTGAAGAATTTCTCCTGCTCGACTTCCTCCAACTCCTAATAAATCTTCAACAGTAATTCTTCTTAAAGATTCATGTGTTTCTAAGAATTCTAGAATAATTTTTTCTTGGATAGTTAAATCTAAATTATTTGAATTACTTTTTTCATTTTTTACTGATTTATAATTCATATTAGGAAGTGTAACCTTAAGAGAAACATTTAGGTCTTCTACAATTGGTTTCTTATCTTTATCTATATAAGCTGAGAATATTCTTTCTAATCCTGAAGCATAATTTTCAATCAAATTAAGATCATAAAGTAATCTAACTAAGTTTCTATTTCTAAATGTTTGTACACCTTTTAATGCTGATTCTAATGTTAATCCATCATAGAAACCACCTGGTGAAATAAGTTCACACCTATCATCAAAAAATTCAATTTTTATATTAGAATTTCTTGAATAGTCTCTATGACAATAGCAATTTAAGATTGCTTCTCTAACTGCGACTTTATTATATGATTCGTATTCTTTTCGTTGAGGATCCCCATCAATTACTACTCTTGTTTCATTACATAAATAAGAATATTCAATTACATTAGATATTTGTTTAATAATAGAACCTTCAAACTCTTTCTTTGACTTGAATATTTCACGAGTTAAACCTTGATATACTGCAACCTTAGTTTGAACATTATATTGATCTGAAAATATAAATGCTAGATTAGTATATTTATTAGAACTATTAATAAAGCCTGATGTAACCATTTTAAATTCTTTAAAATCTTTTTTTCTCTCTTCGAATGCTAATTCTAAACTTCTAAATGTTAATTGCTGATTTTTAGATTCAAGTGCTTCGTATTCTATATCACCTGATTCTTTAATCATTCTTCTTATTTCTTCTTGCGTTGCTTGTGATTTATTTCTCCCATATCTAACATAAACACCTGATGGCTTTAACCCTTTATCTTTAAGATAATATGGCTTATCATTTCCAGGTGTGATCTCAATCACTAGTACATTATCTTTATTTACTGATGTTTTAATATAATTACTACAATTTGGATAGATAGCTTCATCTCTTATCCAATTAATTATTTTTGAATCAATTTTATCTAGTTCTTTTTGAGAAAGGGATAAAGTTTTTCCAGAATCATCTACGCCAATAAAAATTGTTCCATTAAGATTGCTATTTAAAAATGCAACAATTTCAGCTTTAACTTCATCTGTAATATTTGATTTTAATTCAACTGCTTCATTTTCTTCATAATGCATTAGAATCACGCCTTCCATCCGTTTAATTATATCATTTTTTAATGTCGAATAATAGTTAATGAAATAATTTTTAATAGTTTTGTTAACCAAAATATAGAAAACAAGCCTTACTCGTGAATTCAACATCGTGTTGAGTTTTATTAATTATTTAGAACTTATATATGAAAACACACAATTATATTTTTTTATAAATTTATTTTCTAGGAAAATTATCCTAAATATAATATAATAGTCCCACCTTGTTTAATCTTAGTACCCTTTGCAGGTGATTGATCTATTACCTTATCTCCACTACCTAAGAACAAATAATTATAATCATATTTTTTTACTATAGCTTTTTTATATAATCCTATGTAATCCTCTACTGTATAATACTTTTCATCTATATAATATCGATATTGTTTCTCCATTGCGTTTTCGTAATCTTGCTTAATATTAAGCTCTGGAAGTATTTGCTCACATATTTCAGCCATTATAGGGGCCACTACAACTCCAGCATATTGGACAGTATTCTTTGGAGCTTCTATTGCTAAATACACGCATACCTCAGGATCATTCATAGGTGCAGCACCTAACATTGATAGAATATATTTTGAGCTTGAGTAATGGCCATTTTCATCAACTGTTTGAGCCGTACCTGTTTTTGCACCTACTCTATATCCGTTGACGTATGCATTACGTCCTGTACCAGAAGCCACTACTGATTCTAAAGCATATCGCATCTTTTTACTTGTTTCTTCACTTATTACTCTTCTTTTAACCTTACTCGTACTTTCATATACTACAGATCCTGATTGATCAGCACAATATTTAAGAACATATGGCTGCATCAAATTACCTCCATTAACGCATGCTCCCATGCACATCATGAGCTGAATAGGTGTCACACTATTTCCTTGACCAAATGATGCAGTTGCAAGTTCTACAGGACCCATATAATTTTCATTAAATAATATACCTGTGCTTTCTCCTAGCAAATCTATCCCTGTTTTACATCCAAAGCCATAATTTTTAACATATTTCATTAGCTTTGTCACTCCAAGCCTTGAGCCTATATCCATAAAGCCACAGTTGCAAGAATTCTGAATTACCTCTAACATATTTAACCCTCCATGACCACTTCTTTTCCAACAGTGAATTGTGCTTGAGGCTATTGTCCTTGAGCCTCCACAGTTAATACAGGAATTAAAATCAAACACATTTTCCTCAAGTCCTGCACTATATGTGCATATTTTAAATGTCGAACCGGGTTCAAAGCTTTTCCATACTAAAAAGTTTCTATTATATATTTCTTGATCATAATTCTTATAATTCTCAATTTCATAAAAAGGATATTGGCTTATCGCAAGAACCTCTCCTGTTTTAACATTGGTTACTCCTGCTATTATTGATTCCGGATCATATTTTAAAACTATTTGTTTAAGTATTGCGTCTAAGATTTGAGTAACCTCAATATCTATTGTTAAATATATATCAAGTCC
This sequence comes from uncultured Mollicutes bacterium, assembly GCA_945923475.1. Classification (GTDB taxonomy): domain Bacteria; phylum Bacillota_I; class Bacilli_A; order Acholeplasmatales; family Anaeroplasmataceae; genus CAG-307. Next base: position 11,344 of record CAMELE010000008.1, read on the forward strand.
TGGAGTTGCACCACTATAATATGAAACCATATTATCCATTAGATTACCTTTAGCATCCGTATAAATTTTTAGTGCCCCATCGTTTTCTTTTAAGTAATCATTATATACATATTCAAGGCCTGTTAATCCTTCATTATCAATATTAGTGAATCCCAAGGTTTGACCTAAAGAATCTATATATGGATAATACCTTACTGAATCAGTTGCAAGATATATTCCTTCTAAATCTAACTTCATTATTTCCGATGCTAGTTCTATATCAATATGCCTTCCTTCTGGCTTTATTATTTCAACTGACACATTTTTATTTAGATGAGCTAATATCCTATCATAATCACATCCTAGCTTAGAAGCTAAAAGGGATGCTGTTTTTTCTTTATCTTTAACCTGTCTATTGATTGATACAAGGGTTAGTGATTGCTTATTACCAACTATTAGCTTACCATTTCTGTCATATATTTTCCCTCTTCCACTATTTATAGGAATATTTCTTGACCACTGCTCATATGCTTTTTTATTTATAAAATCTGATAAAGATAAATTTATATAGCATAGTCTTACTATTAATGCTATAAAGCAAATAGTTGAAAGTAAAAGCACAATCATTATTCTTCTTCGTATCTTATAATTATTCATAGATTCACCTGAATAATTCTATGAAATATAAATTTATTAAATACCTAAAAGGAACCTTCGGTATGAATAAACGCGTGCGCATCTTAGTTACAGCAATAAACAAAATAAAAACTGTGAAATTACCTAACTTAAAAAGTTAAGTTTTTTCACAGATGCTTTTATACTCTATTACATATTTTTAATTTTTTCGACTATTTCTTGGCATACATCATTGTGGTCTTTCAAATATTCCTTTACACGTTCACGACCTTGGCCAATTTTTTCACCATTATAGCTAAACCAAGAACCTGATTTTTCAATTATTCCATAATTTGAAGCTAAGTCAACAACTTCTCCTAAATATGAAATACCTTCGCCATAGATAATTTCAACCTCACAAGTTCTAAATGGTGGTGCAACCTTGTTCTTAACAACCTTAATAGTTGTTTTATTTCCAATTGCGCTTGTTCCATCCTTAAGCTGCTCACCACGTCTAATTTCAAGACGAACCGATGAATAGAATTTTAATGCTCGTCCACCTGTTGTAGTTTCAGGGTTACCAAACATTACTCCAACCTTTTCTCTAATTTGGTTAATAAATATTGCAACACATTTTGTCTTTGAAATAATTCCAGAAAGCTTACGCATTGCTTGAGACATAAGTCTTGCGTGAAGTCCGACATGAGATTCACCCATATCTCCATTAAGCTCTACTTCAGGAACAAGAGCCGCAACTGAGTCTACAACAAGAACATCAATTGAACCAGATTTAATTAATGCCTCTGCAATCTCAAGCGCCTGTTCACCATTATCAGGCTGTGACAATACTAAATTTTCAATATCTACACCTAATGCTTTTGCGTACACTGGATCAAGAGCATGCTCAGCATCAATAAATGCTGCAAATCCACCATTTTTTTGGGCATTCGCAATAGCGTGTAGAGCAAATGTAGTTTTACCTGATGATTCAGGTCCATAGATTTCGATAATTCTTCCTTTGGGATAGCCTCCAACTCCTAAAGCTTTATCAAGAGAAATTGAACCAGAAGAAATAGATTCAATTTTCTCAGGCTCAGCACCAAGTTTCATAACAGATCCCTTGCCATATTGCTTCTCAATTTGCTTTAAAGCTTGATTTAACGCTTCTTCTCTTTCATTCATAAACAGTACCTCCATTATAACATATCCATTCTTGGATACTTTTTAGCAAAAATTTAAATAGATTCAAATATTATTTTTCTACTATTATATAAATAAACAGCTCCTGAATATACTGTCAAGATTACAGAAATATACATTCCAACTAATGCAATAACATTTATTACCTGATGAGTTCCAACTAAGAATAAGAAAAATAACGCAACCATTGTTTCAAATGTTTTTACCTTACCAGCCCATCCAGCTGCAATTACCTCGCCCCTTTGCGCCGCAACAAGCCTTACACCTGATACAGTTAATTCTCTTAAAAGTATAATTGCAACTGCCCACATTGGAACAGTTTTCAATGAAACAGAGCCAAATGTTACTGAAAGGCTTTGCTCCATTAGGATTAAAAAGCTTGTAAGTACTAGCATTTTATCTGCAAGTGGATCAGCAAATTTTCCAAATGTAGTAACTAAATTATGCTTCCTTGCTATTTTACCATCAAAAAAGTCAGTAACGGCTGCAGCTACAAATATTAATAGATTAATAAAATTAGCTAATGTTACAGATTCAAATATTTTATTTTCCCTTAAATATGGAATGCATGCAATAATAAGCATTGCTGGAATAGCTGCTATTCTAGCAATTGTTAATTTATTAGGTAATGTCATAATAAATCCTCCAAATATGTAAATATGATATCACAAAATCGATTTTTTTTAAAGTGCTATGAAATATATGTCCTACTTTTTTTTATAATATCTTATTAATTTTAAGACGGTATGATTATCTTCTTCTAAAATTGACATTTTATCTATCAAAAGTCCAACCATTCCTAAATCAGATTGGGATCCAGATTCACCCATAAGCTCCCATCCATATTCCTCTACCTCTATTTCTCTTTCTTTATTTATGTATTTATCCATATATGAAAGAGCTTCTTTAGAAAGCTTGCTAATCTTAAATGAAAATATGATTTTATCTTCATTTCTTGAAATATCAATCGATATGTCATCATCATTATTTTTTAATAAATATAATAAAATTTCATCCACAATTTTTGCATCCTTTTTAAGTTCATGATAATTCATCTTTATTCTTCCTCCTTAAACGCTTCGATAATTGCAATGATTATACAGGCAGCAAATCCTGCCGCAAAACCATTGTTATATAAATCAATTCCACCTTGGAATACAGCACATAGTGGCACTATTGCTACATGTAACATACCAGCAATAACGCCAGGTATAATTTTATATCTACCTGCAATAGGTGCTAATGCAGCACTAAATAAAATTGCAATAATTGTTGAAGATGCTGTCATATCTTGCCTTGCAAGCAATGCCATTGCTATTGCTCCAATATAAATTATTGATACATTCTTTAGATGCATACCTGCACCAGCAAATCCAGATACTGCTAATATCGTTCCAAAGATTGCACCATTTAACTTAACCTTAAATATTAAGCATATTACAACCTCTAAGGATAAAATCATTGCTTGATTTAGCATAACAAGCGATTTACCATAATCTCTTGCATAATCACTAACTAATCGTCCAGATCTTTTAAAAAGGGATGGAAACTTAAATATTACCTTAGGTTCTAAGGCTAATGCCGATATAGCCAGTCCTATAATTAATACGCCTAAAAAAATATATAAAAATAAATTATGTTCAGCGCTTATTTGCGAATTTGCCTTAAATTGATATCCAAACAAACGAAATATTCCGTTAAATGCAATAGCTATGATACCAAGTGCAAAGCCAACATTGAATAAGTTATATCCTTGATGAAACTTAATTGTATGAAGAGATAATGGTGGTACTAGCATACCAGCTAGTATTCCACATCCAAGACCTAATGGGATTGAAAAGTATAACTTTATCCCAAACCCAAACATGACATAGCTAACTATTGGGGCTATTCCGGAAGAAAAAAGTAAAGAAATAATTAGATTTTTAAGTGGCACCTTATTAAATCTTGAATAAATAAATACACCTATATATATAGGGAATGTATTTAATATATTTTTTCCATAAAATGAGAAACCAATAATCATATATAATGCGGCGTAAATAATACCTGATATACGCAGGTCTAATGCTCTTATTAAAGCAAGATTACATATTATAATAATTGCTGTATTAAAAAGAGCAGCTCCTAGTCCTCCAACCGCAATAAAATCTGTAGTCAATCCACTAGGACTTATTAAAATATCCTTGTAACCAATAAAAACTTCCTTAGGGCTTGATACAATAAAAGCTATAACTATTAGTGTTATAGCAAGTATTGGTAAATAAAATGATTTCCTTAAATAATCCATTACTTTTTTCATATAATCACCTGTTGTTATGAAGATTATAACAAATAATTATATTCTTAGCAATTTATATTCCAAATATGAAGCTTACAATTTTATTTATTATTATAAATACATATTCTACCATCTTACCTACAAGATTAGATAGAAAATGTCCACATTTAGAAAACACATTAGATGTGTATGTTATTTCTAGTGCCTCATTATATATTACTTCACTTTCACTAACCTGCACTGTATCATTTGTCTTACTTGTTTGAAAGCTTAAAATAATAATTATTACTATAGCCACTACTATTACTATTATTTTTTTCTTGTTCATTTAGTTCACCTAAATAGATAATAAAATATAACCATAGTGAAAAATGTAAAATATTAGTTATTCTTTCTTTAATTCTAGAAATTTCTGATATGTATTATCCATTAATATTGCGCCAAGAGGTGCTGTTATTAAAATAGATATTACGGCAGCTACAAGAACAAGCATTCCACAGTCTAATCCTTCTTGAAAAGCTATCGCTCCAATTGAGGCTTGAACTGTAGCTTTAGGTAGGTATGATATTATAACAAATATTTTTTCTTTAAGATTAAATTGTGTTTTAATTAAGCATATAGCAACACCTAAACTTCTAAATGATAAACTAATTGCTAGTAATCCTATTAGCTTAAGTCCATCTATGGAAAAGGCATATTTTACATCTACAGCAGCCCCAACTAAAACAAATAATAGTATTTCAAATACATACCAAAGTCCATCATAGCTTTTCTTTACCTCCTTTGCTGTATCACGTAAAGAATATAAGATTAATATTCCCAAAAGCATTATTCCAAGAAGTGAGGAAATACTTAAAAATGGCTTTAAGATGTTTTCTATTCCTATCATTAGGAATGAAAATCCTAGCATTAATGTTGTTTTCACAATAGAATTTATATTAAATTTCTTGAATATAAATATTAATATTATTGCGAGTAATAAGCCTAATAATAATCCTAATATAATGCTTAAAGGTATCTGGTATAGCATTGTTATATTAAATTTAGATTCGCTTACTGTTCCTTTAAATGCATAAAACATTACAATTACGAAAATGTCATCGCAAGAAGCACCTGCCATGATTAGTTCTGGGACTTTGCGGGAATCTCCATAGCCGCTTTCTTGGAGCTTTATCATTCTTGGTACTACTACTGCAGGCGATACTGCAGCGAGTACACTACCTAAAAGTAGGGCCTCAAAAATACTTATATCAAACATTAATGGAGCAAAGATAGCTACTCCTAGCATTTCCATACATGCTGGAATGAAGCACATTAGAATAGCAGGCCTTCCTATTTTTTTAAGTGCATCTATATTTAAGGATAAGCCTGATCGGGTAAGGATTATAACTAATGCTATTTGTCTTAAATATGCTGACATATTTAATAAAGTATCATCAAATAGGTTTAATACTGATGGTCCGAATAGTATTCCAATAAATATATAAAATATTAGTCTTGGTAGTTTTATTTTGTCGAAAATATAACCGCCTAAAAATCCTAGTAATAAGATTAAGCCTAGGCTTAAGAATATATTCATAGTATCGCTCTCCGTTTCTTATGAATTATTATAGTACAATTAGATGTTATATTAAAGGAATGATAAATTATATTGTGAAAAATCCTCCTTTTAAGGAGGATGTAGATAGTAAGGAAATAATAAGTCTATATAATTTATTAACAAACCTTTTTTAATTCATTAATTTTTTCTTGCAAGTAATGCTTTAGTCTTGAATCCATTACATATAAGTATGTTCCCTTTTGACCTCTTGTAAACAAAACCTTATATGTGTTTCTAATAATACTATCGATATGGTCTAAATCTTCAACAAATATTCTTTTTTGATGTGGTCTTCTAAATTCACCAGCATGTTCTGGATGCCTACGATAATTAGTTTTAACTTGTCCATTTTCATAATATAAATCATCAGCCACTATTAATCCAGTATATTCAAATTCCATTCCTTGAGATGTATGAATACAGCCAACCTCATCAATTGATTTAGGATCTGTAGCAAATGCTTTTGTTTTATTCCATTGTGCGTGGAAATCTCCTATATTAATATCGATAGCATTTTTATCATTCATAGATTTCCATTCAAATACATCGCCGGACAACATTCTTGAAGGCATTTTTGATTCATTATTCTTTTTAGCAATAGCTTCTTTCATTTCACATAAATCATCAAATATTTGAATATCATAATCAAAATCTGTGTCTGATGGGATAAATTGTTTATTGTATAAAATTGCGTTTAGCCATGATATATATTCGTCTGAGCCATTGCATCTAAACTGTGATTGTAATTCATACTTACTATCCATATGAACAATGGCACCAGCTTCTTTAGCATACTTAACAATATTTTGCACTGTACCAAAATCTTTAATATCTATATTTTGAGTCTCATCAATAAAGAATACTGATGTTTTAGTTGCGTTGATTATTTCTTTAATTTGGTTTTCCCCTAAATATAAATGTCCTCTCTTTGTTTTTTCGGTTAATCTATGAGCTTCATCAACTAATAAAACATCAAATTCATTGTATAAAGAGGTCATAAAATTTCCAGATCCCATAAATAAAGTCCTTAAAAACTTGTATTGTGGAATATCTCTTGTTAATTTTTTTAGATAGTTTTCTTTGACATATGCACTTTTAGCTACATAAAATGCATTGTATCCTTTATCTTTTATTAATGCAGATAGTAATTGAATTGCAATTACGCTCTTCCCTGTGCCTGCCCCACCTTTCACAATAAAAACTTGTTTTTGTCCTTTTCTTTGATTATCTTTAATCTCTTTTAGCAAATTTGAATATACTATCCTTTGATTAGAAAGTAATTCATAAGCTTCATTTCCTGATAACATGCCTGCTAAACTATCAGCCAGCATTTTAGATGGTTTAATTTTACCTTGCTCTACATTATATAATAAATTTCTTTTTGATTTACACTTAATATATTTTTTAACAAAGCGAGCCAAATCAACATATTGATCTGAAATGAATGGTTGTGCTCTTTTTATTCCTTCAGAATATATTGGAGCACATAGTTCACCAATGTATTCTCTTTTATAGTTATGTAAAAATGTACATGTGTTTATTTCAACATCATTTGTATATACATATTCATTAAAATTAGAAATTGTTGTTCCATATGAATATGCTTGCCACGAGGGATGAACATGTTGTTCATTACCAACAAGTACAATATCATCCATATCTGTACTTTTTACTTCTTCCCACTGCTTAAGTTCACAAATCACTATATGGTCCTTATCGTGTTCATCTGCTCCTGCAATTATAAAATCAATTCTTAAGTTAGTTAGAGGAATCTTGTATTCAATAGCAACATCTAAATCACCAGGAAGGTTCGCATTCCTTAAAGCATTTGCAATGGCTGGAAGTGAGTTTCTAAATGCTCTTTGTTCTGACTCTCCAACCTTTCTACCAAGTTTTTCTTGAACTTTTGTTGCAATAACATTTTGATTCACATGTTCGAAAAAAGTATTTAATGTTTCATTGTAAGCAATCATACTAACTAACTCCTCATAGATTTACATTTAGGTTTATTCCAAATCTATAGCATAAAATCATAATAATTTTATCACAAAATAAATTTTACTACAATTTAAGAACCATTATTTATAATATTTTCTCAAAAACATACTTATTTAATAGAAAACACTATTATTATGTAGGTTTTTGAAGCAGAGTTAGTTATAACTAATAGCGAAGCTAAAAATCTTATCATCCTTCATCAGCGTTAGATAATAACCTAAGCTAAACCGGAAAGAGACCGCATAACCAAATCTATATATCCATTTTATATTAGTAGGAATTTATTCTTTATTTGGTCTAGCCATTGTTTCCCACTTCGTCTTTTACAAGTCCATAACCAAACCAGTCAAATGAATTGCGATATTGCTTTTTAACTTGTTCGTCTGTTAAATCAATTCGTTCTCCTAAAGATTCATTGATAAAGAACTCGTGAATATAATTATTTAAAACATCCTCTTGGAATATTTTATATTTATTTAATATTTCAAAATCTTTCTTTGTGATACCAACTGCTTCTAGGAATGTATTAGGGTCGGCATTAGCAAAAATTTCGTTAAAAGTAGTTTCTCTATAAACAGAAATGTATAAAAATTCAAATAAACGAGCCAAAATATGTTTTAAAACGTTATTTGCATCTTCGATTGAATTCTCGCCCTTTTCCAATTTCTTAATTGGTTTTAGAGTGTTTTGACATGCTCTCTTAAATGAATCTTGATACCATCTTTTATATAATGACGCTCTATATTCTATTGGGATATTATTTATATCATTTAAATACTGGTTAATAATATTATTAATCTTTGTTGCTGTTTCTTTGTTATATTGAATGCTACTTCCTAAAATTTTTTTGATTTCTGAAGCAAATTTAATACCATCATCTTTTCCTGACATTAATTTCTTAATAGGAGCGTTAACACCAGACTCATATCCTTTTGTAAAACCGTTAGCATATATGTTCCAGTCAGACTTTGTCTCTTCTGTCCTCTTGACTGGATTGTTAGCGAATATAAGTTCTTTTAGTCTTTTTTCAAATTCGGTTTGAATAGAAGTATCATCAAAATTAACATAATTATTATATTCTTGTAATCCAAATCTATGTCCATCATCAATTCCTTTTTTTCTCAATTTTGAATCAAAACCTTTTGGTGAAGAACTTGGTGGAGTACTTGTTGTTTTTTTACCAAACTTTGCATGAGCAAATACTCTCTTGATAATATCAGATACTTCTTTATCATTTAACATATCCGAAATAGTCTGGTCGTCCATTGTTCTAGTAGTTTTCTCAAGATTTGTGATTTTTCGAGAAAGTGGGATACCTGAACCATCTCCAAATTCAGCTAACTGGTAGAATATTTGTTCTGAAATAGGATGTTCTAAATCTCCATTTATATAAATAGGCAGATACTTAACAATAAGTTTCGCTATTTTAAGCTTAGTATATTGTGCACTTTCACTTTCATATTGCTTTGCATATTTTAATAATAACGCTGACGCTCTATCAATATTAAAATCATAAACAAAACATTCTTTTTTCTTTATAATACCATCAACAACATAAGGTGTTTGTACTCTAAATACTGATTGGAAATATTGTTCTGGAGATGCTAAATCCTTTAAAACAAATATACCAAACCATTTTTTTACTGTAACACCGATTGTTAATTTATTTACTGTAATTGCAATAGTTCCTAATTTGCCAGTATTTTCAGAGGCTCTAATTCCATCATTTAAGAAATCTAAAGCCTTTTGTCCTGAACCTACATCAGAATTAGATAAATTGATTATTTCATATTTGGAAAAATAATCATCATCTTTTAATAAATTAGCCATTGCAATACAAGAATTTACTGTTGGCATTAACCATAATGTATGTTTAACGTAATCTCTTAATTTTGGATTTGAATAAGGAAAATTCTTTCCTTGAATTGTCGCACCCTTAATAATTTCTAGCCATACTTTAATTTCGTCTTCATATACAAATTGTTTCTCTAAAGTATAGTTCTCATCATTTTTAGTTGCAAAGAACTGATTTAATGAAAAATACTTCTTATTTAAAATCTTGTCAGATGACATCATATTAGGAGCTAAATCTTGAAATAGATTTGACATATTATACCCTAATATTTTCATATCAGGAAAAAATTCATAATCTGGATTTATAACTGTCTTATCTTCATTAGGATATTTATTTTGTTGTTCGTCAAAATATGAATATGTATAAGAATTTTCATCAGTAAATTCACCACGAGCTATCGCTTTAAATGGTGTTCCTGACAAACAAATTGTTTTATCAGTTTTTATTGAAAAAGTATCAAGAACATTTTTATTTTTGAGAACTTTTTCAACCTTTTCTAAATACTCCTTATCCATATCTTCAAGCGTTTCTTGTGTTCTTCTATTCCAGGCTCCGAAATGATATTCATCAAGAACACATAAGTCAAAATGAACGTCCTGAAGTTTTTTTATTTTAGCTTTAACATTTGAATCATTGTCTTTTCCTAAATAGTTTTGAAGTGATAAGAATACAACAAAATTTTCCTTATCTTTTAACGTGAATGAATCCTTACGAAGGTTTAAATCTGTATAATAATCATAATCTTTTTTTATATGTAAAAGGTCTTCACGCCAAGATTCTTCAACAGCAGGAACAAATGTTAAAATTAAGATTTTTTTGATATTTGCTTCTTCACAATACTTATATGTTGTAAAACATTTACCAAATCTCATTTTACAATTTAATAAAAATCTTTCACCTGTCGGATGCTTGTCAAAATATGACTTTAGACTATCAATACACTCTTGCTGTTCTTTTCGAGGAGTATATATTGTCTTTATTATCTCATTGTTCTTGCAAGATAAAAAAGCGTCAATAATATCTTCTTGAGGAACATTAGTAAACCATTCTTGGTCTTTTTCAACTATACCAGCACATTCGCTTTTAATTACTTTGTGAACATTATGGTCTTTGAAGTTTTCATTTTGAGCATCAAGACATACTCCCCAGTAAATAACTTCTCTATTAAGTCCGTGAACATCATATTTGTCGTCTGATAAAGCTAACTCGTGCTTTTGTACTTTAATTCTTTCGCGAATAGCATGCCAAAAAGTTTCGCCTTGATGACATGTAGCCATCCCCACTTTAATACCATGAAATACGAATGAGGGCAAAATATACATATAAAGAATTATTAAATCCTTACCGACATTGTTCTCAGACTCTAATCCACAAGATATTGTCTTGCCTTTTAAAGTAATTATATCTTCAGTGTTGATTGAAGATGATTTAAATACATTAACATTATTCATCGTCATCACCACTTTCAGCCTGGCTTTCAACAGAATCAAAAGGTTTTACATTTTGTTCAATAAAATCAATTTCTTCTTTAGACAATTTATACTTCTTATACAATTCTTCATCTGTCCAAGACTTTGAAAAATCTTGCATAGGGACATACTGATATACACCTTGTGCCATACCTTGGTCATTCTTTTTAACACCAACCATAGCTCTAAAAAATTTAGTAGTCATATATTTCCAACAGTTATTCATTTCTTCCTGAGTCTTGAACGTTCCAATAACTACGAATGTTTCAGTACAACACTCATTTGGTCCAGCAAAAACAGGGACAGAAAAAGTTTCACCAAATAATCCTGAACCTTGATTTCTTGCCATAAACATTTTATAACCATTAACATAGTCTTTTCTTGGTAAAGGATAGTTTTTATCTATATATTTTGTTACACGCTTCATATTTTCCAAACCATGAATTTTTAGTCCGCCATCAATCGGTTCGGCGGCGACTGGTGGCAAAGAGTATTTTGAAGGGTCTTTAAAGAAGTCGCCACGTAAACCGTACGGTTTAAGTGGCGAAACAATCTCTGAAAAAGATTTTTCGCCGAAGGCTGACACTTTTCTAAAAATTGAGACTAATTCATTATTTCTAATAAAGACATCACAACCTTTTTCTAGCAATGGTCTCTTTGCTTTTGACACTATTTTATTTCCGCTATGAGTAAATATAAGACAATCGTCACTACTATCTTTAGTCCATAAAAAGTAATTTACCCCGCCTTTTATTTCAACAGTCGGAAAACAATCAGAAGCATTTGGAAAATCATGGATTTCTGCTAAATGCTTATCTCTTAGCATTTGCATTCTAAAATCGTCTAATCCTTTTCCACCTGAAAACCAACGTGATGGAACAATCATAGATAAATATTTAGGATTCAATTGAATTGCTTGCTCAATAAACTTTTGATAAATTGGTGAAGCACTAGCTTGAGCACCACCATCACTTAATTGATATGGTGGATTTCCAATTATAATGTCAAATTTCATATTCGCATCTCCTTTAAAAAACATTTTTCTAAATTCATATTGTAAATGATGTGATTTGTAATGAATGAACTCATACGCATAATGTTCGCGTTGTAAAGCATCATTATATTTTGAATCTTCCGAAATACCGCAAAATTTGCATTTTCTATTTTTTCCTTTACCTTCGTACCAATGTTCTACTTTTGGAGTGTAAATGTTGCCTTCTTCTGTATCAAACCAAGTACCATTGCCAATAGCGTAACCATTTACATAATGTCCGTCATCTGCCTTAATACCATCACATTTTCTATTTGCTTGTGAACAATAATAAAGTGTTCGTCTAGCTACATTTGATGTAAATTTAGTTTGACCGATAGAATAAATCATATTTTGCAATATGTGTTTACGTCTTGTTTCTTCATCAGGAATTACATCTTTTAGACCTTCGTCAAGTCTTAATGCAATTTCTCTTTCAAAAATACCATTCTTTGTAGCAGGATTTAACCATTTATAATTTGGGTTATGCCACACCTCTTCTGGTAAAATATCCAAAAGCACATTACAAGTCTTTCTAGGCGTAAAAACTTCGTCATTGCCAACATTTGTTATTGTTTCTAGCAAATCAAAATGCTCAATATAGTCAGATGCTGATTCGACAGCCGTCTGATATTTTTCTTTTGCGCTTAACGCTTCATTTTTATTTTGTTCCATTATGCTTCAGCCTCCTCATAGTGTAGTGAAATTTTTAAATCATCTGTTATATCCCAAACAGGAAATTTAATAGCTTCATAATTCTTATTGTTGACTGGCATCTTATATACAACTTCTGTAGAGAAGATGTTATAAATAGGATTCTCTATATTTGTCATACCCCAAATAAAATTAGTACAAATCATATATTTAATTAAAGTATCTATTCCGCTTGGAATTTCAACGCTATGTTCTTTACAAAACAAATAAATCAAAGTATAGATGTTACATCTTTGCTTTAAGATTAGTTGTTGGTCCATTTCAACAGAATATATTGTCGATATAGCTCTTAACAAATTAGCAATAAAAGTATCCTTGTTTTCTAACGCCTTTTCCATTCTCAACTTCAAAATATAAGTTGTAAATGCTCCGTCACCAGATGTAGGTTCTAATATTGTTCTTTCAACATTTGATACTTCATCAACCCCAATAGCGTTAACCATATCTCTAACTATAAATTCAGGCGTAAAAATCTGATAATTTTCATCAATATTAGCACCGCCATAAGCTAGGTTTACTTTAACGGTGGCATAAATAATTTTTGATTCTTCTCTTATATCTTTTCTGTTATATAAAAATGTATTTGCGTCCATAATAGATAATTTTTCGAATTTCATCATATAATACCTCTTGAAAGCTGTTCTTTTTATTATTTTTGTCTTATTTTCCATTTATTTTTTTACCTCATAGAAAGCACATCTTCTTTAGTTTGAATCATTGAATATCCCACATTATTTCTCATCATGTACAATTCACCTACTCATTTTACATACGTATTTTATATAATTTTATCACAAACTAAGGTTTATCTCAATTTTATGAGGGCTTTCTTTGTAATTTTTCTCAAATTTTCTCAAAGTCACATTAAAAAGCAAAAAAGACAATACTTAAGCAAGTATCGTCTCTTATCTTCAATAATATTATTATTCTGCAATAACTTGATTCTTCCCACTAGCCTTTGCCTGATACATAAGTTTATCAGTCTTACTAATTGCAGCATCAACACTCAAATCATTAACCGTTGTCACACCACAGCTAAAATGAATTCCACCATAAAGAGATAAAGTTTTATTGGCATCCAAAAGCACATTTTCCATAACCCTTTTTGCATATTTAAGATTTGGAGTTTTAATTAAAACAAGAAATTCCTCTCCACCAAATCTCCCAGCCTCAATTTCTTTATTTTCCTTTAAAATAAAGCCAAATGATTTCAAAAATAGATCTCCAACCATATGACCATACGTATCATTGATGTGCTTAAAGCTATCCATATCAATCATCGCTAGACAATAAGATTCCTTTTGAGATGATAATAAGGAAATAATTGATCTTCTATTTCTTAACTCGGTAAGCTCATCATAATTAGACAAATAATATAATCTATCTTTAATTTTTGAGTCCTCAGTCATATCTCTAACGAATGCAATCAAGTATTCGCTTTCACCTGCAGAAACAATTTTAGAATTAACCTCCGTAGGGAATAAAGTTCCATCTTTTCGTTTGTTTATTCTTGGAATATAAATTTCTTCTAGCAAATCTTCTTTTTTATATTTAGGTTGTAAATAATCACAATCTTCTTTTGGAATCAAATCAGAAATATTTAATCCAATCATTTCTCCCTCGTTATATCCAAACATTTTTTCCGCTGCATGATTACACATAAGGATATTTCCACTTGTATCATCAATAAAAATAGCATCAATAGATAAATCCATAATTTTGAAAATTAATTCTTGTGTTTTACTCATTAGATGTCTCCTTTAGACTAATATACTGAATTAAATATATTAGATTTAATATCTAACCACCTAATTTTACCATATATATTTCATAATATACATATTAAAAAAGTGTTTTTTAATGAAAACGTTTAATCTGATAATACTTCTATTTTTGTATCAATGTAATCATCCGCAGATAGTACAATTTTTTCATTCCTATACATATCATTTACAATTTGATATGCTTTACCTTCATCTTTAGCTTCTACTTCGACAGTTCTTTGTAATGTTTCTGTTATTTCCACTTTATACTTCATATTGAAACCTCGCATTAATCTATGGTTATATTTTAATATACAATCTATATTTTTACTACAAAAAAATAACAACAAATTCAAAAGAATCTGTTGTCATTAAAACTACCATATAAAATTATATTTAATGGCCTCACCATTATCAATTAATATATCTTCACCAGTCATAGACTTATTAATAACAGTTATAAAATATGCCCACTCTGCAATCTCTTCTACACTTGCCCATTTATTAAGAAGAGTTTCATTTAAAACATCGTTATATAACTTTTTATCGTCTAATATATGTTGGTTAAGCTCACAATTAACTCCACCAGGAGAAATAGAGTTAGCTGTTGCACCATATTTAGCAACTCTTTGAGCTACATTTTTCATATATGCTACAACACCACCCTTAGATGCGACATACATAGGGAACTCTGATCCAGTTCTAGCCGAAGCTGAAGCATTAAATAAAATACTTTTAATGCTATTATTAAAGCCATATTTTTCAGTAACCTTAATTGTCCCCTTTAAATTAACATCTATATCATTTTCATTTTGAACACCAGCATTATTAATAAGTATTTCTACAGAATCAATTTCTGGTAATTCATCATTAGAAATATCACACAAATAATGTATATAATTTTTATCATTTATTGTTTGAGGATTTTTATCAATTCCAATAACTTTGTGATTCATGGCTAAAAACTTTTGCGCAATAGCCTTTCCTATACCTCTAGATGTACCAGTAATTAATACCTTCATTCCTTCATACTCCTATAATCAAAATAAAGTTGTCCAACATTTTCTGCCTTCCATTTTTGACATATTTTATATCCAAGTGGAGAAAAGACAACTTCAAAGAATAGCTCAAGTACCATTCCAGTAAGTGAACATGTAATACATTGAAGCATGGTCCAACCAAAGAAAACATGACTAACAATAAGTGCAAAGCAGAAATTATCAACAAATTGACCTATTCCTGTTGATATATAGCTTCTAATTGCAAAGGTTTTAAAGCCATTAGGTTTCTTCTTAATTATTAATCCCAAGCCATAATTAATCGCATTATTTACAACAGCAGAAACTAAAAATGCAATTGTCGAACCTAAAACAACATACCAAGTTCCGCCAAATGTTTTGTTGATTGCATTATTAATTATTGCCTCACTTCCATCGACATAGGATTCTCCCCATATACCTGGAATTTTAGATGCAATAAAGAATAATAAACAAATTAATAAATTAATTAATATTGCAACTACAGAAATCTTAGTAGCTTCTTTTGGACCAAAATGCTTTGTAATAATATCATTAGTCATAAAGGCTATCCAAGATACAATAATACCACAATCAAGTGCTAACCATGACCATGGAATACTGACTGCTTTATTTGCTAGTAGGTTCATCGCAATAATTGCAATCACAAATAAAGCAAAAATAGGTGCAGGAATACTTTTTAATAAAATACTAATATCCTTGCACTCTTTCTTAATAAATTTAATCATATAATTTATACTCCCTGTTTTTTATTTTTTAAATGATGGTTAGGCAAGGAACATCATTCGTAAATATTATACTTATTTTTTTTAAAATAGCAATACATATCTCCAATTATTATTGAAAGTTATTATGAAAAGCTAGATTTAATCCATCTGCAATTACACTAGAAATATCAATAATATTTTGATCAATTTCCTTTGGTGTAACCATAAACTGTATTGTTTCATCCTCAAAAGAAAATGGTAATGTATCCGGCAAATCCTTAGTAAAGCTATTTAACGCTTCATGTAATACTGACCTTATATCTACAACTGTAGGTACACCTATAGCTACTATATTAGTACCTAGGGTATTTTTATCAAACTTCTTTCTATAATTTCCAATACCTGCCCCCGGTGCAATCGATGTATTATTTAATTGAATAGTTTTATTAAGTCTATTTAAACTTTTAGATGCAAGAGCATCAATAACAATTACAAGCTTAGGCTTAATTGATTTAGAAATATTTGAAACAATATCTACAGTTTCAAGTCCAGTTTGACTCATAACACCAGGAGCTAAGGCTAAAACATTTTGCATATTCTTTTCAAGCTTATTCATTCTTTTTAAATGACTAGTAACTAATAACATGTCAATAACCTTAGGTCCTAGTGAATCTGGTGTAACATCACTATTACCTAAACCAACGACAAAAACAGGGTCCTCCTTTTTTACATTATACATATCTAAAAATTCTTTAATAACATTAGAAAAAGCTTTTACTAAATCATCATATTTCTTTTTATTAATATTAACAAAACAATCCGTAGTTAATGTATAATATGTACCTGCATCCTTATGATATTTTTTAGAATTTGCTTCATCTAAAACTATTTTGGATACATCAATGCTTTCATATTTGCTTTTAGTCTCTATCCCAGAGTCTACAGCTAATTCTTCAACAATTAAATCACTTTTTAACATTTTTCCACCAATTATAGTTTGCCTATAATATAAACAACTATACTTTATAAAAGATATTCTTTGTGCTAATTATATAGGTCTTTACACCTGTAAACTTAATTTATAGAAAATTTAATTTTTTCAGTTGCATTTGACATTAACTTTTGATATAATTATAGAGCATATAAACGCGCGGAGGTGAATTTTATGGCAAACATTAAGCAACAAATCAAACGTGTAAAGACAAATGAGAAAGCAAAATTAGCAAACGTTTCATTCAAGTCAAGTATGAAAACTGCAATTAAGGCCGTATTAACAGCTAACAATAAGGAGACTGCAACTGCTGCTTTAGCTTTAGCATATAAGAAGCTAGATAAGGCACAAGCTAAGGGAATCGTTCATAAGAACTTCGTTGCAAGAAACAAGTCTCAATTAGCTAATCATGTAAATAGCCTATAAGATAAAAAACACCTATGAGGTGTTTTTTTATTTTATCTTCTTCTATTTTAATAAATACGATTCCAAAGCAATTGTCTTATCAATTTGCCCAGATTTTATTTTATAATCTATATCAATTAAATCATTAATATTTCTTTTTATCTTATCCATACTAACTAATGATGCAGACTTCATCATATAATAAACTCTTCCAGGCTTATAATTAAACAAATTTGCAATATCATTCTTACTATAGCCCTTTTCTACTAAGGCTTTCGTTTGATACATTTCATTAAACTTATTAATAAGCAATGAAATAATTCTAGATTCATCTTCATTTAAAACCATTAAATCATCATATATTTCCATAGACTTACGCTTGTTACCATCTATAACTGCGCTAACCAAATCGAATATATTATCATCTAAATCTTTACTAACAAGTAATCTTACATCTGTAAACTTTATAATCTTATCCTCATATTTATATGTCATAAGCTTTTCAAGTTCTACATCTGCCCTCTCAAAATTGCCTTTAATTCTAAAAATTAATTCATCTACAGCCGTTTCATCATACTTATATCCTTTTTTAGTAAGATATGCTGTTATATAAGGCTTAATCTCTGTTTCCTTTGGCAATGAAACATTAATTATACTAGAGTTCTCCTCTAGTAATTTTTTTAGTTTTGAATCAATCTCTGATAGAGATTCAATCATAATTATTAATGTTGTACTTGGAATTGGATTATTTATGTATTTAGTAAACGCATCTATAAGCTTAGAATCATATGACGAAGGCTTAGACAAAAATATAGGATTTTTAACAACTACGACCTTGGTTGCAGTTAAAAACGGAATCATATTCAAATCCTCAAGTAAAAGAGCAAGTGATTCATCCTCTAAATCATGAATTTGTAGATCATATTCTTCATTAATTGTACCTAGCATTTCATTTAGCTTTTCATTATTTTTAACGGAGCTTTGTCCAACTATTAAGTATATCGGTTCCATCTTAACACATCCAATCCAATAAAATTATAATACATAAAGAGTGTAAAAAAAAGGCCTTTTTTCAAAGGCCCACAGCTTTTGCTCTTGGAATGGCTTTGCGTTAACCATCGTTTCTCAGACTCCTTACAATATCCAAGACTATTGTATATCCATCTTGCACATATACGTGCCATAGGGAATTCCTTTCATCCCTTCCATCTACTTATATTTTATTCAATGTAAGCGCTTTTGTCAATAGTTTTTGCAGCATTTTAAAGCTTTTCTACATCATCAGGCTCAACATTAACAGTTATACCTTCAAGAGTAACATCAAATGCCGCTGCAAGTAAACGATAAGGGTCATCTACTAAAACTTTTGAGCCTTTTAAAGCATTACTAAATACAACTGGATTTGGAATATCTATTCCATATCCCTTTGCTTTTTCTAATAACCTTAAACGCCTTTGCTCAGATTCACACATGATAGGTGTTTTTGTATCGCGTGACATTTCTAAAATTCTCTTTGTTTTTCCTGTTCCATTTCCACCGTAAATCAATTTCATTATTCTTATACCGTTCCTTTCCTTAAGTCCATTATACATTAGAAGCTATTTTTTTAAAAGCGTTCTTTAAAATTATTATTGTATTTTTATCCTTATTAATTTCAAACCTATATTTATTACTAAATACATTGATATAAATATTTCCAACCTCGTCAGTTCTATATATATTAGCATCCTTAAGCTTAACAAGTGTTTCTTTATTTGGATGTCCAAATTGATTATTTTTACCTACACTAATAATTGCATTATCAAATTTACAGTTATTCATGAAAGCTTCACTTAAGCTACTATTAGAGCCATGGTGAGGCACCTTTAAAACATCTACGGCTAGTCTTTTACTAAAAATAAGTTCTTCTTCCTCTTTTTCCATATCTCCTGTGAATAAAATTGTTGTTTTGTTTATCGTTGCTTTAAATACTAAGCTGTTATTGTTCATTTCTGTATTTTTTATTACAGGGCCTAGAAATTCAAGCTTTATATCCGCAATTATCTTCGAGTCTTCGTGCTTAACCTCGTAGCTTTTTAAAACTAATTTTTTCAATTCCTTTATTTCACTTGAATCATCAAAAGCAGAGGAAATCAAGCAGTTTACTTTATATTTATCTATTACATCCTTTGCCGTATCTATATGATCATTATCTGAATGGGTTATTATTAAAGTATCAATTCTATTAATACCTAACTCATCTAATCTATCCAAATTATTATAGGAATCTATTAATATATTTCCTTTATTAAATGCTTTAGATATTAAAATTGAATCTCCTTGCCCTACATCTAGCATTATAACTCTATCATAAGGAATTATCTTATTGTAATTTATTAATAGCAAACACAACCCTATAAAATACAATATGTGCTTAAGCTTAAATGCTTTTGTTTCTATTTTTATAAACAAAAATATAATCAATCCATAATATAAAATAATCATTATAGGAGTTAGAGTTGGAAATCTTATAACAAAAAATGATATTGAATCTAATTTTAGAATTAAAAGCTCAAATACTTTATACATCTTACTTAATATAATCCAAAGACCCGGTAATATTAATAAAGCATATGTTGATGGCAATATTATCACTGAAAACAATATTAAGATTATAGGACTAATTATCATTGTTAATAAATTTACCTTATTTGCGACTGAAATCACTAAGGGTGCACTAACTATAAAAGCCATAATCGCCATTTTATAGCTACCCATTATTTTGTTCTTATCATTTATTATGGATGAACCAATAATTATAAAAAATGTAACAATAAAGCTTAATCGTAAGCTTAATGAATATAAAGCCATAGGATTTATGATCACTATTAATAGGAAAGCTATTGAGCATATATCTAGTTTTGTTAGATTAAATTGTTTGTAAAAATTTATTTTTGTTATTATATACATTAAGGTAGCTCGCACTATTCCATATGAGAAATTGCATAAAAAGGAATAAAAAATTAAAAAAAGTATTATTACTATATCCTTAACAAATGAGTTTTTCGTCAATTTTGACAATACTTTTTCAAGGATACCTGCTATTAAGCTTACATGAAATCCTGATATGCAAAAGAGATATGATATCCCTAAATTAGATATTGCATCCTTTATTTCTGTATCAAACTCATTTTGAGCAAATACTAAGCTTTTTAAATATAAAAATGATTTATCATCTAACCTTTTGTCGTAAAATTCTAATAATTTGCCTTTAATGGCATATACACTAAAGCCTTGACTGAAACTGGCACTTCTTGAACTCATGGTATTATATATTCCTTGGCTCTTTAAATAAATACTATATTCGCTATAATCAAGTTCTTTAAATGTTCCATTAAAAGTTGCCTTATAACCAATATAAACTGAATCCTCTCCATAATAATAAACCAAATACTTCTTTATTCCATTTTGAATAGTTAAAGCTTGATAATTATCATATTGCTTTATATTTATTACAAAACCTTTTAATTCGTTATTATTTGGTATAGGCAAATATAAATATAAAAAGCTTAACAACATAAGATAAATAACAATTAATATTAAAAGCCTAAGCTTTAAAAATCTAATTTTAAATAAATAAATTAAATATATAAATAAAACAGCTAAATACCACAAGGATACTAAAGATAAGCCAATTAATGCAACTAATATAGCATAAAAATGCCATGTATTAGACATTGATATAATCTTTGATCGCATCAAAAATAACCTCTGATATTCCGTTAACTTTTTTTATATCTTCAATCGACTTAAATTTTTGTGTTTGCCTATACTCTATGATTGCGGCCGCTCTTTCTGCGCCGATCTTATCCAACTGCATCAGTTCTTCCTTAGTTGCCGTATTAATGTTAATCTTTTTTGTGTATGGCTCAATATTACTTATTGTTCCTTCAATCACCTTGATAGATACCTGTTTTCCTGCATCGCTTAATATAGATATACTATATGTATATCCATTTTGAAGCTTTTGCGAGTAATTTAGTGAACCTGTATCACTATAATCAGTTAATCCGCATTTTTTAAGTAAATCATAAATTGTTTTCCCTTCATACATTACGTAAGTCCCTTTATTCTTCACCTCACCGGTAACATAAACCGTAATCTTTTTGTTATCCGATACATTTAATATAGGATTGGTAATAGTCTCATTATCATTTGGCTTAGGAATCATTAGTACAATTAGAATAAATAAAATTGGAACTAATGCCAATAGATACAAACGTTTTTCTTTGCTCATATTTTCCACCTCATTTAACAATAGGATTTTAGATTATGCTTTTAGCAAAAAAAATGAATAAAAATTAAAAAAAGCCTGCAATCGCAGACTATTTGATGTTAATCCTATTTATTAAATTCTAGAAGGCTTTCAATTTGTTCAGGCAAAAGCTCTTTAAACGAGCCCTCCTTCAAATCATTTTCTAAATATAAATTTCCTATACGTATTCTTTGAAGGCTTATTACTTTATAGCCAAAAAATTTACACATTCTTCTAATTTGTCTATTCATTCCCTCTTGTAAGGTAATTTTAAATTCGCAAGGACTTACATATTCCATTTTACATGGCTTTGTAACCTTACCTAAAATAGGCACTCCTCTTGACATTAAATCAAGGAAAATATTATTAATTGGATGATCGACCTTAAGTAAATATTCCTTCTCAATATGATTTTTAGAATCTAAAATTTGGTTAAATATTTTACCATCATTTGTTAAAATTAGCAATCCACATGAATCCTTATCTAGTCTACCTACAGGAAAAATGCGTTTTTCGTAATTCAAAAAATCTCTAATATTATTCTCGACATTTCTGTCATTAGTACATGTAACACCAACTGGCTTGTTAAAAAGCAGATATACCTTTTCATCCTTAATGATATCATACACCTTTCCATCTACTGATATAATATCATTTGGCTTTAAAATATATGATAGCCATTTGTCTGGAATACCATTAACCATCACATTATGATTATGATTAAAATCCTGAACCTCACTTTTACAGAGGCGAAAACGATCCTTTAAAAATTGATGTAGTCTCAAGCTTCGTTAAATTCCTTCCATACCTCTTCTTGGTATTCCTTAGATGTTAAGTATTTATTTGCAAGTAAGGCAAGAGCTAAGCCTCCATTAATCAATGCATTATATCCTTCTTGTGATACTGTAGCCTTTGCCATTTCTTTCGAATGACCATTGACATTAGCTGGTGCAATTTTAATATTTCCTTGAATTGTAGGCACAACCTTAGATACAGCTCCAACATCTGTAGATCCCTTAGGGGTTTCTATTACATCCTCAATATCAGTTAACCCACATTCAATGAACGCTTCATTTAATCCTCTTGCAAGTGCATAATTTATCTTTGTATCATCGTATGTTTCCTCATACTCACTAATTTTAATCTTGCATTTATTCATTTTGGCACATGATTTAGCTATTTCTTCGCCACGTTTAGCTAAATATCTAGCATATTCAATTGTACTTGAACGGAAATAATACTCAAGTGATGAGTATTGAGGAATAACATTTGCGGCTTGTCCACCATCCTTAATGATTCCATGAATATAGCTTGGTTGCTTGGTAAATTGACGAAGCATATTAATCCCTTGATAGGTAGAAACTGCTGCGTCTAAAGCTGAAGCCCCATTATATGGATCACAGCCATGAGCACTAATTCCATAAAACTCAAACTTTAACGGAATTATAGCCATTGATCTTGCTCCCAGTCCATTTCTAGTAGAGGGATGAAGCATAATTGCAATGTCCAAATCATCAAATGATCCTGCCTTTGCCATTTGAACCTTTCCACCAAAATTCTCCTCAGCAGGCGTACCATATACGTAAATTGATCCGCCTAGCTTATCAACCTCTTCCTTTAAGGCTATTGCACCAGCAATAGACATTGTACAAATTAAATTATGTCCACAACCATGTCCAACAACTGGTAAAGCATCATATTCACATAAAAATCCTATTTTAGGTCCTTCCTTTTTTGAATCATATACACCTAAATAACCAGTGTCCAAAATATAAGGATATGTTACATCAAAGCCATGATGTGCCAAGCAATCAGCTAATAGCTTTGATGATTTATACTCTTGAAATCCAAGCTCAGGATTCTTATATAGCTTTTTAGTAATTTCAAATAGTTCAGGGGCTATTTGATTTATTCTTTCTAAAAATATTTCCTTACTCATTTTCATTAATTTCCTTCCAATATTTACAGTTTTTTTTCAACAAGCATGTTTGACATTCAGGCTTCTTTGCTAAGCACTTATATCTACCTAAAAATAATAAGCCATGATGTGCTCTTATCCAATCATCTTTAGCAAAATATTCCATTAGCTTATTTTCAACATCTAAAACACTGTCTTCTTCTAAAGCTAAGCCTAAGCGTTTTGATACACGATTAACATGGGTATCTACAGCAATTGCTGGAACATTATAGATTTGCGCTAAATACACATTAGCAGTTTTTCTTCCTACCCCTGGTAGCTGTAAAAGCTCCTCTCTGTTTGTAGGAATAATCCCGTTATATTTATTTTTTACAATATTTGCTAGCTTAATTATATATTCACTTTTATTTTTCATTAAGCCTATCGGCGCAATTATTTGCATTATCTCATTTCTATTTGCATTTGCAAGAGAATCAATTGTTTTATATCTTGAAAATAATTCCTTCGTAACCTTGTTAACTGCTTTATCTGTAGTTTGAGCAGAAAGAATAACTGCACATAAAAATGAAAAAGGTGAAAAATACTCAAGCTCGCATCCTGCATTAGGATACATCTGATACAAAAGATTAAGCAATTCTTTACAATCCATTAGCGATTCACCATTTTATCAAAAACACCTTTAATTGTTTCATTTGTTGTCGGAGATGATATCTTAGTATCCTTATAAAGTTCTTTATTTACTGATTGTAATCTGAACACATTCTTAGTGGTCATTACATACTTAATAGCAGTCTCAATTTCACCCTTAGTAAAGGAATCCTCAAACCATCCACTAACTGTTTCCTGCTCAGTACGAGAAAGTGGTCTTTTTAGATTTATCTCAAGCATTGCTATAATATGGCTTATATCTGTTTCTTGCTTAGAATTTTTAATTTCAGTTAAAAGCTTTTCGCATTTTAAAAAGAAGGGGGTTATTCGATAAGATTCATGAGATTTCCCATCAAGCATAACTAAGTCAATTTGAATATAATCCTTGTTCAACAGCTCAACAATTGCATTTTCAATGATTTCTCTATCAATTCCACTACTTTTAGATAAATCATCAACATTTAATTCTTGATTAAAACAATAACTATCAAGAATACCCATTAATACAAGGCATGTCCTTTCATTAAGATTTAATTTAGAGTATAGCACTCTAATCAATCTTTGGTAATCTAGACATCCTATTGAATATAATTTTTCTAACATCTTATACACCCACTTCTTTCATGAATATCTCCATGAATCCATCCTCAAAAGCTTTTTTATCTAAAACCTGATGGATAAGAACTATTCTTTCTTTCTCATTTGATATAATTACCTGATGACAAGGCTCAGGTTCATTAATTCTTAAGGAAATGATATCATTATTATCAAGTCCTATTGTTTTTGCTAAATGTAATGCACTACCAGAAGGCTTATCATACTTTGATAAATCATGCGATTCTATAATTATTTTGTTTGGTAAGAAGGATGAGGCCATAGCCACAAGCTTTTCATATGTACAAAAGCAAGATGAAAAGTTTACTCTATGGATATATTTTGCATTGTTCTCCTTTGCAAGGCTTCTAAGTTCTTCAAGCTTATCATCTTTAATACCAGTAGTACCAGAAATAACATTTACACCATTTTTTAAAAATAATGTTGTTAATATAATTGATATATTTTCCTTTGAAAAATCAACAAGCCAATCATAATTTTTCGGGTTAACTAAATTAACATCTGTTATTGTTGTTACATCCTTATTAGATAATAAATCAAAGCCCTCAACAGTGAATCCTCTGTCTTTTAGACTTTGATATATTTTACTTCCCATTTTACCATTAATTCCTAATAAAAGAATTTTCAAATAAATACCCCTTTATTAAGATATGAATAAATGTAAATTATTTAATGATATATGCCTTTTTTCTTAAGGCTTCCTTAGCAGCCTCTTGTTCAGCATCCTTTTTAGTTTTCCCTGTTCCTCTTCCCATGATAACCGAATCATCCATTAAAACCTCTGCTGTAAACCTTTTGTCATGAGCAGGACCAGTTTCATCAATTATACGGTATGAAAGGCTACGCTTATCGGCCTGTACCTCTTCTTGTAAAATTGTCTTAAAATCCTTTATTACAACAACCTCATCAACATAAGGAATTACTATTTTAGAAAAAACTTCATAAGCTATGTCAAATCCGAATTCCTTAAATACAGCACCTAAAACAGCTTCAAATGCATCAGCAATTACCGCTTTTCTTTGTCGACCACCAGTTAATTCTTCTCCCTTACCTAGGTATAAAAAGTCCGGAAGTCCTAGGTGGGATGCATATATATCTAAAGCTTCCTCTCTTACAGCCTGAGCACGCCTTTTAGTCATATCTCCTTCATTCATTTTATATTTTGAAATAAGGAATTTTGACATAGCTAGCTCCAAAACTGCATCGCCTAAAAATTCTAGTCGTTCATTAAATGGACAATTATGCTCATTACCATATGAGCTATGGGTTAGCGCTTCAATTAATAATTTCTTATCCTTGAAGCATACTCCTAATTTTTCTTCAAGCAAACTATAGTGTTTCATCTTTATTTTCAACTTTCTTTGGCAAACTACTTATGACCTTGTTAATAAGATCCGAAGAAACCATGTTTCTTGCTTGACGGATAGCGTTTTTAAATGCATATGGGTCTGAAGAACCATGAGCTTTAACAACTGGTACAGGTACACCAACAATCATCGCTCCACCAACCTCTGATGAATCAAAGCGTTTTTGGTATCTTTTCAAATTTTTACGCATAAACAAATAGCCAATTTTTCCACCCAATGATGACTTAATTTCCTCTTTAAGCATTTTACCCATTGCCTTTGCTGTACCTTCCATTGTCTTTAAAACCATGTTACCAGTAAATCCATCTGTAACAAAAATATCACATGGGCTTGTAAGAAGCTCCTTCGTTTCCACATTGCCATAAAAATTTATATTTGAATCCGCCTCTAGCATATCATACGTTTCATTATCAACCTCGCGGCCTTTTCCTTTTTCAGTACCAATGTTTAAAAGACCAACTGTTGGATTTTCAATATGAAGTATTTCCTTAGCAATAGTAGTTGCAAAATAAGCAAGGTCTAAAATATGCTCAGGTCGAAGCTCAACATTAGCTCCAACATCAAGAAGTAGTCTTCCTCTTCCATCAACTGATGGAATAATTGGACATAATCCTACACGTCCAACCTCTTTTAACTTTCGTATTAGTAAATGAGCACCTACTACTACACATTGAGTAGGTCCTGCACTCACTACGGCGTCAACCTCTCTATCATGAGCAGCTTGCATAGCCATACATAAGGATGCGTCCTTATTTCTTCTAATGTAGCTTACTGGATTATGCTCACCCATATCAATATATTTTGATGTATGAACAATTGAAATCCTTTCATTGTTTTTAAGCAAAGGCTTTATCTTTTCCTCATCACCATAAAGAACAATCTCAAGATCCTTAAATTCCTTAACCGCTTCCATACATGCTGGTACAGTTGTTTCACACAAAAAATCTCCGCCCATTGCATCAACAGCTATTTTAATCATACAATCACAGCCTTTCAATATATATGTTAATTATAGCATTATTATCTATATTTTCCTAGTTTAATTTTGCTTTTTTACTAAGCATTTTCTCAATTATTTTTATAAGTCCTAATGACTCCAGTTTTCCCTCTAAATACCTATCAAAGCACATACTAGCATCAGATTTAGCACATTTATAAATGTTAAAATCTGATTTTATATCAAATCCCGAAAAGCCACTTTGAGCTTCTCCTAAAATTTCTCCTGGTCCTCGATCATTTAAATCATATTCAGCAATTTGGAAGCAATCATCAGTTGAAGCCAAAAAGTTCAATCTATCGGTATCCGTCTTATTTGTAATTAAGTAGCATACACTATTTAATTCATTTCTTCCGACTCTTCCTCTAAGCTGATGAAGCGTAGCCAAACCGAACCTTTCCGCATTAAATATATATATTCCCGTCGCAGCTTTAATGTCAATACCAACCTCAATTACCGTTGTAGATACCAAAGCATCATATCTTTTATTTAAAAAATCAAGCATAATTGTTCTTTTTTGCTCGCTGTTTAATCCTCCATGAACAACACCAACCCTAATATTAGATATATTATCTTCAAGTAAACCTTTCACGTATTTTAAATCATACTCATCATCGTTATCAATTAAGGAGCAAACACAAAACACCTGCTCATTCCTATTAATACGTTTTCTTATATCATCATATACCTGATCTAATTCATTAACAGAAATAACAATAGTTTCTACCTTTTTTCTATTTAAAGGCCTATCTGTCATCGACGATATATCCATATCAGCGAATTTTGTAAGACCTAGTGTACGAGGAATAGGTGTTGCGGATAAATACATCGCGTCTGTATGCGGGAATTGATTTAAAAGCTCTTGTCTTGCGTTAACACCAAATCTATGCTGCTCATCTACAATAAATAATCCAAGGTTAAAATAGCGAATCTTATGGTATAAAACACTATGGGTAGAAATCAATACATCAATTATACCAGCTTCTAGCTTTTTAATTATTTCATCCTTTTTATTATTAGGTGTTGAGGATGTTAAAAGTTGAATATTGATTGAATATCCTGATAGTAAGCTTAATATATTATTAAAATGCTGATTTGCTAAAATTTCAGTTGGTGCCATCAAAATAGACTGATAGCCTAAGGTTGCGTTTAATAATATAGCTGTTGTGGCTACAATTGTTTTTCCACTACCAACATCCCCCTGAACAAGCCTATTCATTACTATATCTTTTTTTGAATCACTTACAATGTCATTGATAGTAGCTTTTTGACTATTTGTTAATTCATATGGCAAGTTTTTAACAAAGTCCAAAATTATATGCTTATCAATATACTTAGGATTTTTTTTATTATTGTTAACAAAATAGCGAAGAGATTCTAGCTCTAATAAATATTTTAAATACATTTCATATTTAGATCTTCTTGTGACCTGTAGGACATCTTTACTATTTTGGGGAAAATGAGCTTTTCGCAAAAAAGTATTAATATCATCTAATCTATACTTTTCTAACAATTCATTAGGAATATCATCTTTAATGTCAACCTCATTGATAATGCTAGCGACATATTTTGAATACATTCCATTGCTAATGTTTTTGATTCCATATACTGGAGAAACAAAAGATGGAAGTTCATTAGTAAAAATTTCCCTTGCCATAAATTCCTTCTTAAATTTTTTGTAAATACCATAAATTAAAATTATGCTTCCAGGCTTAATTGTATAACGCAAATACCGCTTACCAAAAGCAATAATTTTAATTTTAATACCATTGATTCTTGCATAAAAAATAACATTATCAATTGATTTGCGAACAGTTCTAACAATAATATTTGAATCAACTACCGCTTTTACAGTTGCAAGTTCCTCATCTTCTATGGAATTTATACTTTTGATTTCATATATATTATATTTTTTAGGTAATTTAAACAATAAATCTTTTATCGTATATATTGATGCTTCATTCAAATACATTAGACTTTTATTGCCTATTCCCTTTATAATCCTAACATCCAAATTTAAATCAATCATAACACACCACATATAAAAAGGTTGGATTTCTCCAACCTAAATTCGTAAATTATTGTTCAACTGCAATGATATATGAATAGATATCTTGATTTCCTTCAATCACTTCAACCTCAACATCTTCATTTAATTCATAGCAATGATCTTTTATAGATTCAACCTCATCATCAGTTGATCCTTCACCACAGAAAACTGTAACAATTGAAGATTCTTCGTTAATACATTTATCTAAAAGATTTAAAGTA
The DNA here is from genome assembly GCA_945923475.1 of uncultured Mollicutes bacterium. GTDB lineage: Bacteria > Bacillota_I > Bacilli_A > Acholeplasmatales > Anaeroplasmataceae > CAG-307. The sequence continues at coordinate 41,098 of CAMELE010000008.1, forward strand.
GCATCTAAGCGTTCCTTAACTGATACAACAATCTCACCATTACAAATACCCATATAATCTCCAGCTTTAATCTTTACACCTTTGATTTCTGTATCTCTAACTGCATAGGTAACCTCACCAGTTTGAACATTAGCAATAGCCTCAGACATATCCTCAAAGTTCTGGTCAAGCTCGTTTTGAGAATCAAATGCCATTAAAGATGCATATCCTTGAGCAATTGTTTTAGCCTTTAAAACTCTAATATTTGCGTCCTCACAAATCTTTGTAGATTGTTCAGCACTTAAAATAACATTTCCGTTATTTGGGATAATAATGATATTTTCTGCATTACATGCTTTTACTGCTTTTACAAATTCTTCAGTTGATGGATTCATTGTTTGTCCACCATCAATAATATAATCAACACCTAAGTCTGTAAATGTAGATTTTATTCCATCTCCGAAGCATACAGCTATAAGAGCATATTTTTTACGTTCTTGAGGTACATCTTCTAAAGTAGATTGTTCATTTTGAGTATTCTTTGTAAGTTCTGAATGCTGAAGGCGCATGTTTTCAACCTTAATTTTGATAAATTCACCAAAATTTTGAGCAAGTTCTAAAACTTGTCCAGGCTTGTTAACATGAACATGGACCTTAACAATATTATCATCCTTTACTAGGACTAAAGAATCACCTAGCATTGATAAAGGGCTTCTTAAATCTCCTTCTTGGAAGGCAGCTTCATCCTTAAGTTCGATAATAAATTCTGTACAATATCCGTATTTAATATCTCCAGATACCTTTGATTGAGCGTTTGATTCCTCTGTTTGAGTGGCTTCCTCAGATTCAAGCATTATACCCTTAATGGCCATCTCCATACCCTCTACAACCTTAATGAAACCAGCACCACCACTATCAACTACACCTGCTTCCTTTAAAACTGGTAAAAGATTTGGTGTATTTGCAAGTGATTTATTGGCTTGTTCTAGATATGTAGCGAATAATTCCTCAAAGGATTCAATACTGTCTTGTTTAGATTCGATAGCCTCGGCAGATTCCCTTACAACGGTTAGAATCGTACCTTCAATTGGCTCCATAACTGCTTTATATGCAACGTCTTTAGCAGATACAAGGCATTTAATAAAATCTTTAACTGTTAAAAAATTGTCATGAAGTTCTTTCATTGCAACATAGATACCACGGAAAAACTGTGATAAAATAACTCCCGAATTTCCTCTAGCACCCATTAATAATCCACGCTGTAATTTTTTTGCGATATCGATAATTGAGCTTGATTCACAAGCTGTCATCTCTTTCACACCTGACATCATAGTCATTTTCATATTAGTACCAGTATCTCCATCAGGTACTGGGAACACATTTAATTGATCGATTTCTTTATGATGATTACTTAAATTAATTGCGCCATTCATCATCATGCGTTTAAAAAGTTTGCCATTGACTGAATTTAACATGGAAAATTCCCTCCTATATTCCAATCAAAAGGTATAAGCATAATATATCTTTTAATAATTCAATTTTCAATTCTTATATAACATCTGTGTTAGATGTGCAATTCAATTCAAAACACCTACTAAATAATTAGGCTATGTAAATTATACCATACATTATGAAAAAGGCAAATGTTTTTTTATCGAACTCCACTTTAATGAGCAATTTTCTTGATTTTATGGATAACATTTCACATTAATTTCACTTCTAATAATATGAATTTACTTTTTTAAAAAAAACACTTGATTTTTAGTATATATTAGGGTAAAATAATAGGGCTTGTAAAAATAATGTTATCAAGGAGGTAAAATTTATGGCTAAATGTTATGTAACTGGAAAAAGTACTGTTTTTGGTAACCAAAGATCTCACTCTTTAATTGCAACTCGCCGTACTTGGAAGTCTAACCTTCAAACTGTTCGTCTTGTAATGGAAGATGGAACTGTAAAAAAAGTAAAGGTTTCAGCAAGAGCACTTAAGAGTGGAAAGCTAAATAGAGCTTAATTTATATAACCGCATGAATCGAATTGGCTTCGGCCAATTTTTTGCGTTTTATAGAAGAAAAAGGACATTGTGTTTTAGTCAATGCATATCAGACTACACACAAGGTCCTTTTTAATTTTTCTCCTTTATTATATATACTGGTCTACCCTTAGATTCTTTATATATTTTTTTAATATATGCTGATATAATGGCCATTCCATATAAAATCAATGTCGATACTAAACAAATAACTGAGCTTAAGCTCATTAATAGAGGAATATTTTTACCTATTATTGCATAAACAATCATAAATGTTGCGAGCACAATTGTAGCAATTAATGTTAATGATGAAAAGAACAAATTTACCTTAAGTGGTGTAGATGAGAAATCCTCAATTCCTCCAATTGCGTATTTAGTAAGTGATCTAAAGCTCCATTTAGATTTTCCGGCAGCTCTGTCTACATTTTCATACTCTAACCACTTAATATTAAATCCAACCCAGCCAAAAATTCCCTTTGAGAATCTATCACGCTCGGCTAATTGGATAACCGCATCTACCATAGGCCTTGTCATTAATCTAAAGTCTCGAGCACCATCTGTGATTTCCGCATCACTAATACGATTGATTATTTTGTAAAATAATCTTGCAAATGCACTTCTTATTATTGGCTCACCTTTTCTTGTAACTCTTCTTGATGCGACACAATCATATCCCTCATTAACAATACCATCATACATTTCCAATAATAGCTCTGGTGGGTCCTGTAAGTCAACGTCCATTACACCAACAAAGTCTCCAGTCGCATTACATAGCCCAGCATATAACGCTGCTTCTTTACCAAAATTACGAGAAAAAGAAATATACTTTATATTTGAATCAGTTTTCGCTAGCTCCTTAATAATATCTAAGGTTTTATCTTTACTACCATCATTTACAAAAACATATTCAAACTCAGTATTTAATTTATTTACTATCTCTTGCATCTTACTATAATAAAGTTTTACACATGCCTCTTCATTATAGCAAGGTACAACTATACTTATCTTCTTCATATCTTCACCTTTTCTTAATGCTTTTATTATATCTTTTTATTCCTAAAAATAAAAGAGTTTTTAACAATAATCCCAATTTTTCACTAAAAAAAGAAGGCAAATCAATTTAAGCCTTCCTTCTAAATATGGTTTTAAAAAAATTAACAACTATACTAATAAAATTTGGCAGTTTTACAACATAAAATCGCAAGCTAACACCTCGATTAATTATATGCTAAATAAGCTATAATAGACCTAATTGATGAATAGTTTCTTTTTTATCCTCCTGCTTAAATAGATACGATCCTACTACAGCTATATCAACTCCGGCAGACCTAACCAATTTAGCAGTTTCAGAATTAATGCCACCATCAACAGAAATTAAATAGCTATAGTTATTTTTTTTACGAAGCTCGTCTAGCAATTTTATCTTATCAAGACAATTAGGCATAAATTTTTGGCCCCCAAAGCCTGGCTCAACACTCATTACTAATACTAAATCTAGCTTATCTAAATATGGTAAAATAGCCTCAACATTTGTTCCAGGCTTAATCGAAATTCCTGCCTTTACATTATGACTATGGATTTGATTTATAACCTCATTAGCATTACAATCAGCTTCTACATGAAATATAATATACTCAGATCCCGCATCAACAAATGCCTCAATATAATCCTGAGGTCTTGATATCATTAAATGAGTATCAAATACCTGATTAGATACTGGTCGAATTTGCTTTATAACCATTGGACCAAAGCTAATATTTGGGACAAAATTACCATCCATTACATCTAAATGAAGCCAACTAGCGTCACTAACAGTTTTTATTGATTCCTCTAATTTTGTAAAATCTGCACTTAATATTGATGGACTAATTATCATATTTCTTACCTATTCCTTCTCGCATTTTTAAATAATTTTGATACCGTGTGTTTTTTATCCCATCATTAATATGGGCAATAACTCCACAACCTTTTGATGATGGCAAATGAAGGCAATCTCTAAATGTACATGGATAATTTTTAAATTCAATAAACGTATCTCTTAAATCCTTCTCACTAGAAAAGGTCATTAGCTTAGAAAAGCCCGGAGTATCACCAATTAAACCCCCAAAATACGGGTATAAATGGCTTCTTCTTGTCGTGTGCTTACCACGATTAAGAGCCAAGGAGATATCATTAGTTTCTAGCTTAAATCCAGGTATAAGAGCATTAATAAATGTTGATTTACCAGCACCAGTTTGTCCAGATAATACAGTAACCTTGTTTTGAAGCAATGGAATAATACCATCTGGAACACCAACTAAGGAATTAGAATAAAAAACATCATAACCTATTTGCTCATAATATGACATATCACCTTTTATCTTATTAAGCTCATCATCTGAGCATAAATCAATTTTTGAAATCACTATAAGTGGCTTTATATTGTTATATTCTAAATTGGATATAAATGTATCTAGTAACAGCAAGTTTAGATCTGGTCTCTTAGCTGAAAAAACTAATAAAATTTGATCAACATTTGCAATATCAGGTCGAATAAGTTCATTCTTACGAGGTAAAACATCATCTAGATAATAAGTATCTAATGTTTTCTCGTATGTTACTATATCGCCAACTTTAGGCGAAATTTTCATCCTTTTAGTACTTGTTTTTGTTGAATTTTTATTATCTGATTTATTAAATGAAGAGTGCTTAGAAACCTCCATATGGCGAAGTTTTCCCCTCGCCTTAAGTACGATTTCTTCTTGGTTTTCTCCAATTATTTTATATACGCCAGAATCTAAGCTAATAACACGACCAATCATATTTTTACCAACCTCTATATTTTATTTTATCATAAAATATATTTATTTAGCCACATAAATCGTTATTTTGGTCATACTATTTTTATATAAAATCGTATTAGGCTCAGGTTCTTGATAAATTATTGTATTTTTATTTAATATAGAGGAAATAAAAATTGCTTCCAGGTCTAACCCATTATCATTACAAAGAGTTACTGCAGTATGATAATTTTGTCCTACAAGATTAGGCATATAGATTTTATCATTTACCTCTGAAATTGTTATATCAAGAGACTTTATATCCTTTAAATATGAAGATGTATCACTCTGGAAAATTACTATGTTATCAATTCCTGAATCAATTTCCTTATAGATAACATTGTAGTTAATACCATATTCTTCCTTGTATTTTTCAAGCCTTTTGATAGCATCTGAGTATGATAGCCCTGTTAAATCTGCGACTCTTTCTTCCTCTTTAATTGAAATATATACTATAACCTTTTGGCTTTCCTTTATCAAAGAATTAGCTTCAGGAATCGTTTTGACAACTTTATTGTCATCGCCTGATTGATAGATTATTTCATAAACAATTTTACTTCCATCTAAAATTTCTTTTGCTTCTTCCTCACTTTTACCAGTTATATCTGGTACAGCAATTGTAGCTTCATTTTTCAAGGATGGATAAATTGCAAAGTAAAAAACAAACCCAAAAACAGTTATCAAAAAAATAATAATTAACATTATTCTTTTCATAAAAAAACACCCAAATATATTTTGGATGCTTATTTTACTATTTATTCATATGTTTGCTTCTTAATTGACCACATGCAGCATCAATATCAGCGCCTTGTTCAAGTCTTAATGTAACATTCATTGAACGTTTTTTTAGTGTATCATAAAACAATCGCATTTGTTCCTTTTTAGAACGTTTAAACGGCTTTTCCTTAACCTCATTATAAGGAATAAGATTAATATAGACATTTAATCCGTGAAGTAAATTTGCAAGCTCGTTTGCACATTTTACTGTGTCATTTAAACCATCAATTAAAATATATTCTATTGTAACTCTTCTGTTAGTAGAATCAATATAATCTGATATAGCCTTAACAAGTTCTTCAATGCGATATGCTTTGTTAATAGGCATTATCTGATCCCTTATTTCGTTATTAGGAGCGTGTAAAGAAATAGCTAAATTTGATTGTAGTTCCTCCTTAGCATACTCGTAAATCATTGGTACTAAGCCACATGTAGATACAGATATATGCCTTGCGCCTATTTCAAGCCCATGAGGATTATTCACAACATGTAGGAATTTAATTACATTGTCGTAATTATCAAAAGGCTCGCCAATTCCCATTACAACGATATGACTAATCTTTTCTTGAATAGATTCATATACAGATTCAAGCTGTAAAACCATTTCTCCAGTGGTCAAATTTCTTAGCTTTTTTTTCATGCCAGATGCACAGAATGCACACCCCATATTGCATCCTACCTCGGATGTAACACAAATTGATGTACCATAATTATGTCGCATAAGCACTGATTCAATCAAATTTCCGTCTGTTAACCTAAACAGAAACTTTTCTGTGCCATCAGATGATATTTGATGATCTACAACATCATAAAGTTTAATTTCAAAGTCTTCCTTTAGCTTATTGATTACTTCCTTTTTAATATTTGTAATCTCATCAAAAGATCTAATATGTGACCGATATAGCCACTCATATACCTGTGTAGCCCTAAAAGGCTTTAATCCAATTGATATAAAATATTCCTTTAAATCGTCAAGTGATAAATCATAAATGCTTCTCATAGACTCACCATTATGATCTTAAATGAGCATCAAGCAAAGCATCTAGACGATTTAAAATAGAATGAATTATTTTATCAACATCGCTAGTTTCTAGAGTTTTTTCCTTGTCTTCGAAGGTTAAAGAAATTGCTAAAGATTTTAAATCTTTACCTACATTTTCTCCTTCATACAGATCAAACACCTCAAGGTTTGTTAAATACTTTTTACTAGTCATTCTAATAACATCACAGATTTGTTGACATGTAACATTTTTATTAACAACAATAGCTAAATCTCTAGATACAGCTGGGAATTTACAAATTGATTGATATTTAAATTCTCTTGAAATTAAATTATAAATTTCATCTAAATTTAATTCAAATACATATGTATTATCACATGAATGCTCATGAGCATATCTTGGATGTAGTTCTCCTACAAATCCAATCATTTTATCATTTACAGTTATTTTAGCTGTACGGCCTGGATGCATATTACTTAATGCTGTGTAAGCCTCATACTTTACTGATAAATTTAATTTTGCAAATAATAAATCAAGAATACCTTTAACTAAATAGAAATCAACAGGATTTTTCTTACCTTGCCATTTAGAGCTTGTAAATAAGCCATTAAATGCACCGGCAAGATGTAAAACCTCACTACTTGAAGTATAAACCTTACCAATTTCAAAAAATGATAAATCATTGATTTGACGAGATTTATTATAAACTACAGTATTTATTAAAGAAGGAATTAGGCTTTGACGCATAACACTTCTTTCCTCGGTCATTGGCATTAAAAGGCGAATTGGTTCTGCATGCTCCTCTGTGAAGCTATATAAATCATCTTCACTTGTAAGTGAATATGTAACAGCTTCATTAATTGTCATATTTGATAGAATTAATCTACAATTCCTTACTAATTTTTGGTAATCCGTTAAGCCACCCTTATCATTTGTGCTTGCTAAAACTGTTGGTATATTATCGTATCCATACATCCTAGCCACATCCTCAATAATATCCTGATAGCTTGGAAGTAAATCCATTCTTCTTGAAGGAATAGTAATATCATAATCACCAGAGCCAGTATACTCATAGCCCAAGCGATTAAAAATTGATTCTATTTCATTATTTGATAAGGCTGTGCCTAGCACCTTATTTATCTTTTTAGTTGATACTAAAACATGCTTATTTTCGAAATCCTTTGCAACGCCATTTACACCTGATAATACCTCACCAGAAGCATACTCTGATAGTAAATATGCGGCATAGTCTAAGGCTCTATTTACACGTACATAATCAATTGTACGCTCAAATCGAGTTGAAGATTCACTCTTAAGTCCTAAATGCTGACTAGTTTTACGAATTGAAAGTGGTTCAAAATATGCAGCTTCTAGGACAACATTTTTGGTCTCTTTTGTTATCTCTGTACTAGCTCCACCCATAACTCCAGCAACACATAATGGAGTTTTTCCATCAGTAATTACAATATCTCCTGCATTAAGTTCTCGCTTGTTTCCATCAAGAGTAATAATTTCTTCTTTATCCAAAGCCTCACGGACAACAATATTATCGCCAAGCTTATCTGCATCAAAGCTATGCAAAGGTTGACCAAGTTCCATTAATACATAGTTTGTAATATCTACTACGTTATTAATTGGACGTATTCCTGAAGCAATTAGTCTTGCTTTTATAAATTCTGGTGATGAGGCTATTTTAACGTTTTCAATTTTTCTAGTTAAATATTTAGGGCATTTGTCCGTTAATACTGAAACCTTAACAGGATTCTTCTTAGAAACCTCTTTTAGACTAAATTCTTTAGTCTTAACCTTCTTGTTAAGTGTGGCAGCTAAATCATATGCAACACCCTCAATAGACAATAAATCTGAACGATTAGATGTTAAATCAAGGTCATATACATAATCATTTAGTCCAAAATACTCAAGAGGGTTTTCTCCAACAGGAGCATCTTCTGGTAGCAAATAAATACCATCCTTATATGCTTCTTCTACAAACATTTCTTTAATTCCAAGTTCTTGAAGAGAACAGCACATACCATTTGATTCAACACCACGAATCTTTGATTCCTTAATTTTGAAATCTCCTGGTAAAACAGCTCCTGGTAAAGCTACAATAACCTTTTTACCTTGACTCATATTAGGCGCACCACAAACAATTTGAGAAATAACGCCTGGTTTTATTTCAATTTGACAAATATGAAGATGATCACTATCAGGATGTTCAATGCATTCCTTTACATATCCAATTGTTAAATTTGTATTTTTAACTAGTTCATATGCTTCCTCAATTTCTGTCATATGGAAAGATATTTCATTAAATAATTCTTCATTTGAATAATCACTTAAATCCAAATAGTCTTTAAGCCAATTAGTAGAAACCTTCATATTATTTTACCTCCTTGAATTGGTGTAAGAATCTTAGATCATTAGTGTAGAAATTACGGATATCATCAATTCCGTACTTAAGCATACAAACGCGCTCAACACCAACACCAAATGCAAATCCTTGAATTTTTTCAGGATCATAGCCTGACATCCTTAGTACATTATCATTAACCATACCTGCACCTAGTACCTCAATCCAACCTGTACCTTTACATGTTGGACATCCCTTACCATTGCATCTAGAGCATGAAACATCAACCTCTACTGATGGCTCTGTAAAAGGGAAGAATGATGGACGAAGGCGAATTTTGTGGTCTTCTCCGAACATCTTTTTAGCTATTGCAAGTAATGCACCCTTAAGATTAGCTAATGATATATCCTCACCTAAAACTAGGCCTTCAAATTGCATAAACTGATGAGAGTGAGTGGCATCATCGGCATCACGGCGATAAACCTTTCCTGGACACACAATCTTAATAGGAGCACCACCCTTTTTTTCCATTGTTCTAGCCTGAACAGGAGAAGTTTGACTTCTTAGCAAATGCTCAGGATCAATATAGAATGTATCTTGCATATCGCGAGCAGGATGCCCCTTAGGTAGATTTAATTTTTCAAAACAATATTCATCCGTTTCAATTTCAGGGCCTTCTGCAATCTCGTAACCCATACTAATGAATAAATCCTCTAAATCCATAATTGTTTGATTTAATGGATGAATCGAACCAACATTAGCGGATACACCAGGCAATGTAACATCAATTGTTTCCGATGCAAGGCGTGCATTGATCTCCTCCTCTTTTAATACATCTAGCTTTTCATCAAATGCAGTTTCTAGCTCCTGCTTATAGGAATTAGAAATCATACCGACCTCTTTACGCTCATCAATTGATAAATTACGCATATTAGACATAATTTGGGCAAATGGTCCTTTTTTACCTAATACTGTAGCCTTTTCATTCAAAAGCTCAACCTTGTTTTTAATTGACTTAAGACGTTCAATTGTACTCCTCTTAAGCTCTTCAAGTTCATCTTTAATAGACATATTTAATTCCTCCTAAAAAATAAAAAAGTCATCCTTAATCTAAGGACGACATTATCGCGGTACCACCTTAGTTCAGAATAAAATTATTCTGCCCTCAACTTACCTTAACGCGGTATAACGGGCTTGATTAGAGCCACTAAAAAGTGAATTCAAATAGTATGCAATAGGACTTTCACCAACCGTCCTCTCTCTAAATAACAAAAGCTATTCTACTAGTCTTTTTTTCGTATTATTATTCTATATAATTATAAACTATTTTAATTTTTTTTCAAGGGATAAAACCTATTTTACCAAAAAAAATGGGATTCCATTTGAAATCCCAAATATATTAATTTTGTTTGTTTTCTTCTAGTAAAGCTTTTTCTTCTTTTTTACATTTGACATAACCGTAAATCCAAGCAACTCCAACAAATCCTACTAATGCTACTACCACAGTTACACCAAGAGTCATAATACTACTCATTCCACCAGTTACTGCAATAACGTTAGAATTCACATAATACACATACATATTTCTTGTAGTTATCTCTTTATAAACCTTATCATATGTTATTGTTTCTTCAACTAGCCTTGTATAAATGTTATCTAGTCTTTCTGCAAATGCTGCATTATCCTCATCAGATAAATTATTTAATGCATCAATCTTAATGTTTAGTTTTCTTTGCTCCTCTTCGTTAGCAATAATGTCAAATTCCAAAGAAGTCTTTTGATTTAATAATGTATCATTTAATTGAGTTAATAATGATAAAATTTGATCAGTCGCAACTATTGAGCCACTTCCAATATTATTTAAGGCAGCCTTAGCCTCTTCATATGTAGTATTAACGGATGCTAATTTCTTTTCTAAAAGCTCATGCTCCTTAACCAAATCATCCATTTGAAGTTCGTATCTTTGTTTAGCCAAAGTCTTATCATTTACATAACCTTTTTGACGAAGCTCAGTTCCCATAGTTGAATAATTTTGAGTAGTTAAGAAATCACTAATTCTTGCATTTATAGCTGCGAAATTATATGTTTTTCCATCAATCACATATTGAGTACCATTAACGACTCCATTAAAGCTACTATAACCATTTTGTAATAAGCTTATTTGGTTAGATAAATACTCAAGTTTTGTATCAAAGCTTTGAACCACTTCATACATATCTAAATTTGTAGTAAAGTCTAAAGTTTGAATCATTTTCTTTGTTTTTGCAAGAGGAAGCTCGATTAATGCTTTAGCAAATGCTCTAGCTTGTATACCTGATTTGAATGCACTTTTTGGCATCTCAATTATATAATGAGTAGCTTTAAGCTCAGGTTCTGTTGTAGTATCAGCTACATTTTCCCAATAGATTCTTTTCCTATCAACTCTAAAAAGATTACTTGAATATAATTCATCCAAATCAATTGTTGAAAAGTCGACACTATTCTCATCTGCAGCTAGTGCTTCTTTGTTTTTAGCTACTACCTCATTAACGCTTTCTTCAAGAATAATATCTTGATATGTAAACCTTGAGCCATCAATATAGGAACCATTATCTAGTCCTGGAACACTTGAATAATCAAATTCAACTTCATATATTTCAGATTGAGGACCAATAACTAATGCAAGCATTATAAATAAGATAATTCCTAAAACTGCAGCAGTAATTAATCCTGGAATTTTACCACGCCATATCCAATGGAATATATCTCCTAAAGAAACTCCACTTTCTTCTATATTCTTATTTTCTTCCATAAAATCACCATTGTATTATATACTTAATACTACCCTTTCAACAGTTTATATTCTTATTATACCATTAACAAATGCAATTTAAAATACATTTTTTTACCATTTTCGCATGTTATATTTAGTTCTATAGTTTTAAATCTACTCTGATATCAAATTCATATTTCTTAAGCCTTTAGGATAATAATTTTTTAGGCATCCATTTGTAGCTTTAAATCCTCCAAGAATTAAACCTTCAATTTCAATAACACCAAATCCGTTATCAGCATTTGCCTGAATTTCTTCTCCTCTAATATAGTGTAAGCACCTTGAGTCACTTACATCTAATACTAGCTTATTTTTAAAATATTTACCTAGTGTCTTAAAAAAATGGTGATATGGAATAAATCTTCCCTTTTGAACCTCTCCAAGCTCAATACCATAGTTTACAACAGTAAGTCCAGTTAAATCAACATCATCCGCAAGGGCATAGAATCTATTTCCTTCCTTTTTTATTGTAAAATCCGGATAACTCTCTAAATTCTCCTTAAGGAATTTTCTAATAATTCTTTCTTCCTCATTCTCCTTATTTTTCTTAATGTTGCGCCATCCTTCCATATGAGCGCTTTTTTTCCTTAATAAAACCATAAACTGGCCTTCCCCTTTACCTGTAAAAGGATAAAATCTTAACGTATTAGGTATAAACCCTTCCATAGTATATTTTTTTAAGCAAGGATTAGGAGGTAAAATCTCAAAATCTAAATTGTTGCACAAAAAATCAACTACATCCTCATCCTCTTCACGAGCAAATGTACATGTTGAATATATTAAAACTCCATCTTTTTTTAGCATTTTAGAAGCATACTCTAAAATACTGAAATCTATTTTTTGACATTGAAGTGGCAAATTAGGATTCCATTGATTTCTAGCTTCCTCATCTTTACGCATCATGCCTTCGCCTGAACATGGTGCATCAACTAAAATAACATCAAAATAGCCTTCAAGCTTATTAACTAGGTTTTCCACTCTTTCATTTAAAACTACAACATTATCAAAACCTAATCTTTCCAAATTACCAAATAAAACTTGACTTCTTTTTTTAGAAAGTTCATTAGAATATAAAACTCCATTTGGAATTCTTCTAGCAATTTGGGATGATTTTCCTCCTGGTGCTGCACAAAGATCTAATACGCGTTCATTTCCTTTAAATTCATACATGTTAACGGGAGCCATCGCGGATGGTTCTTGAAAATAAAACGCTCCTAAATGATGAAGTACATTATTCCCATACTTTTCGTCATTATTTAAATAATAGCCATCTATATCGTATTCTATTTTTTCAAGAGGCATATTTGTGTATTCAACAAGCCTTTCAACACTTATTCTATTAAGTCTAATACTACGCTTAGGATTTTCCTTATAAGATTCAATCAAACGATTATAATCATCAATTGATAGATATTCTTGCATCCGCTTTAGATAATCTTGATTCATAATAATTAATCACTTCCATAAACAAAAAAATTTTATCATATTTGTGAACTAAAAAAAAGAGCCTTAGTTTAATACTAAAGCTCAATTTGCATTATTTAGATATTACTTAACTTGAGTAAACTTAACTCCATCCTTAGTAACTTCAAGGATAGAATCTCCAGCTTCAAGATTTAAAGCACTAACTGCTGCCTTATAAGCATCTGCAATACCACCACAAACTGGTTGTACACCCCATGCTAATTGTAATGAACGGCAATCTGCTCTTTCAGCTGTAGCATAGAATACATCTGCAGCTGGACGATATTGAGAAATCTTGAATGCTAATTCTTGGTCACCCTCAGCAACTACAGCAGCAACCTCAAAGTTGTTACATACTTGCGCAACTGCAAGACCGATAGCGTCTAATTCATTCTTCTCATTTGGATATGATAATACGTTATCAATCATCAATTCATGATCGATATCATCTTCAGCTCTCTCATCAATCTTAGCCATATAAGTTACAGCCTCAAGAGGATAATCTCCTTGAGCAGATTCTCCTGAAAGCATTGTCGCACCTGTACCATCAAGTACAGCGTTATGAACGTCAGAAACCTCTGCACGAGTAGGTCTTGGATTTTGTTGCATAGAATCTAGCATTTGAGTTGCAGTTACAACAATCTTACCAGATGCTTGAGCAAGATAGATCATTTCCTTTTGAATAGCAGGTAAATCCCACGCATCAACACCTACTCCTAAATCTCCACGAGCAACCATTACACCATCAGATAATGCAATGATTTCTTCCATATTTGAAACACCTTCTTGGTTTTCAATCTTAGAAATAATTTTAATGTGTGAATTGTTCTTGCTAGCAAGAATATCGCGAATATCCTTAATATCCTGAGGACGACGAATGAATGATGCAGAAATGAAATCAACATCCTCGTCACAACCAAATTCGATATCATCCTTATCCTTTGGTGCAATATAGTTCATATTTAGGATAACTCCTGGAACATTACAATTTCTCTTGTTCTTTAATTTACGTGAGTTTTCAATACGGCATACTAATTCATGAGCAGCCTCATCCTTTTCGATAACAGTTAAAGTTAAGTTACCATCTTCAATAAGAATTCTTCCACCAACACTAATATCATCATATAGACCAGGGTAAGAGATTGCAACCTTATTAGCATCTCCAAGGTAAGAATAATCCATAGTAATACGGATTGTATTTCCCTCAGTTAGCATAACTGGCTCATCATTCTTTAAATAACCTGTACGAATTTCTGGTCCTTTAGTATCAAGCATAATACCAATGTTCCAGCCCTTTTCAGCATTTAAAGCCTTAACGTTTTTGATACGGAATCCTTGTTCAACATGGTCACCATGTGAAAAGTTCATACGCATTACGTTCATTCCAGCATTAATTAATGCCTCTAATTGATCCTTTTGCTCAGAAGCTGGTCCAATTGTACATACCATTTTTGTCTTTTTCATAGTATTTCTCCTTAATTTTTTTAGAATAAATTTTAAAATAAGTATATTTTTACATACACTTCATATTATAACATAGTTTTCAGTTAACACAACAGATTTGATTTTATTTTTTAAAAAAAATTTATTTTTTTGTTAAATCTTGAAATTTATTACTAATACGATATAATATAGATATCGTTTAAATGAGGAGAAATATAATATGGAAAAATTAATCGGAGCCTGTATTCTTGGCCAATCAGGCGGACCAACATCAGTAATTAACGCCAGTGCTGCTGGTGTATTCATTGAAGCGCTAAAGCAAGAATGTATCACTGATGTATATGGTGCCAAACATGGAATTAGAGGAATTCTAGACGAAGAGTTTTATGATATTTCAAAAGAAGATCTAAAGGAACTTGAATTATTAAAAACCACACCTTCTTCTTCAATTGGATCTGTTAGATATAAATTAGCAAATCCAGATGTGGATGACACAGATTATAAGAGGATTCTTGAGGTGTTCAAGAAGTATAATATCCGTTATTTCTTTTACAATGGTGGAAATGACTCAATGGATACTTGCAACAAGATTTCCAAATATATGGCAAAAAGTGGTTATAAATGTAATTGTATAGGAATCCCAAAAACAATTGATAATGACCTAGTCTCAACTGACCATACACCTGGTTATGGTTCTGCGGCTAAGTATATTGCGACTACAATGATGGAAATTTATGAGGATGCATGCGTATATGATACTCCAATGATTTGTGTATGTGAAATCATGGGTAGAAATGCTGGATGGCTTACAGCTGCATCAGCACTTGCATCTTACAAGGGACATGGACCTGATCTAATCTATTTACCAGAGGTTGTATTTGATTTTGATAAATTCATCTGTGATGTTGAAAAATGCTATAAGAAAAACAATCACGTATTAATTGCTGTATCTGAAGGTGTAAAAACAAAGGATGGTAAATATATTCCTGAAGCCCTAGGAGAAATGGCATTAGATTCATTCGGACATGCACAACTAGGTGGTACCGCTTCTATCCTTGCCCAAAAAATTAAAGAGCATTTTGGATGTAAGGTAAGAGCAATTGAGTTTAATCTAATGCAAAGGTGTGCACAACATCTTGCATCTAAAACTGATGTTAATGAAGCTTTCAAAGCTGGACAGGTTGCAGTAAGAAAAGCAATCAGTGGAAAAACAGATAAAATGGTTGCCTTCAAGCGTTCATATAAAAATGGAAAATATACTTGTAAATATGAATTAGTAGACTTACACGTTGTTGCAAACGATGAAAAGAAAATACCATTAGATTGGATTAATGCAGAGCAAAACAACGTTAACGAAAAATTCATCGAATATGCTTTACCTCTTATCCAGGGACAAATGGCAGCTCCTATTGAAGATGGACTTCCAAGATTTGCAAAATTAAATAAAATTTTAAAGAAATAATAGGATTAAAAAAGGCTACCCTTGTTCAAAGGAGTAGTCTTTTTTACCTTATTTTTTCAATTACATCGTTTATATTATATTCATACATATTATTAGTATTATTCTTTTCAATTCTACCATATGTTAAATATAATCCATCTTTATCAAGATTAATCTTTAATTTTTTATAAGAGCTTGGAAAGATAACAAATTTTAAGCTTTTTCTTCCATCAAAGGCCTGTCCTAGTAACATCTTCTCACTCTTCTTTGTAATAATTTCCTTCATCATTGAAAGCTCGACAATTACTCTTGAGTTAAATTGCATCAAATCCTTGCCAAAAAACTTTGAGTTATATTTTTTTGCTAAAACACTAATATTTTTAAACCAATCATACTCTAAATTAAAGCCTAAGCTCTTTCTTTCACCCATTCTTAATTCTTCGTACGAAAGTTCCCCATCCTGTTTCTTCAAATCAGCGCCATATTGATTATTAAATATGTCCTCAAGTGGGCTTGAAGATGATAGCATAGATTTTTTAGTTTCACCAAACTCATCGAAGGCTCCAGAATAAATCAATGATTCATAAACATTTTTTCCAAGTCCCGGCATTCTTCTTTTGAAATCCTCAAATGAATTAAATAAACCATTTTTCTCTCTTTCAGTGATAATATCCTTTGCAATATTTATTCCAATTTGATTAATTCCTTGAAGAGGATAAATCAAAGAATTTTTTGAAGAAACAAATTCAATATTAGATTGATTAATGCTAGGCTTTAAAACCAAAAAGCCCTTTCTTCTAATATATGCTATATTTCTTTCGATTATTGTATTATTACTAATTACACTATTTAAGTATTTAGCCATAAATAAAGAAAAATAATTGGCCTTGAAATATGCCATTTGATATGCTAAAACGGCATATGCCACACTATGACTTTTATTAAATCCATAATTTGCGAATCTTAAGATATAGTTATATATTTGATTAGCAATTTGCTCAGAATAGCCTGCGCTAACAGCAGATGAAACAAATTTGTTTTTATACTTATCCAATGCATCCTTATCCTTCTTAGATACAGCCTTTCTTAGCAAATCAGCCTCACCTAAGGACATTTTTGCAAATCGATAACTAATTTGCATAATTTGCTCTTGATACACAATAATTCCATAGGTAGACTTTAATATAGGCTCTAAATCTGGATGAAGGTAAGTAAAGGATTTACCATTTTTTCTGGCAATAAACTCATCAATATTATCCATAGGACCAGGTCTATATAGTGCAATTACAGCTACTAAATCATCAAATTTTGTTGGTTTTAATTTTTTTAATACCTTTTTTATACCCTCGCTTTCAAGCTGGAATACACCATCAGTATCTCCTTCTTGTAGCAAACGATATGTTTTTTCGTTATCAAGCGGAATATTTTGAATTGTAATATTATTCATGTTAGGAATACATTTAGCAATATTATCAATAATTGTTAAATTTCTAATTCCTAAAAAGTCCATTTTTAAAAGTCCTAATTCAGCTAAATCTATAGCCTCAAGTTGAGATTGATAAAGGCTTGTTGAGCCAAGCTGTAATGGAACATTATTTGTTAGTGGATCCGATGAAATAATAATACCAGCCGCATGAGTAGATATGTGACGAGGTAAATTTTCAATCTTTTTAGCTACTGATAATAGTCTATAAATCTCCTTGTTGCTCTCATAATCCTTCATTAGCTTATCATAGTCATTAGTTTCTGATGCCAGTTTAGACATAATATCAATATCTTGTGGTTTTATTTTCATGACCCTACCAAGGTCTCTTATAGATGACTTTACCTGAAATGTTCCAAATGCAGAAATACTGCATACATGATCATCCCCATATACACTCTTTGTATAATCAATAACCTGCTGACGCTTATCATCTGGAAAATCCATATCTATATCTGGCATACTAACACGTGCAGGATTTAAAAATCTTTCAAATAGCAAATCAAATCGAATCGGATCTATACTAGTTATTCCTAAACAATATGAGACTAAGGATCCTGCAGCACTACCTCTTCCCGGGCCAACCATAATACCTTGTTTCTTCGCATATTTGACATAATCCCATACAATCAAGAAATAATCATCATAATTCATTTTATGAATAACTGATAATTCATAATCTAGTCTTTGCTTATATACCGATATATCCCCATAAATCCTATATGCTGCCCTTTTTTGGAGTCCTTTTTCGCAAAGACTTCTTAGAAAGTCTGATGAAGGAACTCCATTTGTACCAGGATATTTTGGGAGTGAAACAGCTACTGGCTTTATAGTGACATTGATTTTATTAACTAATTCCTCATAATTAACAAATACCGAATCATACGTATAATATTCATTTTCAATTTCCACTGAAGTCTTATAATGATACGTACAATTTTCTAATGGTACCTCATTATTAATCATCGATAAAGCCACGTATGCATCATAATCCTCTGGCTTATCATAATATGTAGGAGATATCGGGAAAGACTTTATTCCAAGTGCCTTCGCTTCTTCATACAATCGATTCATATTCTGATTAATAGCCTTATTGCTAAAGGATATACCAACACCAAAATATTCTAAATTGTTATATTTTAGCAATAAGCCATTAATATCATTTGTCCTTAGTAACTCTGTTTCTAAACTAGAAATGAATATCAAATTCTTGTATTTTAGTAATTCATTTAAATTAAATATATAATCCTCGATTTTATCCTTTGAAGACATTTCTAGCAAAGACTGATAGCCTTTATCGTCTAATGCATACGCAATCATCTTATCTATTTTATTATCAGTTAACGAATAAATTCTAAATTCAAGTCCAATAATCGGCTTAATCCCACTTTTTATACATTCGTTGTAAAACTTATAATGACCATACATATTAGGATCTGTAATTGAAAGAGCGTAATAGCCATAAGCTTTAGCATTTGAAACATAGCTAGATATCTTTAAGCTCGATTTAAGCATATTATATTCAGTTTGTCCATATAGAAAGCCTATCATGCTAAACACCACCTAGGCTAATTATAACATTTGACAGAAATATTTTAAAGTTATACTCCTCCTTTATTTTTACTTTTTTTCTTGATTAAATAAATTATCCCAACTGAAGAGGCAATCAAAATAATTATAACTATAATTTTATTTTCATAAATTAGATTCCATAATTCACTTAAGGTATTTTGGCTAGGTGTAGAATCATCATAAACAGTTATATATATTTTTTTATAGGTTGTATTTCCTGCCTTATTTGTAGCTTCTAACGTGATTTCATATTTTCCAGCTTTAGTTAAATCTAGTAATCCAGTATCTATAATAAGTGAATCTCCAATTGCCTCGTCATAAGGATCAGAAACAATTACATTATCCAAAATATTTAGTGATGAGTTAATTTTTATTTCTATATCATTGGCTATAATTGTTGGTGTGCTTTTATAACTAACATTTAGATTTAGTTTTCTTGTTGTATAGTTTTTTGAACTATCACATAGCTTATATACTATCACATGGCTTCCATACGTATATGAAAAATCACTAGAATCAATTATTACATCATCCTCACTTAAATTATCACAATTATCATTACACTTTGTAATATAGCTTTTTAAATCAAATTTCTTTTCATCCTCTAGATAAATAACATCGCTATAAGTTTTAAGCTCAAGAGTTGGGGCCTCTGTATCAATTACAGTAATTGTTTTTTCCTTTTTACTCACATAGCCATTACTATTTGCAACACTTATTGTTACAGTTTGATCTCCTAGCTTATATATATCTAATCCTGTTATTTTAACACTGCTTGTTAAATCACCCTCGATACTATCACTGGCTGATACATATTTTGTTATATCAAAATCTAAATCACCATATTCAACATAAACGAAGTTAGCTAATGATAATACTGGAGTTGATGTACTTCTAACTACAACCATATAATTTTTACTTACTGTGTTCCCACCATTATCTGTAACTAACACTTCAAGATTATATGAACCTGGAACTGTTTGATTTACATTATGATCTAAATATTGAACTGATTGGATTCCATAATTATCAGTAATCATAAAGTATTCATTATAATTAAATGGCTCACCAACCTCAAAATTAAGATCTTTTAATTGTGTTATAACAGGCGGCTCACTATCTAATATATTTAGCAAAATATCTCTTCTATCAATTGTTGAATAACCACTAACCTCAGCTATAAGCTTAACAGTTTTGCGACCAACCTCACTTGTTGATACAGATAGACCTCCATAGTAAAACTTGTCTAATGATACCTTGACCTCTTCATCTGTAAGTTGACCTTTATAATAGAATTTTACTTCAAATTCATCAAGATAGTCCTCAAAATTATCATTAATATTAATTGATATTTCGGTTTTGTTCCACACATAACCGTTTCCTACATAAGCAGATGACTTCTTTTGTAGAAACATAAATACAACTAAAAAGATAATTAAAGATAAAAAAATTTTTTTCTTCATTGTTTAAATCCAAGCCTTTCTCCTTTTTTCTTGATTTCGAACTACATCAATAATTCTCTTATATCTTTGCTTCATTATGAATGCTTCTATAACAAAGCCTTCCATAATGTTTATTAAAACCTCATCGCTTAAAGATAAAGATGCAGGATAATATATTTCAACTATCTTGTTATAATAATCTTCATCAAAATTTAATGAATATATTGTATCAATAAACAATCGCTCACTATCTGATAAATTAGCACTTAAACCCTCATATTGATTCTTAAATTCTTCAATATTATCGTATGCATAAAATAATAACTTTGCAAAATCAGAGTAACCATACCGATAATTAATCGGAGCCTTCGATGCTATTTCGCTATACAAAAGAGCATCATGATCATTTGGATTATCCTCGTCCAATTCTAGCATAGCAAAATATCTATTTCGTATATAATACCTTCTTATTTTATTGTCTAAAGCCTCTATATTTTTATAAGCACTTTTCTTTATATAAAAGTTTTTTAGCTCGGATGCTTGAACTAAAAATAAATTAGAATTAATTAATAAAAATATATCTAATTTTATGTTAGTAATTAATGGTCTTAAATACTCAAACGGTAATGATACATTATCAAGCTCATTGATAATCTCATAAGCATCTTGTAAATAATTAAGTTTAAAATAATACAAAATTTCGATAAAGGATAGCACAACAAGATCATTAAGCATCATGCAAGATACCAATTTATCCAATTCTTTATATTGCTTTTCTGCATTTCTTAAATCTTCAAAATAAATATAATACAAAAACATAATTAATTTAGCTCGATAATTATTTAATCCTTTTACTTTTTCATATGCATCTAGCAAAGGTTTAGTATCATTGTTAAAAAGCCCTTTAAATATATCCTCATATATTTTTTTACTATTATTAATTGTATCAATGCTCTCTTTTGAAATTTTTAAACGTTTGCATATTTCCTCAAGCATTTTTGGATTTGGTTTTATTTCGGCATTTTCAATTTTAGATAAATAGCTCACACTACAGGTGTTACGACATATATACTCTAGTGTTTTACTAAGTTTAGTTCTCCTAAGCTTTAGTTCTATTCCAATCAGCTCATAACTGTTTTCTAAACTATCAATTTTTTTTCTTAAAACTTCTACAATCTTCATTTTTTATCTCCTTATTTTAATCACATATATTTTACTGAATATATATGCCCAATTAAAGAGAATGGCCGTTTGATAAAAAAAAGATTTTGTCAAACTATTTTCTATTCATTTTCGTATAAAATCATCGCAGAATATGAATAAATTTGCTCGTTTGCTGCAAAAAAATTGGATATTTGATATTTAATATCTATAATCTTTACATTTTTTTCAAGGAATATATTAATTTCATTTTCAAGCTCCTTTTCATGCTCACAATCAAAAATCACTACCTTCATATTATCACCTGATAAAATGATAGAATACTTTTCTCAAAAAAAATGCAAAAAAAAAGCTTATCACATTTAAATAAGCCGTTTTTTATCTTTCTTTTTTTCTATTTCTTTGTGGTATGAAAGCGTGTAAGCGCTATCACATCTATTATTATATCATATTTTTTCTTTTATGCAAGCGTTTTCTTATTTTTACTATATATTATGTTAAAAAAAGACACCTATATTACATACTAGTAAATAAGATGTCTTTTATTTTATAGTTTATTTCAATTCAATATAGAATAGGTTTGCTGTATTTTCTTTTGTAATACTGTATTCTCCAGCAGTTAATTCCACCGTTACAATACCTTTATCATCAGAAGTATAAGTAGTACCATTTATTTTAATTGTTTGTCCTGAATATTTTCCATCACTTCCTAAAACTAATACAATTGTCATATCAGATGATAATGTAAATGAAATAGATGTGCTAGACTCAAGTTTTAAGCATTGAGTTAGTGTTAAACCATTATATGTCGCAGTTCCTTTACTTGTAGACAAATTACCGTTTATTGTAAAAATTTCGCTATCCTTTCCACTTGTAGTGAAATTATGAACAATTGTTTCTACAACAGGTGGTGTATCTGGTTCTTCAGGAGTATCAGGTACTGTTGGTTCTTCAGGTGTATCAGGTACTGTTGGCTCTTCAGGAGTATCAGGTACTGTTGGTTCTTCAGGAGTAACTGGTGTATTAGGAGTTTCTCCAACATATGATGAATCCCCTAAAATCTTCACTAATGAGCATGTATAATTGATTAAGGCTTGCTTTAATTCTGTGTTAACATCATAATTTTTATCCTCAGATGGATTACTGAAATCCCAATCAAAATCTCCACCATCAATACGTCCTGCATATTTAATTACAGATTCCTTTGTTTCTTCAGCAGTTTCTAAATTATATGAATAGAAGGTTGATGCTGTATCAAAGTTATTATATGAAGTTCCACCCTTAACTGTTTTTATACTTTCTGGTACCTTTTCATCTCTTGATGAAGCCTCATATGCGTCAAAGCTTGTGTTATTTGACTGATATGTTATATATTGTGTTTTAATGCTAGGATTATCATTGTACATTACGTTTCCATATGACTTGATCATTCCACCATTTTCGCCACTAAATGTTCCAGCGCCTGCTGCATCAGTTCCTTGTTCTGAACTCATCATAGGTGTTGATGTGTTGTAGAAATAATTATTTTCAACAAACACTGATGAACCCGTTGTTGCACCTACGCCATATTTTGCGCAACCATCATAGAAATTATTGTATACGTGTACTGTCATTGTTCTAACACGTGGGTGACGTGAATCTGAATGATCAAACCAGTTATGATGATATGTAATCCAGTTTTCTCCTGACTCACTCTTCATTCCGCATAGTGACATTTTACCAGAATCCCAGAAATGAATATACGAAATAGTAACATTTTGCGAATCATCCTTTAAATCTAGAGAGCCATCACCCTTTGCTTGGTCTTTATCACTACCTGTTCCGCCATAGAAAATATCGCAATTATGAACCCATACATTTTTTGATTCCTTTAGTGAAATTCCATCATCTCGGAAAAGCATAGTCGCAAGATTCCTAATTTCTACTGAATTTGATTTATAAAGTAATAATCCCCAGCCATGCATTGTTGTATCATTTCCAACGCCTTCAATAGTAACATTAAAATTATTAGTTCCTTTACCCTTTAGCTGTAGTGTTCCATTCTCTCCACTTAATGTAAGTCCACTTGCTTTTATCTTTCCAATCATTCTAATTGATAAAGGTTGGCTTTCATATCCCTTTTCATAAGCAGCTAAAATATTTTGTAATCCTGTTCTTTCTTCAGTTTTTGAGGCTGAAGTATGAACAGTTAATTTAACAGTTTCAAAATTTGATTGTGTAATATATAAAACTCTGGCATTTGCTTTTAATGATCCATCCATATTATATGCGCCAGGAATAACCTTTTTAGAAAAATCATTTCCAGTTTGAAATGCATATCCAGAACGGTCATGGCTAACAACCTTCATTTTTACTACTGATTCATTTCCTTCCTTATTATTTGATACAGGAACAAGTTTAACATCATAGTCTCCAGCAGTTAATCCTAAAATGTCTACACGATAATTGTTTGGATATTTACGTATAAGCATTGAATCAACCTTTTGATAAAGCATTACTGAATCTGATGATTTTTTATAATAAACATTATAGTTTTCAACATTTTCAACACCTTCCCATTCAACATAAACAGACTCTAAATATCCAGATGATTTAGTAACTTTAATTACACCTTGTGTTTCTATTTCACCAGTGTTATTTCCACCACTTGTTGTTGGTGTTGTTGTAGTTGGTACAGTTGTAGTCGGTGCTACTGTTGTACTTGGCGCTACTGTTGTAGTTGGAGCCACTGTCGTAGTCGGAGCTACCGTTGTACTTGGTGCTACTGTTGTACTTGATACTGTTGTAGTTGGGGCTACCGTTGTAGTTGGAACTACGGTTGTACTTGGTGCTAATGTACTTGTTGGCAATAACGTCGTACTTGGTGATACTGTTGTTGTAGAAGCTACCGTTGTACTTGATGCCACTGTTGTAGTTGGCAACAATGTAGTCGAATTCGAACTTGAAATAGTACCTTCTGAAGTTGAACTCGTAGTGTTAACAACAACATTCCCACTACATGCCACAATAAAGATGGAAAGAAAAAAACTAACCATCATAACTATAATTCTCTTAAGTTTTTTCATACAATCCTCCGAGCGCTTTAATGTAAGCGCTATCTTAATAAACTCTTGTTGAATTATAGCATAGAAAATTTACAATATAAAGCGCTTTCTTTTCGAAAATGCTATACTTTTATTATTTTTTTACTGCTGGGTCATTTATTACATTAAAATTGTCATCGTATCTAGATCCATGAGCTGGGCATTCCCATGTTTTATCAATTTTATTATATTTTAAGGCCACCTTAAGATGCGTACATCTAGGCTTTTTAATTTTTAGCATATTTACAATTGTAGTCCCAATATTAATAAATAACTGCTTATGCCATATGCTTCTATTAGGACTTATAAGCTTTATTTCTTCTTTTCCTTCAATCATATCTGATAACACCTTTGAGCTTACCATA
The DNA here is from genome assembly GCA_945923475.1 of uncultured Mollicutes bacterium. GTDB lineage: Bacteria > Bacillota_I > Bacilli_A > Acholeplasmatales > Anaeroplasmataceae > CAG-307. Next base: position 66,325 of record CAMELE010000008.1, read on the forward strand.
GCCCATGTAAATCCCCACATATTAAATCCAGTTGCTACAAACCAATTTTTGCGCATTAGACTATATTTTCCAATATAAGGAATACCATCCAAAGTCATCACATCTTGATTTGTCCAACTATAATTAATTTGATTAAAGCCATATAAGCTAGAAATACGTTTTAAAAACATTTTATTACATGGTTCTTTTGTATCTCTATCATATCCGCCAATTATTAAATTATCATCATATCCTCTAAAATATAATCCACTATCAATGCTACAATATGTTCCATCAATTTCTTTGTGATTAAGTGAAACAATATAAGAAATTCTTTGTCTTAGTTTTAAAAAATACAAACCAAATCTATTTATAAACGGATAATGCGTTGCCACAATTACATTATTGAATTCAATTCTATACTTTTCTGTATAAGCAACATTCTTTTGTAATTTTGTAATTCTTGTTTCCTCATAGATACTTAAATCCTCTGCAAGAGCATTAATCAGTTTTAAAGGATTTAACCTCCCTTGATTATTAAATCTTATTCCTAACTTTATACTAACATCCTCTAAAGGAAGGCTTTCTATTAGTTCAGTATGATAATTAAGAGAATCCAGTATTTTCTTTTCCTTTAAAATAACATCGTCATTCATTGCAGTAAACATTGTTGAAGGGCATTCTTTAAAATCAAAATCATATTTTTGACGTAGCTTCTTATATTCTTCTATTGCCATCAAGTTAAGTCTTAGATAATCACTTGCATATTTATATCCGTATTTATGAACAACATCTTGATATAATGTTTCATGTAAAGCAGAAATAAACGCAGTAGTGTTCTTTGTTATTCCGCCCCCTATTCGTTTTTGTTCAACTAACACTACCTCATGGCCCCTTTTTTTAAGCTCAGATGCACATAATATTCCCGTGATTCCTCCACCAATTACCAGTACATCTGTTTTAATGCTATGATCTAATTTAGGATAAGAGCCTATATGTACAGTATCCTCCCAAATCGATTTATTTTCCATTTAATCACCAACTATATTATTAGCAAAAATAATAGTATAATAACAATCCACCCGTTCAACGGGTGGTATTCAGGCTCCCCTATAAGGGCCTGT
>CAMELE010000009.1 GCA_945923475.1 uncultured Mollicutes bacterium
AATCCCACTGAATTTGGTATAAAATATATTTACCACTGAATTTGGTGCTTTACTAATAAAAACAACCTCACCCTTGAGCTATAAACTCTTAGATGAGGTTTTCTTTTAGCATGATTTAGTTTTATCCCTTACGGGGTTCATCGAAATCGATAAAACTTTTTTTATTAAAAATAATGATAACTAATAGTATATTTTATCAATTTGTAGTATAATTCAAATAAAGTGAGGTAATAGTATGGCAGGAACAATATATCACGTATCAAAAAGAGAAAATGATGGTAGAGAATGGAAGGTATTTATTCAAGGCTCTACAAAGGTTATAAAGCTGTTTCCGACGCAAAAAGAAGCATTAGAGTATGCTTCATCATTATGTAAGAATAAAAACGATGGCTCTTATGTTGTTCTTCATGGTTTGGATGGGAAAATAAGGAAGATATAGTAATGCGTTTTTTTAAGCTATTTTTTTCTCGGATTGCAATTTTTGCCCTTGTAATCTTAGTTCAGATTGCATTTACAAGCTTTGGGATTTATTATTTGCAAAATAGATATCCGTTTGTCTCAGGTATTGTATCTATACTAAGCTTACTTATTGTACTACGACTTTTAGATTATGATGAGCCTGCTTCGTATAAAATTCCATGGATTACTCTTCTTTTTGTATTGCCATTTGTTGGCTTTGTAATGTTTTTATGCTTTGGAAATCGCAAAATTTCTAAAAAAAGAGCCTTATACTTTGAGGATGTGTACTCAGTTACTCAAAATGCTATACCCGAACCTGATGTTGAATTAAAAAAAAATGTTATGGCATATGGTCAGTCACAATACATTCTTAATACGTGTAGATTTCCTGCATATCCAATGTGCTATTCCAAGTTTTTAAGTAGTGGAGAAGCTTTTTTTGAATGCTTAAAGGAGGAATTAAAAAAAGCTAAAAAGTATATATTTATGGAGTATTTCATTATTGATAAGGGTTATATGTGGGATGAAATCCATAAAATATTACTTCAAAAGCTTGAAGAGGGCGTTATGGTTTATGTCATGTATGACGATATTGGATCAGGGACTAAGGTAAGCTCTCGTTTTGCGTCAAACCTCAATAAGGAAGGAATAAAAGCGATAAGATTTAATAAATTCTATCCCTTTGTTTCGGTCATTCATAACCATCGTGATCACCGTAAAATTACAATTATAGATGGACTTGTTGGATTTACCGGTGGTGTTAATATAGCTGACGAATATATAAACGTTACTCATCCGTTTGGAGTTTGGAAGGACAGTGCATTGATGGTAAAGGGACCAGTTGTGGATTCCTTAGTTGCTTTATTTTTACAAAACTATAATGTAATGTCAAGACGTCAGCTTTTTATCGATGATTTTATTGTTAAAAATCATCAAAATGATGATACAAGTGGTTATATTCAGGTTTATGGCTCTGGACCTAAGCCTATCTACAAGGAAAATATTGCGCTCGATGTTTATTTAAATATTATTAATCAAGCTAAAAAATATCTATATATTATGACTCCCTATTTAATTTGCGACTATTCGGTTTTACAAGCTTTAGTTTTAGCCAAAAGAAGAGGCGTTGATGTAAGAATAATGACTCCTCATATTCCGGATAAAAAGATGGTTTATATATTAACAAAATCAAATTATAGAATGCTACTTGATGCCGGTGTTAAGGTATATGAATATAAACCAGGCTTTGTTCACTCAAAACTTTTTGTTGCAGATGATGAATATGGTGTTGTTGGTACAGTGAATCTTGATTATCGAAGCTTTATCCACCACTACGAATGTGGTGTTTGGATGTATAAAACAAATTCTATTCTTGAAATGAAGAAGGATTTCTTAGATACAACTAAAAATGATGGTATTGAAATGACTAAAGAGAACTCACATCTTGGTCCAATACTAAGATTAATTAAAATTATTTTAAGTTTATTTGCGCCTTTGTTATAAGGCGTTTTGTTTGGAAGGATTATTATGATAGTATCTCATGCATTATTACAAATTTTAGATTTTAAGGCTGGTAAGAATTATTTATCAGATGTTGAGCTTGATTTAGGCTCATCTACAACAATTGAATATATTTTAAAAATATTAAATACTTGCTTAAATTCAACATTAAAGAAAAAAGGAACCTTTAATCAAGAAGGCGAGGTAAAGGATTTATTTATTAAATATAAAGATAATAAAATAAGCTTTTTAGAGCTAGCCAATAAAATTACAGAAGATCTAAATTTATTTTATCAAAGGATTACTGATTGTCCTTCATTTGATTTAATATTTGGTGATTTTTCCTTAGATAGTGTTAAATATTTTGGCTTTGTACTAATTGAAAATAAGGAAACTCTAACGCATAAAATAGAAACAGTTGATGGAAAAACATCAAATATTGTGGTAAAAAATCTATATACCTTGCCAACAAGCGGTATTAGTATTAATAATTTCGCTTTAATAAACCTAGATACGCTTGATTTATACTGCAGTGAAAAGAAAAGACAGGTTGACGGAAATAATATTTATATTCTTCAGGAATATTTAAAGGCTAACTTTTCTATGTCTGAATCTTCTCAATACAAAATAATAAAAAATATTACTACAAAAATATCCGAAGAAAACGGAGTAAATCCCACAATCGCAATGTCAAAGGTTAAAACATTCCTAATGGATAATCCAGTTATTGAGAATATGAAGCCAGAGGATATATCTAGTAAGGTTTTTGATACACACCCTGAGGCTAAGGCTTCCTTTGACGCAAAGATGCATGCAAATGGTATTGTGAATAATATTAATTTGGAAAGGGGCTTCGTTTTGAAGAAGGCTGATGTGCAAAAGATTAAAACGGATACTGAAATTGAAATAAGTATTCCAATAGAGTACGTTTCGAACAAGGATTATGTCGAATTTATTGATGAAGATGATGGTACCACATCAATTAGAATTAAAAATATTAATAAGATCATAAATAAATAGTGTAGTTAAAGAATTATTGCCAATTAATTGATAATAAAGATAAAATTTGGTATAATACTTTGGATAAATGGAAGGAAGTTATTATATGTATTCGGATAAGCTAATTAATTTAATTTTTCCTAATATGGTAAATGATTTGGATTATTATGAAAAAAAATATCCAAAAAGAAAAAAGAATTATATCTTAAGATTTGCCCCAAGTCCCACAGGTTTTTTACATACAGGTTCATTATATACGGCATTAATTAATTACAAAATGGCAAAGGATAATGATGGTATTTTTTATTTAAGAATTGAAGATACAGATACAAAAAGAACTGTTGAGGGATCTACAGATACTCTTAAGGAACAATTATCATACTTTGGTATCGAATACGATAATGACCCTACATATGGGCCATATTTCCAAAGCCAAAGAAGAGATATTTATAATGCTGGACTAGCATATCTTCTTAAAAAGGGTCTTGCTTATCCGTGCTTTCTATCAGAAAGTGAAATAGATGACATTAGAAGCTATCAAGAAAAAAATAATCTTCGTACGGGAATATATAAGGAATTTGCTAAATATCGTGATATAAGTGAAGAAGAGGCTATTAAAAGAATTCAAAATAATGAATCTTTTGTAATTAGATTAAAATCTAAGGGTAATTTTAATAATAAGTTTAAGTTTAAGGATGAATTAAGAGGGGAATTATTGCTTCCAGAAAATGATTTTGACATTGTAATTTATAAGCAGGATAAATTACCAACATATCATTTTGCCCATGCAATTGATGACCATTTTATGGGCACAACTCATGTAATTCGTGGAGAGGAATGGTTAACGAGTGCTCCTATTCATGTTGAATTATTTAATGCATTAGGTTTTGAGCTTCCTAAATACTTACATCTTGATTCAATTATGAAGCTTGATAATGGAAATAAGCGTAAGCTATCAAAGCGTAAGGATCCTGAGGCTTCTGTTTCATATTTGATTGAGCTTGGGTATCCAAAGGAAGCTATAATAAATTATTTGTTATGCTTGGCTAATTCAAATTATGAAGAATACTTCTTAAAGTCTAAGAATAACAACATAGAAGATTTTAGATTAAGTACTGATAAGATGAGTAAGAATGGATCATTATTTGATATTGCTAAGCTTAATAGTATTTCTAAGGAAACTATTTATTTCATGCCTGTTAATAATTTAGTTAAAGAAATAAGTAGATGGTCTTTTAATAACAATAAGTCTTTATATGATTTGATACAATCTAATATTGAAATGTTTAAACAAATTATGTCAATTGGCTTAAATAATGAAAATCCACGTAAGGAATATGAACGCTTTGAGCAAATATATGATAAAATTAAATTTTTCTATAATTCCGAGTACGATAGAATGCTATGTGAAATGCCATATAGTACTGATATAGTAAATAAGGTTTGTGAAGAGTTTATTAAAATACCATTTAATGTACCTGAGGATGAATGGCTTAGCAATGTTAAGTCTTTAAGCCAAGCTCTTGGCTTTGCTAAAAATAAAAAGGAAAAGGAAAATTTAGGACTTGAATATATGTTTGGAGATTTTATGAAAATAATTAGAATAAAGCTTTGTAAAAGTGAAAATTCTCCATCAATATATGAAATACTAAACATACTAGGACTTGAAGAGGTTAAGAGGAGATTAAAAAATGTATAGCTACATAAAGGGTGTTGTAAAAAAATTAAATCCTAAATATATTGTTTTAGAAAATAATGATATTGGATATCAGATTATTACTGCAAATCCGTATAATTTTCATTTAAATGAAAATGTAACTGTTTTTGTATACCAATATGTAAAAGAAGATATATTAGATTTATATGGATTCAAAACAGAAGATGAAAAAGAACTTTTTTTAAAGCTTATTTCAGTTAATGGTATTGGTCCTAAAAGTGCTCTTTCTATTTTGGCTTCGGCAACTGTACCAGAAATTATTAATGCAATTGAATCAAGAAACGATGCCTATTTAAAGAAGTTCCCTGGAATTGGACCTAAAGCATCATTACAAATTATTCTTGATTTAAAGGGAAAGGTTTCATTTGATGATGAAAATGGTTTACCTACAAATTCTAAATCAGATACCTTAGTTGAGGCATTAACAAGCCTTGGCTACAGTAAAAAGGATTCGACTAAGGTTGTTGGTAAACTTGATTTAACTAAGCCTGAGGGTGAACTTATTAAGGATGCTTTAAAATTATTAAATAATTAATTATAAAAGTACCATAATTTTGGCTATTGTATAGTGAGGTGATTTTATGTCAGAAAGAATTATAGATTCAAATTTACAAGATGAGGATAACGAAGAGGTTACATTAAGACCTCAGTATCTAACTGAATATGTTGGACAAGCAGAGGCTAAGGAAATGCTTGATGTATATATTAAAGCCGCTTTAGGTCGTAACGAATCACTTGACCATGTTTTACTATACGGTCCTCCTGGACTTGGGAAAACCACATTAGCTGAAATTATTGCAAACGAGCTTGGAGTGAATATCAAAACGGTATCCGGACCTTCTATTGAGAAATCGGGAGATTTAGCCTCAATTTTGACTTCACTTAATGAAGGTGATGTCTTATTTATCGATGAAATTCATCGATTACCTTCATATGTTGAGGAAATTTTATATAGTGCAATGGAAGATTATTATTTAGATATTGTTGTTGGTAAGGATAGCGGGGCTAAATCAATTAGAGTTGATTTACCACCATTTACATTAGTTGGAGCTACAACAAGATTTGGTGATTTATCAGCACCTTTGAGAGATCGTTTTGGGGTAGTACTTAGATTGAATTATTATAATACGGATGAATTATATAAAATAATTACAAGAACTGCGCATGTATACCAAACCAATATTGAGGATGATGCTGCTCATGAGCTTGCGTTAAGAAGTAGAGGTACTCCTCGTATTGCCAATCGCTTATTTAGAAGAGTAAGAGATTTTGCGGCTGTACTTGGAGATGGTGTGATTGATTTAAAAATTTGCCAATATGCTTTAGATAAATTAAAAATAGATAAAACTGGCCTTGATCAAATTGATATTAAGTATTTAAAATGTATTATTGATCATTTTAAAGGAGGCCCCGTTGGTCTTGAATCAATAGCAGCCTCAATAGGAGAGGTTTGCGGAACTATCGAGGACGTATATGAACCTTATTTGCTTCAAGAGGGATATATTAATCGTACACCTAGAGGTCGTGTCGCAACTAAAAAAGCTTATGATCTTGTAGGCATTTCATATCTGAAAGGATTGTTTTAATTATGAATACTAATGATTTTGATTATTATTTGCCTGAGGAGCTTATTGCTCAAACTCCACTTAAGGACAGAAGCTCATCAAGGCTTCTTGTTTTAGATCGAAAAACAGGCGAAATTACTCATCGCCATTTTAAAGATATTATTGATTATTTAGATAACAATGATGTTTTAGTTTTGAATGACACCAAGGTGATACCAGCTAGGCTATTTGGTGTAAAGGAGGATACTGAGGCTCATATTGAGGTGCTAATGCTTAAGGATATGGGAAATGATGTATGGCAATGCTTATGTAAGCCAGCAAGAAGAGTAAAGGTTGGTACTGTTGTTAGCTTTGGTGAAGGACTATTAAAGGCTATATGTCAATCTGAGGATGAGGATGGTATTAGATATTTTAAAATGGTTTATGAAGGGATTTTCTTAGAGATTCTTGATAAGCTAGGAACAATGCCATTACCTCCATATATTCACGAGCATTTAGAGGACAAAGATAGATATCAAACTGTATATGCTAAAAATCCAGGATCAGCAGCTGCGCCTACGGCAGGTCTACATTTTACAAAAGATATATTAGATAAGCTTGAGAAAAAGGGCGTTACAATCTGCTATATTACATTACATGTAGGACTTGGAACCTTTAGACCAGTTGCGGTTGAGGACGTTACAAAGCATAAAATGCATTCTGAGTTTTATAGTATTTCAGCTGAAGTAGCTAATAAGCTTAATGAAGCTAAAAAGAATGGTAAGCGAATTGTAGCGGTAGGTACTACATCTACAAGAACACTTGAATCAGCTTATGATAACGGATTTAAGGAAGCTAGTGGTTGGACAGATATATTTATCTATCCGGGTTATCAATTTAAAGCTATTGATGCTCAAATTACAAATTTTCACTTACCAAAATCTACCTTAATTATGCTAGTTTCAGCTTTTGCAGGTAAGGATAAAATTATGAATGCCTATAGTGAAGCAGTTAAGGAAAAATATCGTTTCTTTAGCTTTGGTGATTCAATGTTTATTAAATAAAAGGATGGATAATATATGAAGAAATATAATGAATTTTTAAATGATAATAATCCAAGAGTAAGAATTACATTAGAAAATGGAATGGTCATGGTTGTGGAGCTTTTTGAGAGTTGTGCTCCTATTACGGTTAAGAATTTTTTAGATTTAGTTGAGGCTAAATTTTACAACGGCTTAATATTCCACCGTGTAATTAAGGATTTTATGATTCAAGGTGGAGATCCACTTGGAAATGGCATGGGTGGTACTGATAATCCAATTGTTGGTGAGTTTAGATCAAATGGTGTTAAGAATGATTTATCTCATACAAGAGGCGTAATTTCAATGGCTAGAACAAATAGACCTAATAGCGCGTCAAGCCAATTCTTTATTTGCCATAATGATGCGTTATTTTTAGATGGTCAATATGCTGGCTTTGGAGTGCTTGTTGAGGGATTTGATACACTTGATTATATTGCTTCTGTAAGTACTAATAAAGAAGATAAGCCAATTTCGGATGTTGTAATGAAATTAGTTGAAAGAGTTAGATAGTAATGATACTTAAGGGTAAAAAAGTATATATAGAAGATGCTAAGAATCAAGAACTTAATATAAAAGGTCTATATGCAACAGATGATTTTATTTCTTTAGATAATATTTTTATTGAAAAATCAATTGAAGAGATGAATAAACCAGTTCCACGCGTATATTCATATTTTGTAAAGGAGAATAATGGTAATAAGGTAATTGGTATTATATCATTTGAAATCATTAGCATGATGAATGAATATCGCTTAGGAAGATTACATTTTGTAGCTGATGATTTAACATTATTGATTGAAGGTCTTGATTTAATATTAGAATGGCAAATACTTAAAAATAATATGCTTAAAATTGTTGCAAATGAAGGAAGTTTTGAAATTAACGATGTTTTAATGCATGAAAATTTCGTAAAAACAGTGTTTAAGGATGGAAAAAGTGGTTATAAAATAACTAAACCAATATATATTGAAAGAAGAGGTGATATAAATAATGGATAATTTCTACTATGAGTTAAAGCACGTTTGTAAACAGACTGGCGCGAGATACGGTATATTACATACACCCCATGGGGACTTTGAAACCCCTATTTTTATGCCTGTAGGTACAAAAGCTACAGTTAAAACTTTAACTCCTGAAGAGATTGAAGAGGTTTCTGATGGTCTTATTTTAGGAAATACATATCATTTATGGCTTCAGCCGGGTGATGAACTAATTGCTAAGGCTGGTGGTATTAGAGGCTTTATGAATTGGAACCATGCTCTTTTAACAGATAGTGGTGGTTTTCAGGTTTTTAGCTTAGCTAAAATTAGAAAGATTACTGAAGAGGGTGTAAACTTTAGACACCATAAATCTGGTGCTCCATTATTTATGTCTCCTGAATCTAGTATTCAAATTCAAAACAATTTAGGTGCAGATATTATTATGAGCTTTGATGAATGTCCACCCTTCCATGCTTCATATGATTATATGAAAAACAGTGTTGATAGAACAATTAGATGGGCAAAAAGAGGCTATGATGCTCATCAGAAAAAGGATACTCAGGCTCTATTTGGAATAGTTCAAGGTGGTCCATATTTAGATATTAGAAAGTATTGCCTTGAAGAGCTTGAAAAAATTAACTTTCCTGGTTATTCAATTGGTGGTTTAGCAGTAGGTGAATCTAAAAAAGAAATGTATGATGTACTATCATATATGAAAACAATTTTACCAGAAAATAAACCACGCTATTTAATGGGAGTAGGATCTCCTGATGATTTAGTTGTAGGCTCTATGATGGGTGTTGATATGTTTGACTGTGTCGCCGCCACAAGAATTGCAAGACATGGTACAGCATTAACCCATAGTGGTAAAGTTTTACTTAAGAATCAGGCTCATTATGCATCCTTTGTAACACTTGATAATAAGTGTGATTGTTATGTTTGTAAAAATTATACAAGAAGCTATCTTCACCATTTAGTTAAGGCTGAAGAAATATTAGGAATGAGATTACTTTCATATCACAATTTATATTTTTTAAAGACCTTAATGGCTGACGTAAGAGAAGCTATTAAGAACGATAGACTAAAGGACTTTCAAGAGGAGTTCTTTAAGGAATTTGGGTATGCCCCTCTTGAGGATATTTTATCTGGTAAGGTCAATGAGGGTACAATGAAGCTTCACGATCAAATTAAAATAACCGGTGAAGAAAAATAGAATTGAGGTTTTACAATGTCATTGCTAGAGGTATCTGGATTAAGATTTAAATATACAGATAAAGAATTATATAATAATGCTGAATTCCGAATTCTATATGGTGACCATATAGTTATAGTAGGACCTAATGGATGTGGGAAGTCAACATTTTTAAATATTATTGCAAAGAATATTATACCTGATGCTGGTAAAGTCGAATGGACTCCCCATATTAAATTTTCTTACTTAGATCAGCAATTAAAGGTTAAAGAGGATCAATCAATTAATAAGTATATCTATGGAGTTTTTGAGCCGTTATTTGTTAAGGAACAGCAAATGAATGCTTATTATAATATGCTTGCAACATGTAGTGAAAATGATTATGACAAAATCATAAATAGAGCTATGCAAATTCAAGAAGAGCTTGAAAAAAATGATTTTTATGCCATTAATTCGACAATTGGCAATATTGTTAATGGCTTAGGTATAGCAAGCTATGGTATGGATACTAAATTATCATGCCTATCAGGGGGCCAAAGAGCAAAGGTTTATTTAGCCAAAATGCTTCTTGAGGAGCATGATGTCCTTTTGATGGATGAACCAACAAACTTTTTAGATAGAGAGCATATTGAATGGTTAATCAAGTATTTAAATTCATTTAAAGGCGCTTTTGTAGTTGTATCACATGATGTTGAATTTGCTAGTCAAATATGTAATGTTGTATATAATCTTGAAAATAAGGTGTTTACGCGATATAAAGGCAATTATGATTTCTTCTTAAAGGAAAGAGATTTGCGTAATGAGCATTATTTAAGAGAATATGAAAACCAACAAAAGTTTATTAAGCAAACAAAGGACTTTATTGCGGCACATATTGTTAGAGCTACATCATCAAGAGCTGCTAAACAAAGAGTTAAGGTTCTTGAAAGGCTTGATGTACTTGATAAGCCTCAGGGTGAGCAAATAATTAAAATAAACTTTCCATTTTCCAAAAATTTAGGTCAAGAGGTTCTGAAGCTAGATAATCTTGTAATTGGTTATCATAATAATCCTATTCTAGAACCATTATCACTTTTAATAAAGCATAATGAAAAGGTTGCAATTCTTGGTCATAATGGTGTAGGAAAAACAACTCTATTAAAGACATTAATGAAGATTATACCAGCAATAAGTGGAACGTTTAAGTTTAATGATTCAGCGGATATTAATTATTTTACGCAAGAGCATAGCTTTCTAGATAACGAAACGCCAATATCCTATTTAAGAGGTTTTTATCCATTAAAAACGGATGGTGAGCTTAGAAGTGTTTTAGCTAAGCTAGGTATTAAAGGTGATTTAGCACTCAAAAAGCTTAATGAATGCTCAGGCGGTGAGCAAACTAGAGTTCGAATTGCTTTAATGACTATGCAAAAATCGAATATATTAATTTTAGATGAGCCAACAAACCATCTAGATAAGAATACCAAAGAAGCATTATATCAGGCAATTGAGGAATTCCCTGGTTCTGTAATTCTTGTGTCACATGAAAAGGATTTTTATGATGGCTTATTAGATTACGAAATTAGCTTTGAATAGAAGGTGAACTATGAAGGATTTTTTTGAATATGTTTGGACTACAAAAAATAACGAGTTTGTGGTTACAGATAGAAAAAAAGCTGTTGAAACTGATGCTTTAAAGCAAAAAAAGTTAAAGTATTTATTCTTAACTTTATTTGTTATAGGTGTTGTTTTTTTAGGATTGTTTGTATATTTTACATCATCATCAAGCTTTAAGGAAGCTTTTATAAACTATTGGTATCTATTTATCTTTGGTATTATATTAAGCTTTGGTGCATATACTCCTTATGTTAAACTAAAAAATATGCAAGTGCCTGAAAATGATGAGAAAGAAAAGGATGACGCTTTTGACTCAAAGGTATACAAGGATATTTTAATTTATACAAGTGCTAAAAAGGATTCCATAGTACCATTTACAATTAAGGTATACTCAAATGATGAATGTATTTTTATTAATGATTTTATATCTATTTATCGAATAGATAAAGCAAACATATCTGCAGAAAAGGAAGACAGAACATTTATCATTGATGATAAGAAGCTTGAAAATCTATATAAAATAATAATCAAAGGAAATGATTGTGATTTGTTTTTTTATTTAGATAAAGATCATGTTTATAATATAATAAATAATTAAAAAATCCTTTTGTTGAGCCTAAAAATTATAGTCTCTTCAAAGGGATTTTTGTTATTATAAAAGGTCGATTTCCTTTTTTAACTCGGAAATTATGTCATCCTCTTTAATTTTTCTTATAATTTGACCATGCTTAAATAAAACTGCTTCGCCTTTACCACCAGCAATACCTAAATCAGCCTCACGTGCCTCGCCAGGACCATTTACAACACAACCCATAACAGCCACATGAATATCCTTTTTAACCGTGTATAAATAATTTTCAATTTCCTTAGCAATTGGAATCATATTATATTGGGTTCTACCACAGGTAGGACATGATGTAAAAATTGGTGTATTATCAATCATGTTTAAATTCTTTAAAATTTCTTTAGCTGCTCGTATTTCATAAATTGGATCATCAGTTAAGGAAACTCTTATAGTATTTCCTATACCCTTTTTTAAAATAGAAGAAATTCCAATTGCTGATTTAATAATGCCTGAGAATGTAGTACCAGCCTCAGTAATACCAACATGTAATGGATAGGGGAAGGTGTTAGCCGCAAGCTCATATGCTTCCTCACAAAGATTAATATTTGACGCTTTAATTGAAATTACTATATTATGAAAATCTAATTCCTCTAAAATAGAGATATGCATTTTACATGCCTCAATCATATTTTTAGCATTTAATTCCATTCCTTTTGGAAGAGAACCACTATTTACACCAATTCTTATTGCAATATCATGCTTTTTTGCTAATTCAACAATTTCTTTAATCTTTTCCTTATTAGAAATATTTCCAGGATTTAATCTTATTTTATCTACACCTTGCTTAATAGCTTCAATCGCAAGCTCAGGATCAAAATGAATATCAGCTACAAGTGGAATATTAATTTGACGCTTAATCTGTCCAAGAGCCTTTGCGTCATCCATATTTAATACGGCAACACGAATAATATCACAACCTGCATTAGCTAATTCGTTAATTTGCTTAACTGTAGCTAAAACATCATGCGTTTTTGTGTTTGTCATGCTTTGAATATAAACCTTATCATTTCCACCTAAAATTAAATTGCCAACTCGACATGAATTTGTGGTATTTCTTGTAAACATATTTAATCACCTGTTAGAATTATAGCACAAGATATAACAAAAATCTTGATAAAATAATAAAAAAATGATATGATAATAAAGCGTTATAGTAAATACAAATTATTTTACGTAATTTAATTATAGAATGGAGGGAAAAATATGCGTGATTTAGTTAGATTAATTTGCGAGGAATGTGGCGAAGAAAACTACTATACAGATAAGAACAAAAGACTTAATCCTGAAAGAATTGAAATGAAGAAATATTGCCCACGTTGCCGTAAGCATACAAATCATAAAGAAAAGAAGTAAGAGCTAAAGTAATTTTTAGCTTTTTCTTTTTTCATAAAAGGAGTGTTTTAAGATGAAAATTAAAAGATATACGGCAGGTCCATTTTTAACAAATACTTATCTAATAATTAATAATGATGAGGCTTTAGTGGTTGACCCTACAATTGGACTTGATAAATATATTAATGATATAAATAATTATAAGATAAAGGGAGTATTATTAACACATGGCCATATTGACCATATTGCAACTGTTAATTTGTTTGACTGTAAGGTATATATATATGAGGATGAGGTTAATAAGCTATATAATAATCATTTGAATCTTTGTGATATGTTTGGTTATGATTTTCAATTTGAGAATCATGAAATAGTTAAATTAAAAAATAATGATGTTATTCTTTTTTCTGGGAAAGAAATTAAAGTTATCCATACTCCAGGACATACAAATGGTAGTATCTCATTTGTAATTGACAATATGATTTTTACGGGGGATACATTATTTCAAATGAGTGTTGGAAGAACTGATTTTCCTACTGGAAATGCTCAAGAACTTAAAAAATCGGTTAATATGCTAATCGATGAATTTAGTGATAATACAATTATATATCCAGGCCATGGTGAGGCTACAACGATTGCAGATGAAAGGCATAATCCATTTTTATAATAGATATAGAGCGTCTTCTATACCTTGCTTTTAATCCTATAGTGTGGTAAAATTACTTTAATGATTTAGGGCTTAAACGCTTTAAATTTAATTAGAGTAGATTTTAATTGGTGATTATATGAATGAAACACAAGAGGTTAAAAAGCCTGGTAAAAATAAATATATATTAAGTATAGTATTCTTAATTGCACTTATAGTCGCTACATGTGTTGTCATTTTTACTAAATTCGATATAAAAGAGGTTTGGTCTGTTGTAAAAAGAGTAAACATTTTATATATTCTAATTGGGACAATGATGATTTTTGTATATGTGCTTTTTGAAGGCCTAGCAATGAAAAGGGTTTTTAAAGCTATGGGAATTAATGTATCGGTTAAGGATAATTTTGCATATTCAGCAATTGATTATTATTTTTGTGCTGTAACACCATCAGCTACTGGAGGACAACCAATCGTAGCCTATTACATGAGCAAGGATAAGATTTCATTTTCTCATTCTTCATTAACCCTATTATTAAATACGGCATTATTTAAGATTGTACTTTTAGTATTATCTATTATTGCTATCTGTGTTTGTCATGAATTCGTGTTTAGTCATCCTATAATTATTGTTTTATATTTTATAGGATTTTTAATAAATATTTTTTTGATTTTATTATGCTTTATGACCGCATTCAAAAGAGATTGGGTTGAAAGATTAGGAAAAAAACTTATTATATTCTTACACAAAATACACATTATTAAAAAGCCTGTTTCATCAATTCGTTTATTTAGAGGTAAAATGGACGAATATGAGGAGGGAGCTAACCTTATAAAGCAAAATCCGAAGCAGTTTACTATTGCATTAATTGATAATTTTGTTCAAAGAATTGCTTTATTCTCTGTAGGATATTTTGTATACATTTCTTTTTTTAAGATGTATCCAGAAATCAAAGGCTTTAATTATTTAGAATTGTTGTCAATTCAGGTTTTAGTGTCATTATGTGTTGATTCTTTACCACTTCCTGGTGGTGTTGGGATTTCTGAGGTATTATATTTATTATTACTTGGAAGTATTTATCAACAAAATGGGGTTGATATTTTAGCTAGTGCTATGATTTTAACCCGAGTTGTTAGCTTTTATATACCATTAATTATTACTGGCATCATTGTAGTTTGTAAGCAAATAATGGTTATTCGGATGTCAAAAAGGAGTTAGATTTTTATGGTTGGTTTTTATAATTATACGGTATGGTTAACATACATTGCATTATTTAGTGGATCAGTTGGAATTTTCTTTTCATGCACTGGAAATCCACTTGTAGGTATTATATGCTTAAGTATAAGTGGAATTCTAGATTTATTTGATGGAAAGGTAGCTAAGACAAAAAAATCTAGAACTGATGATGAAAAGAAGTATGGTATTGAAATAGATTCTTTAACGGATTTAGTTTGTTTTGGTGTTCTTCCATGTTGCATTGGCTATGCTTTTGGGATGACTCATTGGGCATATTGCTTAGTATTTGGTTTATTTATTTGTTGTGGAATGATTAGACTTGCTTATTACAATGTTCTTGAAGGACATCGTCAAGAGGAAGGTGGTAAGCCAGGATTTTTAGGAGTTCCTATTACAACTTCATCAATGACTGCACCACTAGTTTTTATAATTTGTAAGCTTATTCCAAATGGTCAACAATATGTTTTTGCTGGTTATCTTCTGATTTTGGGACTATTATATATCTTAAAAATAAGGCTACCAAAGCCAAATGTTAAGGGTGCTATTATAATGAGCATTATTTTAGTCATTATATATACTGTTGGAGTAATTTGGGTATGTCTAAAGTAAGTATTATTAAAGATCGAAATGGTAAAGAATATAAGAATAAGGTTCTTTTAAGTCAACGCTTTTTATATCATACTCTTTTAGGAAGAATAGTTTTAAAGCAATTAATAAAGCCAAGCTTTTCGATTAAAATCGGGAAAAAATTAGATAGTAAAAAATCAATAAAAAAAGTGAATTCATTTGCTAAAAAAAATAATATAAAGCTTGATGATTATGAATTAGATAATATCACTTCATTTAATGATTTTTTCTCTAGAAAAATTAAGTCAGGTAAAAGAAAAATTGATTATGACCCAACATCCTTGATTTCACCATGTGATTCAAAGCTAACAGTTTATAAGATATCCTCTAAATCAGTTTTTTCAATAAAAAATTCATTTTATAGTGTTGAAGAGTTGATTCATAATTCTCAATTAGCTAAGGAATTTGAGGGTGGATATTGCCTAGTATTTAGATTATGTGTTGATGATTATCATCGCTATTGCTATATTGATGAGGGAATAAAAGAAAAGAATGTTTTTATTCCAGGCTTTTTACATACTGTTAATCCAGTCGCATTTGATAATTATAAGGTTTTTTTGGAAAATCAAAGAGAATATACAATATTACATACAAAAAATTTTGGTGATGTAGTACAAATAGAGGTTGGAGCCTTGATGGTTGGAAAAATTGATAATTATCATCAAGAATATAGCTTTGCCCGTGCAGAAGAAAAGGGTAAATTTTTATATGGTGGTTCCACAATCATTTTATTGATAAATAAAAATATTAAGATAGATGAGGATATTTTGATAAATAGTCAGAATAACACTGAAACTATTGTTAAGTATGGCGAAAAGATTGGACAAAAGACAGATGAAAGATAGAATTATAAAATCAAAGTTTTATCAAAATTGTCTTCGCTTTAATATTTTTTATTTAGTATTACCTATTATCATATATTTGATTATGTGGCTTTGTTATAATTTGGCAATATTTATTAATCATAATGAGGTTATATTAGAACATGAAATTGACAAGCATATACCTTATATAAAATATTTTGTTGTTCTTTATTTTACATATTATTTTATGCCGATAGTTTTATTCTGGGCAATATCATTTAAGAATAAGAATAAGTACTATTTTTGCTTATTAGTTTTATGTATAAATAATTTATTATGCTATATTTTTTATTGCTTTTACAGTGTAAAGGTTATAAGAGAGAGCAGTGTAAATATAAATATGTCATTATGTGACATAAATTCATTTGATAGTATTTTTGACTATTTAGTTTCATTTATATATAGAATAGATAAAGATGCTTTAAATTCATTACCATCAATTCATGCAGGTACTGGGCTACTAATGATAATTATGTCAATTCCTGACAAGAGATGTAAATTGAACATTTGGTTAATAGTATTCGGTATTTTTAGTGGTATTGGCTGCATCTTATCCACTGTGTTTATTAAACAACATAATCTTATTGATGTTATAGTCGGTTTAATTTTAATGCTTGTCGTATATACGATTGCATTTATTATAAATAAGTATAAAATAAAAAGCTAGCTCATAATTTTTGAATAAAATGTCTATAGAAAATGCACTAGTCAATAGAAAGTAGACAATTGGTGGTATATTTTTATACAATCAATTTTCTTGATTTATACAAAGCGAATTAAGAAGTAGATAAAGCTCAGATAATGCCTGTTGCTTTTCTTCGGCTTCTATTCGCTTTCTATATTTATCTTGTATCAAATTCTTTTCTTTAAAAGATATGGGTGTTTCATAATTTAACATATATGCTGGTCTCTCATAATTAAAGAAATGAATGTATTTTTCGATTGCTGCTGGAATGTCATCAGAATCATTAAATTTTAAATCTATAAATAATTCTTCCTTCAACCATCCATTAATAGCTTCCATTGCACGATTAAAAAAATGATACTCAGCGAAAAGACGTGGTGCAAAGAAGGTGTACGTTACCTACTCAACATAGAATACGAAGTAATTATGGAATTATCCAGGAAGTATTCTATAAATGAATTATGTATTGAAATAGATGTTAATCGATCAGGTTTCTATAAATGGCTTAATAGATTATCCACTACTTCTACCAGAATGCAAGATAGAATCAATAATATTCAACTTTTTATCAAATACCATATTAAATATCCATCACATGGTTATAGGTGGTTAAATGCTAAAATAAGACTAGATATGGGACTTATAATATCTGGTCAATACGCACATAGAATATGTAAGTACGCTGGAATTGCCTCACATGCTAGACATGTTAAAAGATATGGTAAAGCCAAAAAGGAATTAAAAGGCTTTCCAAAGTTGGTTTTAAAAAGCATGAAAGTAACAGCTCCATATATGGTTGTCGTTAGTGATATGACAGCCTTTTAGGCAAACGGTGTATATTATGAATTAACATTATTTATGGACTTATACAATGACGAAATAATAGCTTATTCTTTATCCGATAAAAAGGGGATCCAAACACATATCACTTGACTCTTTTGGAGGTTTTACAAAAGAAAAAAGAGTACGCAGACTTTGAAACAATCCTTCACACTGATCAAAGGTCTGTATACTCCTCAAAGAAATTCAATTAATCCCTTCCCTTATATAATATCATACATTCAATGTCTCGAGCAGGAAAACCTACAGATAATGGTGCAATGGAAGCTATTAATGGATGGTTGAAGGAAGAATTATTTAATGATTTTAGAATTAAAGAATCGGACGAGCCGACTCTGGTAGTTGAAAAATCTATTAAGTTTTTTAACGAGGAAAGACTACTTATTCTCTTAATTACCTAAACCTTAAGCAATTTAAGGAACTTTATGACCCCCCTAAAACATTAAAAGTGTCTACTTTCTATTGACTAGTGCACATTATCCAAAAATTTTTATTATTTAATTTTAATAGATAATAGTCTTATTTCTAGAGCTTCAACTGTTGTTTGAATTTGAATTTGATTATTTATGATTGCTCCGTGAGATAATAATATTTTTGGAGATGATTGATTTGCTAAAGCTTTTGTAACTGCTAAGGATGGGTTACTCCTAACTCCGATTTCCTCAGCAGTATCAAAAATTGAACCACTGTATCTGTTTACATAAGTCTGCTCCAACTCATAGGTTTTACCTTGAATATTATTTAAACAAATATTAAAAACAATATTCTTGTTTCCAGCAAATGGTATGTATCTATTATGATATGATAATTCAAAATATTCGCTACAAGCGTATAAATTTGAAAAATGTTCATAATTATATAATAATATTACTATTTTATTTGAATTTTCCTTAGTAATAATAATGCCTTTATCCTGTAATATTATTTCATTACCTAAACTAGAAAGGAATTTATATGCATAATAGCTTGGCTTTTTTAAACCATTATAGGTAAAAAATCCTAAGCCACCATGTAACATATCATCAGGCATTTGAGTTTCGTCAATCATGTCAGTTAAATACCAATGACCAAATGAATCAAGCTTATCAATGTTCTCAACTATGTTTTTTATGATATATGTTGAACTAAAAACAGTATCAGATAACAAATTACGATGAGAGGTAGTAAAGTTAAATTCGGTTAAATAAATAGTTTTTCCATGATAAAAATCGGATGATCTAACAAAGGTAACAAAGCTATTAAATATGTCAGGATCAGTAGAGAACTGTTCCTTTTTTATTTGTTTAAAAAAGTTACTTAAGTTGTTAGAACTATAATGAACAATTAAAAAGTCTGGATAGCAATTATTATCCCGTGCATATTTTAAGAATTTTTTGTCAAAGCTGATTGTTTCGTTACAAACAGGAATTAAAGAAGGAGAGCCTATCCTAAGATTTTGATTTTTTCTTTTTATTGCTTTAAATATTCCTTCGTAAAGCTTAAAAAAACGATTATCATCTGGTAAACCATATGCAAATTTAGAGGTATCTGGTACATTCCAAAATGTAAATAGCCAACTTTCAATTTGATCACCATATCGATCATGTATATGCTCAATAAAGCTTTCTACTAAAAATAAATAATCATCATCATTTATTGGTAAGGAAATTATCATTCCATTTTCATATCTATTATTTGGATTTTCAGCCATTGCAGAGGGCATATAGCTTATTTGAATTAAAGGCTTAATGTTTAAACTAAGAATATAATCTAGTACCATATCAACGTATAAGAATGATATATTATAGTGGTTGTTTTTCTTAATTACAACATGCATAGTATCATCAAAAATTCCGTTAAATTTGACATACTTAAACGGGATGTCTTGTAATAATTCCTCAATCATTTTTTTTATTGGATCTGATAGGAAATCAACGGCTCTAGCAACTGTAAAAAAGTTTAGGTATGTTTTTTTTAATGGGGTGGAAGAGTTAAAATCTGCTATAAAGCTCTGAATAACAGAGTTTTTATGTTTTTTATATGGTAAATCATATTTTTGATTATTATTTTTAAGTAACTTATCTAAATATTTATTTGTTTCAAATTGCATAGAAATAATTGGATTTACATTCGTATTATCAGAATTTGCTTTTCTACGATATTCAGTCGGAGACATATTATGAATTTTTTTGAATGCTCTAACATAACCTCTTTGATCTGAAAAACCATAGCGTAAAGCTATATCATTTAGGGTTGTGTTTTCTTCAACTAAGGTGGCTATTGATTTTGAAACTCGCAATTCATCATAATAATCTTGAAAATTTTTGCCTAAATTTTTTTCAAAAAACGTAGAAATATAAGGAACAGTCATTTGATATTTATTAGATAGATCCTTTAATGTAATACTTTTTTCATAATTATCATTTAAGAATTTAATAATCTCTCTTAGCTTTAAAAGCTGTTTTTTTACTGTAACCTTTTTTGAGTTAGAAATTATACGATATTTATTCATTAGTTCCGCAAATAATGAATAGATGATTGATAAATTTCCATAGCGACTATTGTCCTGGTATTTTAAATTATAATTAATAAGAGAAGAAATTAAAACTTTTATTTTTTGATATGGACTTTTATCCTTTTCTAAAGAAGAATTACAGTCAAATAATAGACCCTCTCTTTCATCTGCACTCAAACCCAAGCCTTCTAGGTTTATTTGTGCACTCAATACAACTGCCTCCCTCGAATGAAGTTCATAAATGTCAAAGGGGTTGCATAAAAAAACATCATCACTGTTAAGTATAAATAGACGATCATTAACAGTTATTTCTAAATATCCCTCCAAAACGTAAAAAAGCTCAATGTTTTGATTCCAATGAGGCTTTATATCGCCTAACTTGTAAATATACATTTTCAGTGGTAAATTTTGTTCAAATTTAAATGGTTCATATTTTATATAATTCATATCTATATTATATATTAATTAATTGTATTTTACAAGATAATAGCAGATTTTTAAGATTTTTTTATTTTATGAAAACGCTTAAAAATACATTTTTATTAAAAATTTAGTCTTAAAATAAAAAATAAAGCGTTTTCATATAATTAAATTAGAATTATAATATAAATAGAAAGGTTAGGAAAATTACATTAACCTAAAGGAAAGGAGGAGTATGAACTGAATGTTCATACAAACAAATTATGAAAGAGCCTATTTTTAAAGCATCACATATTGTAAAGCAATTCGGTCCAACAATTGCTTTAAACGATGTTGATATTGAGATTTATCCTGGTGAAATTCGTGGCTTTATCGGCGAAAATGGATCTGGTAAATCTACAATGTCTGCTATTATGACAGGAATTTATCAAAAAACATCTGGAACAATGGAATATCATGGAAAGCCTTGGGAACCATCATCCATGATTGAAGCACTTAATGGTGGTATCGGTATTATTGTTCAAGAATCTGGTACGATTAGTCAAATTAGCGTTGCTGAAAATATTTATTTAGGTGAACTAAATCAATTTTCAGGGATCCATTATTTTGAGGAAAGAAGGCTTGAAAATTTTTCACCTTTATTTAAACTTAATATTTCGGATATGGATTCTATTACTAAAGCTTATATTGATAAGATTGTTATTAATAATAAGCTTAAAGCCAAAAAAATGAAAAAAGAAGCTATTTTAAAGATTAAAGAATTGTACTTTGCTCACAAGGATGAGCTTGAAAAAAGTAATTTAGATAATCGTAATGAATTAATTAATCATTTTGATTCAATGGCAAATGATTCATTTAAGAAATTTAAGGAAAATGAAGAAGCAATTGATGCTAAATATGAAAAGAATGAAGAAAAACTTGATGAGGTTATTGCTAAAAGGAGAAGAACTCATGAACATAATGAGAATAAAGCTTCCTATAGAAGAGAAGTTAAAAAAGAGTATGATGTAATCTACATGAAGCTTAATTGGCTAAAAAATGACTGTCAGTCATTAAAAAATCATTATATAAATTTAGTTAATGATATAAAAGGATTGGGTTGTAATAAGCATATTAAAACTTTTAAGGAATTCTGGTTAAAGACAATATTTGGTCTTTTTGTAAATGGTAAAAAGCTTCGTAAGCATGCAGGATATGCTCTTGCAAAGATTGGAGTAAATGATATTAATCCTGGCGTTATTACGGCTGCATATGATATGCAAGCAAGAAAACTTATTGAAATTGCTAAATGCTTAAATAAAAATCCAGAGATTTTTATTGTTGATGAAACAACAACTGCATTATCTGAAACAGGAAGAAATCTTCTTTATAAAAAGATGAATGAGCTAAAGGAACAAGGCAAATCAGTTTTGTTTATTTCTCACGATTTAGATGAACTAATGGACAAATGTGATACTCTTACAGTTTTAAGAGATGGTAATATTGTTGCGAATCTTGATAAGGAAAAAGGTGAATTCGATGCTGACGCAATCAAGAAATATATGATTGGACGTGAGTTAAAGGGTGATTATTATCGTTCTGATTATGATGGAAACCATAGTTCTGAGGTTGTGTTAAAAATGGTGGACGGAATTGAAGGAAATCAATTACGTCATGTTAATCTAGAATTACATAAGGGTGAAATTCTTGGAATAGGTGGATTATCTGAATGTGGAATGCATACGTTAGGTAAAGCGTTATTTGGTAATATTAAAATCGAAGGTGGATACGTCTATACTGGAGAAAACTTAGATAAATTGGTTAGAAGTGAATCATTCGCGATGAAGCAAAAAATTGGCTACTTATCAAAAAATCGTGATGTTGAAGCTCTAGCTCTTAAAACATCAATATTTGATAATATAGCAATTGCATCTATAAATAATATTGCTAAATTAAATTTCTTTGTAACAAAATCTGCAGAAAAGAAGCTTGTAAATGAGCAGGTTAGAAAATTACAAATCAAGTGTAATTCACCTGAACAGCTTGTTAATGCACTATCTGGAGGAAATAAACAAAAGGTTTCCTTTGCTAAGTGGATAGCTAATGATTCAGAGATATTAATTCTTGATTGTCCAACTCGTGGAGTTGATATCGGTGTAAAGCAATTTATTTATCAATTGTTATATAAGATGAAGCAAGAGGGTAAATCAATAATAATGATTTCAGAAGAACTTCCAGAGCTTATTGGTATGTCTGATCGTATTTTAATTATGAAAGATGGACAAATCAAGAAGGAGTTTAATAGAAGTAAAACTTTAACACAAGAAGAAATCGTTGAATATATGATTTAGAAAGGAGAATTTAGATGGAGAACATTAATTATAATGAGCCAGCTTTACAGTGCGAGTACTTTGATTCACAAATAGTTAATAAGGTTTTAGAATTTTATAAACTAAAGCCTGAGCAAAAGTCAAAGGAAGAGCAAACTGCCCTTAAAAATGAAATTAAATGCTTATATTTAGAAGAGGATGCTAAACTAAAATATGAAATTATAAATAGTTTAGCTGACCTAAAGGAAGAACATCTTTTAACTATTTCTAAGATTAATCAAGAACTTCAAAGTAATTTAAATATGATTGAAGGAAAATATGACAAAGATGATAAAAAACAGCTTCAAGAATATAAGAATATTAAGGTTGGTCATGAAACAGTTGCGAAAAGGGCAAGAATAAAAGAAAACAATAGCTATGCTGATTTAATAAAAGGTGAAAAATATAAAAGGGTTACTCTTCATCTTGAGTATACAAAACTTGTGTACTTAATAACAGGAAAGGTTTCTCCAATAGAAAGCTTACGTAGTAAAAGCTTTGAAATGAGGGCGAATCTAAATATTAAACGCACATTAAAGAATAAACACACTTGGTTTAATCTAGTTCCTTGGCTTATGCTAATAATAATTATAGCCTCCTATGCAATAGGAAAATCTATTACAGGCTATAGTGGTAATTTAGGTGATGTAATTAGTAATGGAATATTCGTTGCAGTTGTAGCTACAGGTGCAGTATATATTTATTCCCAAGGTGGATTTGATATGTCACTTGGTAATGCATCCTTGATGTGTGCGACAGTTGCAGCTTTGATGTTCAACTCAACTCACAATTTAGCAGTTTCATTAATTGTGGCAATTATTGTTGGTGCTGGACTTGGTATTGTAAATGCCATTTTAGCTACAATGCTTAATTTGCCAGTAATGGTTATGACACTTACAATGATGAATATACTTGCTGCTATTCATGAGGCTATCTTAGGTAGTCGTGGTGGATTAATTTCTGTTGATACAGGAATGATTTCTAATGTATGGATTTATGCTTTATTCTTATTAATATTCTTTATACTATGCTGGTTTATTTTTAACTATACAAAGGTAGGAAGAAGAAACAAATTTATTGGTTCAAATAAGGTTGCAGCTAGATTTAATGGTATTAATCTTATGAGAGCAGGTATTATTTCCTTTGCCATTTCCGGTGTAGGATTAGGTATTTGTGGATTCTTATTTGCTTGTTCAAAGTCAGGTAGTATGTATGGTGCGTCCACTGTTTTGGGACAAGTTGGATTAAACGTTGTTATTGCGATTGTTTTTGGTGGTATGACAACAAGTGGTGGACCAAAGTCAAAGGTAAGTTGCGCAATAATCGGAGCTTTCTTCTCTGTATTCTTAGACGAATTCTTTGCAGCTATTTCAACTCCAACATTCCAGGTTGGTAATTATTCATATATGGTTAAGGGAATAGTATTTATCATTGTTTCTCTTGCTAATATGTGGGACACAAGAAGTAAAATGTTAGCTTCAGGAGGTAGTATACAATAATGAAATATCAAGAACCGATTAAATTTAACAGTAAATCTATTATTCATAATAGAAGTGTTCAACGTAAAACTAAAAAATGGTTTTGGTCATTGTTATGTCCTATAATTATGCTTGTGATTGCAATTATTATGTCAAGAGCGAGTGGAACATCATTATTCTTTATTGGTAATGCTTCAGATAACTTTTCAAATATTATGATTATGGCTAGAACGGCAGTTATGACTTTGATTGCAGCTTTAGCATTAAATACTAATCTTAACTCTGGTAGAATGGATTTCTCATTAGGTGCTACAGGTATTCTAGCTTGCTTATTTGCATCACTAATTGTACCTGGGGTAGATACTATTGCTCATATTTTTGAATTTTTATTATTAAGTATAATATTTGGTATGATTTTAGGATTTATTCATTCAATAGTTTTAATATTAACAAAGCTTCCTCCAATCGTTATATCACTTGGAATGTGCTTAGTTTATGAGGGAATAGCTAAGGTTGTGGCTGTTTCAAACGGATCATCTGGTACAGTTAATTTACAAATGGGCTCACATACAACCTCTTTCTTTCAAGAACCTATTATTCTAATTCCTCTAGCTATACTTGTTTGTGTTATCATGGCTGCAGCTTTATGTTACACAAAATTTGGCTATAATAAATTAGCTCTTGTATATGATCAAAAAATATCTGTAGATACAGGTATTAATGAGATTTCTCATTGTATTGCTTCATTCATTATTGCTGGTGCTTTAATAGCTATATATCAGGTTATGTCATCTTGTGGTACGTCAAGTATTTCAATTGAGGTTAACCTAGCTTCATCTGGAGCGGTATTTAGAAATTTCTTACCAATTTTTATTGGTGGTATTTTAGCAAGATATAGTAATCAAATTGTCGGATTATTACTTGCTGTAGTTGGTACAACGTTATTGTATTCTTATGGATTTGATAATGCATTGTCATCTACTGTATCTAGCTTAATTAACGGCTTTAGTGTATTTGCAGTATTAGTTTATATGGTTGATAAGAATCGCTTCCTTAACTGGTGTAAAATGAAAAAATATGTTTGGAAGGAAAAACGTTTAAATAAAAGAATTAGTGGAGGTGATGTAAATGAAGAAGCATAGAATATTTAGAAAACTTGCAACCTACCTAGCTCTTGGTGTAACAGCAGCATCATTAGCATCTTGCGAATCCTTGTTTGTGTTCGGTAAGGATGAAATTAATGCTAATGATATTGAAACCTTTGATGGAACAAACAATGCAATTTTTTTTGCACTATATAATTATTACGGCTACGAAGGACAACACTTTACTAATAAGTGGTTAGGTATGAACGATGCATTAAAGGATCATGGCATAACTGTTACAGGCTACGAGGGTGAAAAAGATGCAAGAAAATTTAAAATTAAAAGAGAAGAAAACTGTGATTTACCAGATGATGCTGTTATATATATGGTTAATAATCAAAACTGGGATGCTGGTATTCAATATAATAAGCCTTTTGCCCAATATCATCCAATGGCAGTAATTTCAACCTGTAATGGTGTTGAATTTGCCTCATCACCAATCCTATCAACAGGAGATTCGATATCAAATGCTACAATGGGTGGTTTTTCTAAAACATATCGTGACGCGTTTGTTAATGGATCATTAAGATATTTAGTTGCTAAATATTCAGCACATATTTTACCTATTTTTGCTGCTTCAGTCGATGCTGTTAAAAAAGGAGAGGCTATGAGAAATGCTGATGGAACAGCTCTTCATTTAGGGATTACAAACTGGTCAATTCAAACTCTTGATGAGTACGATGAGATGGCTGCAGTTGATTCAATTAGTTCTGAGCATCCTACTCTTAGAAAAATAAATGTAGATCAGTTCTTTGATCCTAGTAGTGAATCATATGGTGCAGAAAAGCTTGCACAATGGGTTAAGGATTCATCAAAAGAAAATGTAAAGGAACTTTATAAACTAAATGGTGAAAATGAAGCCCAGGATAAAGCAACTTATCGAACTGGTAAAGAGATTAAATGTGGAATTATTGCACCATCTAGTGTTAATGATCAGGTTCAAAAATATATTGATTTTATTAAAGGCTATCTAGCAACAGCATATAATGTGACAGTTCTTCCAGTTGGAGCTGTTACAAGTAGTAATACACAAAGTCAGGTTGCGAAAACATTATGTAATCAAGGAGCTGATTTTATAATATCTTTACAAGATGATACGGATCGTAATAATGCAGCAAGAGTATGTAATGACAATAAGGTTTTCTTTGCAATTGGCGGTTCATGTCAAAATGAAATTGATTATGAAGAAATAAAAAATTTAAAATATTATGTTGGCTCTATCGGAACCTCAACAAGCGAGGAAAGAAGAGCTGCTAAAGAAATGACAGAGTACTATTTACAATGTATGATTCATAGAGCAAATGGCGATTTAGAGGCATTCCAAATTGAATATAAGGGTTTGAGAAAAGAGGATAACTAGTATGGCAAAACTAACAATTGAAATCTATGCTAAAGCATTAGCAAGAAGAACAACATTCGATTTAGTTATTCCATCATTAAATCTTCATGGATGCTTAAATAATGAGAATGAACATTATTATGAAAATCTTGAGAAAACATATCCATTAGTTATATTTCTACATGGTTTTGGGGATAATGCAAATGCGTGGCAAAATAATACTCAAGTAATAAAACTATGTGAAGAAAACAAAATTGCAGCGTGCTTTATTAATGGAGATAATAAATGGTATCTTAATATGGGGCCAATAGATGACTATTATTCTTTAATAGAAAGAGATATATTAGACTATTTATATGGTAATTTCCGTTGCTTATCAAGAAATATGCCTTTAGGAATTGCTGGAGTCTCAATGGGTGGTTATGGTGCTTTGTATCATTATTTGAACAATACAAATAAATATCAAGCATGTATTGCATTATCTCCTGCGACAAAGCCTGATTCATTAGATGAGTCAAAATATGGTAGTCTTAAGGATTTATTCTTAGTAAGAAAAAATGATAAATTAAACATTTATTTATCAGTTGGTACAAAAGATTTTATTTATAATGCATCAAAGGAATTTGATACATTCTTATCAGAAAATAAGATAAATGTTAGCTATAAGATTATTGAAGGTGCTGATCATTCGTGGAATACATGGAATAATCAAACATTAGAAGTTATAAATTATTTAAAAAAAATAGGTTTTTAGAAAAGAAAGGATGATAAAATGAAAAAAATTAAATTATTATTTGGATGTACTTTAAGTGTTTTAAGTTTAGCTGCTTTAATTGGATGTAAAGGTGGTTCAGATACTACAACTAATAATCAAACTACTGTTCAAACCTCTCAAACACCAGCATTTGATGTTAATTCGGTTATCGCTAATTATAAAAGCAGTGTAGAGGGAACTGTAAAATTAACATATAAGACTGATTATATTGTGGATGTTAATGCTAATGGTGGTAATGCTAATATGGAGGCGTTTAAGCATCATATTGTATCTAATAATACAGTTGAAATGGATCTTGGAAGTGATTTATACATTTATGTAAAGAAGGATAAGCAAGATCTTAAGGTAAGTGAAGATGTAACTACTACAGAAGCTTTACTATATAAGGATGGCATAAAATACTATTATTTAACATCTACAACAAGTAAAGTCGAGGTTTCAGCTGATAAGGCTAAAGAAAAGGTTGGTGAAATTTTTTCGGAAATGACAGAGGAGCAAGCTGGAATAATTACACTTGATAGCTTGATTTATAATAGTACCTCTAAGGACTATGAATTAAAAAATTTTGGTTTAACTGAAACATTTGTTGCCTCTGATTTAAATGATCCTGTTTATTCTACAGGTAGTGTAGCTGGTGGCCTAAGCGTTTTATATAAACCTGAATATGTTGGATATCATACAGATGGTGGTTGGTCAGATTTTTCTAATAAAACTGATAATTATGCAGCATTATGTGAGGTAGAAACAAATAATCTTGGCTATGTTACAAAATGGAAGGAAACATATAATAAGGCAAGTCTTGACTTTGCAATTATGAATCCAGCTCCTACTGTTAGTATAACTGGTACAAGAGAATTTATTTCTTCATATGGTGATACATTAACAAAGAAAAATGCCTTAGCTGAAGTAAAGGCTACAGCTAAATATGAAGCTGTTGCAAATGGTACTTATCAGGTTAAAACATGTGCTATGGGTGATTTTGCTAATATGACAGATGTAGAAAATGGCGCTTCAATTGAAGTTGGTAAGATTCTTTGTATTAAACCAACTGCAAATGAAGGATATAAAGTAAAGAGTGTTGCCATAAATGATGTAGCTACACCATTAGTGAATCCTTCTCAAGCAGGTGGATGGTATTGCTATACTATTATTGCAGGAGAAAATAATATTGCAGTTGAATTTGAAGCTCAAGAAGGTGTTGTATTCTCACAATCAGCAAATGGAACATATACTGTATCATCTTTTGAATTAAACGGACAAACTCCTACTAATTTTGTTCAATTAACATCAGGAGATAAGGTTGATGCTGGAAAATGGTTAGGTGTAAAGTGTACTCCTGAAGAAGGCTATGTCGTTGATAGTGTTAAAGTTAATGGTACTGATGCTACATTAATGGGTGGATATTATTGCTCAAAGGTAGTAGAAGGCACAGTAGTATTTGAAGTTGTTGTAACATTTAAAGCATCACAGCCTGTTGATCCAACAGCTACAATTAATGTAACAAATTCATCTAATGTTGAATATCAACTTCAATCATTTGTCTATGGACAAAATGGACCTTCTAATTATCAAGTAATTACTGATGGTAAAATTACATCTGGTCAAACTATTTGGGGAGCAATCGTAGTTTCAAGTAGTACTAGTGTTACAGTAACAGTTAATGGTACAGTTACTAATGTAAATATTCCTAATGGTCAAAATATATTCTATTGCTTCGCAGTTTCTACAGGTGGAGCATATGAGGTTGTAATAACTATAAATCAATAATATATATTTAAGCCCTAAAAAGGGCTTAGATATATTTTTAAGAATTAATCTAGTAATTTAAGCTGAAAGGATTGTTAATCAGATAAATAGGTTGATTACAGGTGAAAAATATGAATCTAGCGAAAAATGAAGATTTAAAAAATAAAGTTATTGTAATTACAGGTGGTGGAGGTGTAATATGCTCTGCAATAGCTGAAGGATTTTGTATGGCAGGTGCCAAGGTTGCACTTTTAAACTTAAGTCTAGAGGCAGCATCCACAAAAGCAGAAGAGTTAACTAATAAAGGCTATATTGCTAAGGCATATCAATGCAATGTGTTGAAGAAGGATGAGCTTATTAGAGCTCACGATGAAATTGTTAAAGATCTAGGTCCATGTGATGTGCTAATCAATGGAGCTGGTGGAAATAATGCAAAAGCAAATACTGATAACGAATTCTTTGAAAAAAATGATTTAGGTGAACTTAAAACCTTCTTTGATTTAGATGAAAGTGGAATTGAATTTGTTTTTAATTTAAATTTTTTAGGAACATTGTTACCATCTCAGGTTTTCGCACGTGATATGATTGGAAGAAGTGGATGCTCAATTATTAATATTTCTTCGATGAATGCATTTACACCACTGACTAAAATTCCTGCATATAGTGCTGCAAAAGCTGCTGTGTCTAATTTTACTCAATGGCTTGCTGTTCACTTCTCTCATGTTGGTATTAGGTGTAATGCAATTGCTCCTGGCTTCTTAGTTACATCTCAAAATCACGATTTGCTATTTGATAAGAATGAAAAGCCAACTCAAAGAGCCCAAAAAATCTTAAAAAATACTCCAGTTGAGCGATTTGGTTCACCTGCTGAAATGGTTGGGCCAACGCTATTTCTTGCCAATCCAAACGCATCTGGCTTTGTAAATGGTGTTGTTTTACCGATTGATGGTGGCTTTAATGCTTATTCTGGAGTATAGTAGGAGGAATACATTATGAAGATGACATTTAGATGGTATGGATATGATGACAAAAATACGCTTAATTATATAAGACAAATTCCTGGAGTTACAGGAGTTGTAACTGCATTATATACAGTACCAGTTGGTAACGTTTGGCCTGAGGATGAGGTAAAAAAACTAAAGGTATACGTTAATTCATATGGCCTTGAAATGGAGGTTATTGAATCAGTACCTGTATCTGAGGATATCAAGCTTAGAAAGGGTGATTACAAAAAGCATATTGAAAATTTTAAGGAAAATATTCGAATTTTAGCTCGTAATGGAGTTAAATGCATTTGCTATAATTTTATGCCTGTATTTGATTGGACCCGCTCTCAGCTTAATCATAAGCTTTCTGATGGTTCAAATGCTTTAGTATATTACAAGGAAGATGTTGCAAAACTAGATCCAACTAAGCTAACTTTACCAGGTTGGGATTCATCATATCAGCCAAATGAAGTAAAGAAGCTTATAGCTCAATACCAAGAACTAGGTGAAGATGGCTTATGGAATAATCTTAAGCTCTTTTTAGAGGAGATTATTCCAGTTGCCAAAGAATGTGATGTATTAATGGCTATTCATCCAGATGATCCTGCGTGGCCTATTTTTGGAATTCCAAGAATTATTACTAATGAGAAGAATCTTGATCGTTTTTTAAGCCTTGTGGATGATCATTACAATGGTTTAACATTATGCTCTGGTTCTCTTGGAACTAATCCTAATAACAATATGGTTCGTATCTTTAAAAAATATGCAGAAATGGATCGTATTCATTTTGCTCATATTAGAAATATAAAAATTGTTGGAGATCAATCATTTGAGGAATCAGCGCATTACTCAAAATGTGGATCGCTTGATATGGTTGGTATGATTAAGGCATTGCATGATGCAGGATTTAATAAGTATATTCGCCCCGATCATGGAAGAATGATTTGGGATGAGAATGCTAAACCAGGATATGGATTATATGATAGAGCATTAGGCTCAATGTATATTACTGGCATTTGGGAAACACTTGATAGAATTGATAATAAGAAAGAAGAGATATTATGAAATTATTAGAGCCTTTAAAAATTGGTAATATTACTCTAAAGAATAGAATTATGTTTCCACCTTTGACAACTGGTTATGAGGAAAAGGATGGTTCTATTGGTAATCATTCATTTAATTTTTATAAAAGATTAGCTGAGGGAGGTGCAGGATATATTGTTATTGGAGATGTTACACCTATAATGAACTTTTCCCCTGCCCCTAAACTATTTAATGATTCACAGATTGTTAGCTATAAAAAACTAGCCGATGCAGTTCATGAATATGGCTGCAAATTAGGTGTGCAAATATTTCACCCAGAATATCATGCTGAAAAGATAATGAGCTTGTTTATTTCTGGCAAGCAAAAAGAAGCCTATGATTTATTACATTATGATATGATTCATTTTGTTAGCGAGGTAACAAAAGAAGAATTATTAGATATTTGTGATAAAATTTGTAAATGTGCTCAAAGAGCATATAAAGCAGGAGTAGATGTCTGCGAAATTCATGGTGATCGTTTGTGTGGGTCATTATGCTCAACTATTTTAAATCATCGTAACGATGAATTTGGTGGATCTTTTGATAACAGAATTAGATTTGCATTATTAGTTGTAGATGGAATCAAGAGTCTATGTCCTGAAATGACAATTGAATATAAGCTACCTATTGTTACAAAGCAAAAGGATGGAACATTACAAGGAAAGGGTGGCTTAGAAATCGAAGAAGCAATTAAATTTGCAAAAATTCTTGAAAAGCATGGCGTTGATTCAATTCATGTTGCCCAAGCAAATCACACAGGTAATATGAATGATACAATTCCTGCAATGGGCACAAGACCATATGGATTTATGATTGAGGAAACAAAGTCTATCAAAAAGGTTGTTAGTATTCCTGTATCATTTGTTGGTCGTATTACATCAGCTCAAATGGCTGAATCTCTTATTCAAAGTGGTGTATGTGACTATGTTGCATTTGGTAGAAATTTACTTACTGACCCGTATCTTCCAAAACGTCTAGAATCTGGTGATATGAGTATTATTCGTCGTTGTATGATGTGTAACAAAGGATGTACAGATTCAATAATGTCAAGACGCTTTATTTCTTGTGTTTTAAATGCAGAAAATGGTTATGAAGATAAAAGAATAATTACTAAGGCTACAAATATCAAAAAAGTTTTAGTAGTTGGTGCTGGTATAGCTGGACTTGAGGCTACTCGAGTTTTATCGCTTAGAGGTCACAAGGTTACACTTCTTGAAAAGGAGTATAAGCTTGGAGGGCAAATTAACATAGCATGTATACCACCTCGTAAGGAGGAAATGCGTAGATCAGTTTTATTCTATGAGCAAATTCTGCCTAGACTTGAGAATGTAACTGTAAAGCTTGGCCATTCATTTAAACCAGAGGATGCAAAAGGATTTGACGAAGTTATTATTGCTACAGGTGCAAAGAGCCTTCATCCTAATATTCCTGGTATTGATAACATTAACGTTCTTGACTCATGGGATATTTTAAAGGGTACAAAAGAGGTGTATGGAAAGGTTGCTGTTTGTGGTGGAGGACTTGTTGGAGCCGAAACAGCTGAATATATTGCATCTAAGGGCTATGATGTTACAATAATTGAAATGAAAGAGAAAATAGCTCAAGATGAATCTAGTACAATTTTACCTTCAATGATGTCAGACTTTAAAAAATATGATACAAAGCTATTACCTTTACATAAGATATTAGAATTTAAGCTAAATGGAGTTTTAACAGAAATTATTGATAAAGATGGAAATAAGGTAAGCGAAGAATTTATTGAAGCAGATACAATTGTAAATGCTTTATCATCTGTAAAGGTTATTCCTTGTGTAGATGGAATTAATGTACCAATTCATTATATTGGTGATTGTGGTGGACAAAGACCATCAAATATTGAAAATGCAGTTAAAAGTGCTTATGATTGCGCAGTAAGCATTTAGTAAATAGGAGGGGTATATGGTTGATTTAACAAAACGTCCATTTTACTTATCTATGAAACAAATAAACTGGGTTGAAAAAACTTTGAATCAAATGAGTGAAGTGGAAAAACTTGAGCAATTGTTTATTGATCTTGTTAATACAAATGATAAAACTACAATTGATAATTTATGTAAAACGCGTCGCTTTGGTGGTGTAAGATATGGAAATCGACCTGCTAAGATGATCCTTGAGCAAAATAACTTTCTCCAGGCAGCATCTAAAATCCCTCTTTTAATTGCTTGCAATGCTGAAAGTGGTGGTTCTGGTGCTGCTGCGGGTGGAACAGAAGTTGGTAATGGTATTAAAATAGGAGCTACAGGAGATTATAATTACGCATATCAATTAGGTTATATTTCGGGAATGGAAGGTAAAGCAATTGGCTGTAATATGACATTTGCACCTGTGGTGGATATAAATATGAACTTTCATAATCCAATTATTTCTTTAAGGAGCTTTGGTAGTAGTAAAGAATTAGTTAAACGATGCGGAATTGAATATTTGAAGGGTGCTCATAAAGCAGGTATTGCTTGCGCAGCTAAGCATTTTCCTGGGGATGGTGTTGATGAAAGAGATCAGCATTTATCGTATAGTGTTAACAGCTTATCCATTGATGAGTGGGATAATACATTCGGTGATGTTTATAAAGGATTGATAGAGGAAGATTTAGATGCGATAATGATAGGCCATATAATGCTGCCAAGCTATCAAAAATACTTTAATCCTAATATGAGTGATTCAGATTGGCTACCAGCAACCTTATCAAAGGAAATTGTTACAAATTTATTGAGAGATAAGCTAGGCTTTAATGGATTAGTACTGACTGATGCTTCACATATGGTTGGATTAACTGGTATAATGAAAAGAGAGGATATTATTCCTACGGCAATTAATGCTGGCTGTGATATGATTTTATTTTATAATGATTTTGAAGAGGATTTATCTTATGCAAAAAAAGCATTAGAAAATAATGTGATATCGTTAGAGCGTTTAAATGATGCGGTTAGACGTATTTTAGGTCTTAAAGCTCATCTAGCATTAAATGAATCTAATAATCAACTTACTGATGCTTCATTATCTGGTTTTGCGAAAGAAGAATATTTAAATGTTGCTAAGGAAATATCAGCAAAAGCAATAACACTGGTCAAAAACAACCAACAAGGTTTACTACCAATAACTACACAAAAATATCATCGAATTCTATTGGTTTCTCAGGAATCAACAAATTTATTATCTAAATTTTCAAATTCACTTAGTAAGGAAAAAAACTATGCTGAAGTATTTAAGGAACTACTTGAGGCTGAAGGCTTTGAGGTAGAAATATTTGAATCACTTGAGCGAAAACTAGAAGGTGCGAGTAAAGAGGAATTATTTAAAATTATGAATAATCTATATTCTCAAAAGACATCAATAGCTTCTGTTAAGGAAAAATATGATTTGATAATTCATTTAGCGAATGTTGGTGGAAATGGAACTGTTCAAAGATTAAATTGGGCATTTACTAAAGGATCATTAGATGTTCCTTGGTATTCCCATGAACTACCAGTTATATTTATCTCTCTAGCATGTCCGTTTCATTTATTTGATGTCCCCGAGGTTCAAACATATATCAATGCATATGACAAGCAACCTCATACTTTAGCCTCAATAGTTAGAAAGCTTACAGGTAAGGAAAGCTTTTTAGGTAAATCTCCAGTTGATGCCTTCTGTGGAAGAAATGAGTTGAAATTATGAAAAAAATTAGTGAATTTATTCCCCAATATAGCTTTTTAGTTTGTGTTGATAGTGATGGATGTGCCATCGATTCAATGAGAATTAAGCATGAAAAATGCTTCGGAAGAGCATTAATTGAAATTTGGAATTTAGAAAATAAAAAAGAAATCTGTCACAAAATTTGGAATGATGTTAATCTTTATTCAAAATCAAGAGGCATCAATCGATTTCTAGCTCTTGAAAAAGTCCTTAAAAGAATTAACGATGAGATTATTTATATCGAAGGATTAAATGATTTAACTCAGTATATTAAGGATAATAAAGTCTACTCAAATGCTTCCTTAACAGAATATATTAAAGAACATGAATCAAATATGTTGAAAAAGTGCCTTGATTGGTCTAATCTGACAAATAAGTATATTAAAGGTCTTAACCCTCTTGATGTGGTTGAATTCCCGTATGTTAAGGGACAATTGAATAAAATTGCCTTAAAGGCTGATGTAGCTGTTGTATCTAGTGCTAATTATGAGGCTATTACGGAAGAATGGAATCGCTTAGGACTAAGTAATTTTGTTGCAGTATGCTGTACACAAAATGATGGTTCAAAGGAAGAATGTCTTGAAAAACTTGCAAAAAACTACAAAACATCTAATGTGATAATGATCGGTGATAGTCCAGGAGATTTAGAAGCCGCAAGAAAGAATGGAATATATTTTTATCCGATTCTTGTTAACAAGGAAGATGATTCATGGAAAAGAATTAATTCATATTTAGATTTATTTTTTAGTAATCAATTAGATTATTGTCAACAAAGATTAATTGATCAATTTGAGAGTAATTTGATAATATAAATTATTTAATAATAGTAAATATGACTTATAAAATCTAAAACTAAAATATAATTATTTTATATTAGAATTAAGATGACACTTATAGCTGGTTTTATAAAAAGGGGCTGTGAAAAAACCTAAGTTTTGAAGAAAAACAGATTTAGGGCTTTCATAGCCTTTTTTTTCGTATAAAAACAAAAAACGCTCTGGGAATCGAACCCGGAGACGTCTTTATGTTAGAATAGTATTGCACACAATTATTCTACATGAGTTATTATAACACAAGACAATCTTTTTTTATACTTTCCTCAACTATAAAGGTTGAGGAAACGGAAAAAATTGATAAATTTTTAGCATTATTAGATAAATCAGGAGTATGTGATTTATTAAAAGAACAAATGATTTATGATGATAAAAATAAAGGAGGTAAACATGGATATAATGTATATAATATGTTGGTGACAATAATCTATAGTTTTGCGTTCAATAAGGCTTCGTTAAGAAATATAGAAGATTTATGTATTTATGATTTAAGACTTATCTATATTATGGAAAATGAAACTCCAACATATAAAACAATTGGAAATTTTATAAATGAATATATAGTACCCAACAGAGATAAAATATTTTCTTTAATTACAAAAGCAATATTCGACGACTGTAATCTGAAAATGGATAAAGCTATCTATACATTTTCCAACTCTAGACATTGATTGTATCATTCTAGCTTGATCTAATTTAAATTTGAATTGGTTAGATGTGTATTGAAATCCTCTATCACTATGGAATAATGGTTTAGCACCTGGATTTGCTTTTAATGCTAAATCAAATGTATCAAATACTAATTTGTTATTATTCGAATTACTTAAAACATATGATACTATTCGTCTATCATATAAATCTATGATTACTGATAAATATATTTTTTGTTTTTGACCAATCACTTTAAATTCAGTAACGTCTGTACACCATTTTTGATTTTGCCATAGTGCTTCAAAATTTCTATTTAATATATTTTAACCAACTTGTTCAGGTTTAACTTTAACGTAATTCGAATGTTTACGTCTAATTCTCGCATGAATATGTATTACTTTCATTAATCTATGAATATACTTAATGCTATAAGAAGATTGATTGAAGTGATTAATATACATGGTCATTCGCCTATAACCAAGTATGCCATTATAAGTTTCGTTGTATTCAATTATTATATTTGCTAATTCATTATCTTGAATTTCTTTTTTAGGTATTGCTCTATTTTTCCGTTTATAATAGCTAGATCTTGGTATTTCTAATGTTTTACATAAGAAATCAACTGTAAAACCAGGTTTATCTTTAAATTCATCTATCGTTTCGCATTTGTCTTCTTGCCTAACAAGCGAGAATCTCTTTCCATTCGTTCCTGTATTTCGATGCTTTTTTTAATACTTCAATAACCATCTTAGAACGTTCCAATTCTTTTTTTAACTTTTCTATCTCAATATATTTCTTTTCTATATCAGAAAGCTCATGTTTAGGCTCTTTAGAAGAAGGACGTCCTCTTGAATCAGAAAGATCATCTTCACCAGATTCATTATATTTTTTTACCCAATTATAAACATTAGCGTATGGAACACTATATTTATCTGCGGCACCTTTAAAATCATTATTATTAGCTAATACATAATTAACTATTTCTAATCTTTCTTCTAATGTAGTCCTTCTTGATTTCATAGTATAGACATCCCCTTTAGGATTATAATCCTTAATCTCTATGCCTTTATTATACTTTTTTACCCATTTTTTTACAATTGAGGATGCTAAAATAGAATACTTTGCGGCTAATTCATCGTACGATATATATCCAGATAAATACTCTTTAATTACTGTTAATTTAAGTTCTTTCGTGTATTCTTTATTTCTTAGTGAAGAATCAAATTCTTTATCTTTCATAATTCTATACCTTACAATCCATTGATATATTAAATCATCGCTAGATATGCAATATTTATTAGCTAATACTGAAGGCGATTCTCCTTTCAAATATCTTTTAACAATTTCTAATTTTAATTCCTTACTATATTTTGCTTTTCTTCCCATAAAAAAATACCTCCAAAGTAGACTTACAATAATTTTGGGGGTATCGCGAATCCCCATGGGGATTGTTATCCTTTTCTCTTTTAATTATTTTATTTGTCTACTTTGGAGATATCATATCATTATCTAATTTTTTACGTAATTTTTGATTGAGCTAGCTTTTTTTAGAATGGATTTTCATTTCTTTCTTTTTCGTCTTGGGCAATTTCTTGATTCTTGCCAATTAAAAATAGAATACGTTTAGCAATTGTAATATATGCGTTCGCAGTAGCAGCTAAGCTTACTGCAATATCAGTTAATTGCTCCTCATCATTAGGGGATATGTTTTTTAGAGCTTGTTTAGCTTGAATACATGCCTCCTCTGTCTTGGCACCATATACTTTTTTAAAGCTATTGAACGCATCACTATTATTCCCATCTTTATATTTAATATCAAGAATTTGCTTAATTTCGTTTATTGTTAATACCTGTTTAAGAGCATATGTTTCCTCTAGTAAAGCTAAATGCTCCTTTGAATATTTCTTAGAAATAGGTGCTGATATAACCTGTCCTTTAACATAATTGTTAATCATAGAAGAAGTAATTTGCTTATCTTGAGAGCTTGTGCTGAAGATAGATAAGCTTCTGTCAAGATAGGTTATAACCTGTTCCATGTATAAATCAATATCTGGGAATCTTTCATAATCTGGGAAACGATAGTTTTGAAGTTCGTTTAACCATTTAGATAATATGTCGTTAATATTTAGCATTATAAAACACCTCTTTTAATGTTTATATTCTAACATAAAATTACAAATAATACAATTATTTTTTATCTTAAATCGTTGACAAAGAAATGAATAAGAAGTAAACTAGTATTATAAACTAGATGTAATGAGGTGATGATGATGAAGAAAATGAAAAAAATAATGATTTGGGGGTCTAATCTTTTTTTAGATGTTCTTTTTGATTTAAAAAAAGGTTATATTTGTACAGCTGACAATTGTTCGTTTAAATTAAGCACTAAATTCATTGTAGATAATTTTTCCATGAAATCATTATCATCTGAAAAGGCCTCTAATATGATTCTTAAGGCTTTAAAAATTGATAATCAATATAACTCTGCTATAATTGAATTAGGATCCGTTGACATGCTAAATATATTGAAAAATAATGAAAAATTAGATGATTTTAAGAATAATTTAAGTCAAATTATTGCAGCATTAAAATATTTTGAAATCAAACCTTATTTAGTTACCCTATGTCCAATAGATCCAATTAAATATAAGCTAAAATATGAATTGGATTCGAGTGTTGATGATATTATTTTAATTCATAAGAGAATTAATAAAGTAATCAAAGAGCTTGCAAGCAAATATGAGGTTGAATTGATTGATGATAATAAAACTATTTCTAAAAATAAATATTCATATTTATCGGACGATGGTAACAGCATCAATGCTTATGGGCACAGCCTTTTAGAAGCGATGGTTTCTAGAAAAATAGTATAAGAATATAAAAAACACCTATTGCATATTAATTAATAGGTGATTTTTTATGTCAAAGGATTCAGAACCATTACTATTTATTGATACAATATCACAAATTAATGAATCGATTCATGAATCAAAAGGTAATAAGGTTTTTCTTAATAGAATAGATGATATAAAGGCAATGCTATATTATAAAATGGATATATTAATTGAGGTTAAAACAAAAAACACCTTAATAGAAGGTGTAGTAAAATCTGTTGATGAATTTGGATTAAAGCTTATTGTTGACAACCAGGAAAAAACTATTAAACTAAATGAAATTGATAATATTAATATATTAAGGCTATAATGATGTTAAATTACAAGGAGTTGTAGAGATTGGTTCAAGACATTGGATATAGCAAATACATTCACCATCAATTGTTAATGTATAAGGTGTAGCTGATAAGGTTGAATCATCTAGAGTTAATAATCTAAGCGTAATATATCTATTGCAGCGAATAGATTCTACTTTAAAATGAAATGCTGTTTGACCTGTTGTTCCTACATTACCAGATAAAGTACCTCCACATCGTAAGCCAATTATAAGTGGAATGGTATTATTTGCAAATGAAATTAGCGAATTTTGACATGTGATGCATTCTTGTTCCTCAGAAATAATGGCTTCCTTTTGCATTTTGTCAATTTTTTTTAATATTTCAATAATGTATGAGCAGTCATCACATAAAGTATTTTGGTTTTCCATTTAGTTCACCTCCTATTTTAATTTATGAAAAACAGAATTGAATTTAATAATAAATTTATCCTAATAGTATATGATAAAATTTATATTATTTTATTTTCTATTATTGATTAAATTCTTAATATTATCTATAATAGAGATAGAAGAATTATCTGAGGTGATTAAATTGTATTTGATTAGTAATACAGCAATGGGATTGATAATTGGTTGTAGCATTTTACTTGTAGCGATAATTGTTTTAGCTTTAGTTCTTATTTTAAAGAACAAATCTAAAGGGATTAAAATTGATGAAGAATTTATGAACCAATTAATATCATCTCTTGGGGCTAAAGAAAATATAATAAGCTATTCTGTTGAAAATTCAAGAGTAAAGTTTGAATTACTTGATGTTAGCAAGGCAAATTTAGATTCATTAAAAGAATTATCTTCAAAAGGTGTTTTTGTAACAAATAACACCGTTAAAACTTTGTTTAAATATGAATCAAAGCAAATTGTTGCAAATTTGAATCGAATTATCAAATAGGGGGATTATTATGGAAAAGACGTTTTTAATAACAGCTGAAGCTGGAATTCATGCTAGACCAGCCACAAGTTTAGTTGGAGAAGCTAACCGATTTAATAGTAATCTATTAATTAAACTCGGAGATAGAGAGGTAAATCTTAAGTCTATCATGGGAGTTATGTCTCTAGGAATTAACAATGGTAGTATTGTTAAGATTACTGCTGATGGTGATGATGCAGCTGATGCATTAGATGCTATTGGTAATATTATTTATCAATTAAAGCTTGGAAAAGAATATTGTTAATTAAAATGTTAGGCATTCAAATGGATGCCTAATATTATTACGTATGGAAGGAGATATTTATATGAATTTTAATAAGGATGAATTTTTAAAAAGGGCATTAGAATATAAGAACGCATGGATAGATACAACAAGAAAACTTGTTTCTTTTCCTTCTGTTTTAGAGGAATATGATGAAAGCAGTGAAACACCATTTGGACAAGGTAACAAGGATGCATTAGATTGGATGTTAAATTTTGCTAAAAATGATGGATTTGAAGTTTATAATTGTGATAATTATGCAGGACATATTGCATGGGGAGAAGGAGAGGATTTAGGAATTCTTGCTCATCTTGATGTTGTACCAGCAGTAGGAAATTGGACAAACAATCCATTTGATGCAACATTGACTGAAAATGATACAAAGCTTGTTGGTCGTGGTGTTAATGACGATAAAGGACCACTTGTTGCATCATATTATGCAATGAAAATTTTAAGAGATATGGGACTTAAACCAAACAAAAGAGTATTATTAATTATGGGTTGTGATGAGGAGTCAGGATCTCGTTGTTTGAGCCATTATTTTAGTAAAAATCCTATGCCTAAAATTGGCTTTTCACCAGATGCTTGCTTCCCTTTAATAAATGGAGAGAAGGTTGGTATACACTATTTTGTTAATGGTAGTATTAAAAGCCATGTTAAGAAAATGTATGCTGGTGAAAGAATGAATATCGTACCTGATTTAGCTTATATGGAATTAGATATTGATTTAAAAAATGAATATAAGAATTTCCTTAGTCAAAAAGGATATAATGGTAAAATTGATGGTGATAAGTATTATGCATACGGAGTATCTGCTCATGCAATGTCACCTGATAAAGGGGTTAATGCAGCATTTATTTTATTTGAGTTTATAAATGAATATGCTAAGGATGAATTATCAAGCTTTGTAATTGATTATTTAGCTAATGATCCTTTTGGACATAAGCTTGGAATTGATGTATATCACGAAGAAATGAAGGAATTAACTCAAAATGTTGGTATGATTAGAATTGAAAATGGTAACGTTTCTATTGGTGTAGATTGTCGAGTACCAGTTGAAAACCATGAGTCCTTGATGCAGCAAAAGCTAAATAAGGCATTAGATGGTACAAAATTAAAGGCTGAGGTTCATAAGGGTGGAGTATTACATTATGTTCCAAAGAACTCAGAATTAGTTCAGACTCTTTTAAGCTCATATCGTGATATCACTGGTGATATTACATCTGATGCTTATACTATTGGCGGTGGTACTTATGCTAAGTTTATTGATAATGCTGTGGCATTTGGTCCACAGTTTATCGGAAGAGAAGATGTAGATCATCAAGTTGATGAATATGTATATGTTGAAGATTATGTAAAGGTTATGGCAATATACGCAGATGCCATATATAAGTTGGTAAAATAATGAGATTAAGAAAAGTAAAAAACGCATTTGAAGATTTAGCGAAGGATACAAGGTATTTTATAATTAATCCTAAGGACTATAAAGGAAAATGGGCCAAAGATGTTTTCCATAATGATAATCCAATTCATATTGAAATTGGGTGTGGTAAAGGTCAGTTTATGATGAACTGGGCAAAAACTATGCCAGATGTAAATTTTATTGCGATTGAAAAATATGATAGTGTTTTAATAAGAACCTTAGAAAAGGTAAGCCAAGAGGATATACCAAATTTAAAACTAGTATTACTAGATGCACTCATGCTAGAAGAGGTTTTTAAAAAGGATGAGGTCTCGACAATTTATTTAAATTTCTCCGATCCATGGCCTAAAAATAGACACGCAAAGAGAAGACTAACATCATATATTTATTTAGATATTTACAAAAATATTCTTAAGGATGACGGGGTTATTATCCAAAAAACAGATAACAGAGGTCTTTTTGAATCATCATTGGAGTCTTTTAGTCAAAATAATTGGTACTTATCTGGAATTTCATTGGACTTGCATAAAACAGATATATTTAATATTACAACAGAATACGAGGATAAATGGTCACCAAAAGGACCTATTTATCGACTTGAAGCTAGAACATTTAAATCAGAAGATAATAATAAAAGCGAAGCTAACTAATACTTCGCTTTTATATTTGTCCATTAATTCCTTGAATTGCATAATAGTATAATAAAAATACTAAAATTAATAATGGTAATGATATAATAAATTTTATACCAACTTTAGATTCTAGTTTATGTTCAAATATTTTTCTTTTTTCTATAGATATTAATTCAGGATTTTCAGTACT
This sequence comes from uncultured Mollicutes bacterium, assembly GCA_945923475.1. Taxonomy (GTDB): domain Bacteria; phylum Bacillota_I; class Bacilli_A; order Acholeplasmatales; family Anaeroplasmataceae; genus CAG-307. Next base: position 43,597 of record CAMELE010000009.1, read on the forward strand.
AATATGATAATATAAAAAATAAGGATTTTTCATAAATAACCATGTAAAATAATATATAACATTAAAAATTGGTATAATAGAAACAAAAGCAATTTTGATAAATTTTATAATTAGTTTTCTACAGATTGTAAAAAAGTAAATAACAGTTGGTATTAATATAACTATAGAGAAGATAAAAGAGTATTCAGTACTTGAATAATTAAGAAAAGCGTTATAATTTAAGCTTTGTATATCATTAATTAATTCTAAGATGAAATCCACATTTCCAGATTTTTGAAAATATTTCATATAATCAATAAGGGAAAAACCAAAAATGGCGACCTTACATAGCTTACTAATAAAGAATATGATTGAATATAGCATATAATGATTTAAAGCATATGTAGAATGACATATAAACTTTACTGTAATAGAAGTAGCTATATTTAGTAAAGTAAAGAATATCACCATATCAAGCACATAAATATTGTTTAATATTAGTTTGGTATATACGGTATATAATGTAATTAGTATTACAGATAATAACGAAAGTAATCTTTTATCAGAATTAGAAACATGTAAATATTTGAAGGTTACATCCTTACTGGCAATGATTTCAGATGCTTGTAGCTTTTCACTTAGAGTCATGATTTGATTTCCTATTCAATAGTAATTTTGTTTCGATAAGATTACATGCTTCCTCTATACATAGGTTACAAGGCAAAATAATTTTTCCGGTATTTAATCCTTTAAGATCATTACACATAGATGTATTATATTTTTTTTCAAAGTCATTGATTAATTCTTGACCAATAGCGTAGGTTTGATGCTTGGTTTTAGGATTTGCTATATCACCATCACTGTTTACTAGTCCTGCAATCATCACCGCCGCAAGCAAAGCCCCACATGTACGTCTTAGACCTGATACTCCAGAGCCAAAGCCTTCACTAATTTTAAATAATATAGTCTCATCAATATCAAAGTAATCACTGTAGGTTAATAAAACAGCCTGACAGCAATTTAACCCACTTTTCCATTTATTAACTGCTATTTGCTTCCTTGATTCCATAGTTATAACTCCCACAAAATAATACAAAATTCGTATATTGATTGAATTATACTTTATTTAATAAGAAATTTCAATCGTATAACCTTATAAAGTAAAAGTAATAAAATGATAAAATAGTGATATAATTGAAATATCGAAATAAGGAAGGGTATTTATGAATATTAAAATTGAATTAACAAAAAATCCGAAAAAACATCCAGAAAAAGGGACAAAGTTGGGTTTTGGTAAAATATTTACAGATCATATGTTTTTAATGAATTATGAGGAAGGAAAGGGTTGGTATAATCCTCGTATTGAGCCATATCATAAAATTTCATTAGATCCTTCAGCGATGGTATTTCATTATGGGCAGGAAATGTTTGAAGGAATGAAGGCATATTTATCTAAGGATGGAAATATATATTTATTCAGACCTGATATGAATGCAAAGAGAGCAAATAATTCTAATGAAAGGCTTTGTATTCCTAAAATTGATGATATTGATTTTGTAGAAGCGGTTAAAACATTAGTTAATATAGATAAAGATTGGATACCAACTGATGAAGGAACAGCATTATATATTCGTCCTTTTGTAATTGCAACTGATGAGTTTTTAGGTGTTGCAACCTCAAAAACATATTTATTTATAATAATATTATCACCATCAGGTGCGTATTATGAATCAGGCCTAAAGCCAGTTGGAATTTGGATAGAGGATGAATATGTTAGAGCTGTCAAGGGTGGTATTGGTTATGCAAAAACTGGTGGAAACTATGCAGCATCGCTAATTGCTCAAGAGAAGGCTCATAATGATGGTTATTCACAGGTTTTATGGCTTGATGGTGTACATAGAAAATACATTGAAGAGGTTGGTGCGATGAACATTTTCTTCAAGGTAAATGGTAAAGTAATTACTCCTAAATTATCAGGCTCTATTTTACCTGGTGTTACTAGAGATTCAGTATTAAAACTTGTTAGAAGCTTTGGCTTTGAGGCTAGTGAAGAACTAATATCAGTTGATGATTTAATTGGTTGGCAAAAAAATGGTGAGCTAGAAGAAGTATTTGGTACAGGTACTGCAGCTGTAATTTCACCTGTTGGACGTCTGCGCTATAAGGATGAGGTTTTCATAATTAAGGATGGAAATATTGGACCATTAAGTCAAAAGCTATATGATACATTAACTGGTATTCAATGGGGTAGAATTCCTGATCCATTTAATTGGAGATATAAAGTAAATTAAGATTAAAATCTACGTTTTGTAGATTTTTCTTTTTAATAATTCACTTTTATTTCACATTATTTGGTAGTATAATATAACCATATAGAGGAGTTTATTATGCGATTATTAGTTGTGGATGATGATAGACAATTAAATATGGCTCTAAAAGAGTCCTTAACTGAAGAAAAAATAGAGGTATATTCTGCTTATGATGGGTTACAAGCTCTTGAATTTTTAAAGGAAAACTCATGTGACTTAGTTCTTATGGATGTAGATATGCCTAATCTTGATGGTATTTCAACTATGAAGTCTCTAAGGGCTTCTTATAATGTCCCTGTCATATTAATGGGAGAAAGAAAAGAAGAAATTGATGTAATTTATGCCTACGAAGCGGGTTGTATTGATTATATAAGGAAGCCTTTTTTCTTGAAAGAGGTATGCTTAAAAATAAGAAATCTTTCTTTTAAATCTCAATCACAGTACATCATTTATGGTGGTATTAAAATTGATACTTTAGGAAGAACATTATTTGTAGATGGGGTAAAAGAAAACTTAACGCAAAAGGAATTCCAATTATTGAAGTATTTAGTAGATAATGAGGGTATTGCGATTGAAAGAGAAAAATTGTTGAATGATGTTTGGGGATATGGCTTTTTTGGCGATGATAGAACAATAGATACTCATATTAAAATGCTAAGAAATTCACTTGGAAAATATAAAAATTGTATTCAAACTATTCGTGGCTTTGGATATAAGTTTGAGTATAAATAATGGCTAGGTTTTATTTGATTGGCGGGCATGATTTTGATTTAAAAAATAATTATATTGCTCGTCGTTTAATTGAATTGTCAGGAATAGAAAAACCACGAATTTTATTTTTTCCAACGGCTGCTTTAGATATAAAAAGAGCAATAAGCTCATTTAAAAAGGAATTTGATGGAATATCATATCTATTTGATTTTGTAGATTTAAAAACTGAACCTAGAAATGATATATTAACTAAGATAAGCTTAGCTGATATATATTACTTTAGTGGTGGTAATACTCGTGAACTAATGAGCTTTTTATCTAAATCTGGATATGATAAGCTACTAATAGACTTAGCAAAATCAAACAAAATTATTGCTGGTGTTTCTGCAGGTGCAATTTTATGGACTAAATTTGGCTTAACAGACACTGAAGCGTATAATGATCATGATAATTATTATAACTATAATAAAATTTCAGGCTTAGGTATATTAGATTTTGCATTTTGTCCGCATTTTAATTTAGGTGATCGTATTTTATATTTTAAACAAATGCTTTGTAATGTTGATAAAGCATATGCCTTAGATGAGGATACAGCCATTTATATTAATGGAGATAATACGCAAATATTTAAAGCAAATAGAGGCTTAAATGTTTATAAATTTATGAAGGATGAAAACTATATGATGAACAAAGTAGAAAATCAAAGAATTATTACACTTGGACCATCAGGAACTTTCTCAGAGGTTGCATGTAAGAAATTATCGGAATTTGAAGGAAAGGATTATCAAATTGAATTTTATCCAACAATTTCCTTGGCTGCAAAGAAAATTGCAGAATATGGATTTGGTATTTTACCATTTGAAAATACATTAGATGGTTATGTTCAGGAAACCCTTGATATGTTACATAAATATAATTTATATATTGATAAGGATATATCAGTTCCTGTTCATTTTAAGTTTGTAACTAAAGCAGATAATATAAATAATGTTAAAAAGCTTTATGTTCAATTTAAAGCAAAGGGACAATGCTTAGATTTTATAAATAAATATGGATTTGAAGTAATTGAAACTGAAAGCAACGTAACTTCATATGAAAAGCTTAAAAATTCAGGCCCTACATATGGAGCAATTATTCCAATGCATATAAATGATGGTTTGTTCAAATTTACAATAGAAAATGTTGAGGATAGTGAAAATAACATAACAAGATTTTTGGTGTTAAAAAAAGATTTCGATTTTAAAGCAGAATCTAATTTAACATGTTCACTTATTCTTGATGCAAAAAAGGATGAACCGGGAATTTTAATTGAGGCTCTTGTTAAGTTTTATGCACTTAAAATTAATTTAAATGCAATTATGTCAAGACCTACAAAGGAAGAATTAGGTAAATATTTCTTCTATACGGAATTTAAAACCTGTAAAAATATAACAGAAATATCTTCGTTAATTGAAAGAATTAATGAAGAAGGAAATTTTACAATTAAATGCTTAGGATTTTATAAATCCTTGTAATCTATTTAAACGGAGGGAAAAAGAATATGAGAATGGTAGATTTAATTGAGAAAAAAAGAGATGGATATAAACTAGATAAGGAAGAAATAGAATTCATTATTTCTGGTTACACAAAGGGTGATATTCCTGATTATCAGGTTTCTGCATTTTTAATGGCTGTATATTTAAAGGGCATGGATGATGAAGAAGCTACAAATATGGCAATATCTATGCTAAACTCTGGAGATAAGCTAGATTTATCTATGATTGATGGAGTTAAGGTTGATAAGCATTCAACTGGCGGTGTTGGAGATAAAACAAGCTTAGTGTTAGCACCACTTGTAGCTTCATTTGGTGTTAATTTTGCCAAAATGTCAGGTAGAGGCTTAGGTCATACTGGTGGAACACTTGATAAGCTTGAATCAATTGAGGGATTTAATATTGCAGTAAGTCCTAAGGATTTTATCAAGCAAGTCCAAAAAATTAACATTGCAATTGTTGGTCAAACCGGGAATTTAACACCTGCAGATAAGAAATTATATGCATTAAGAGATGTAACAGGTACAGTTTCATCTATTCCTTTAATTGCATCATCTATTATGTCTAAAAAACTAGCATCTGGTGCTAATGCGATTTGTCTTGATGTTAAGGTTGGCTCTGGTGCATTTATGAAAAATCTTGATGATGCTAGACATTTAGCAAGATTAATGGTTCAAATTGGTAAGAATTGTGGTAGAAATATGACAGCATTACTTACTAATATGGAAGAGCCTCTTGGCCTTGCAGTTGGTAATGCACTTGAGGTTAAGGAAGCTATAGCGACACTTAATGGTAATGGACCTAAGGATTTACTAGATTTATGTTTAGAAATAGGATCATATTTATTAATAGACGCAAAGAAATTTGTAACTAAAGAGGAAGCAAAAGCTGCAATGCTTGAAAACATTAAAAATAAGAAAGCATTAAATAAATTAATTGATCTTGTAGTTGCACAAGGTGGAAATAAGGAATATATTACAAATCCTGACCTTTTTGCCAAAGCAAAGGAAGTTATTGAGGTTAAATCAAAAACATCAGGTTATGTGAGTCATATAGATGCTTTAGGCATTGGGCATGCAGCTATGATTTTAGGTGCTGGAAGAGAAACATTAGAGGATAAGGTTGACATGGCAGTTGGTATTGTTTTAAACAAAAAGGTTGGAGATCATGTCTCTGTTGGTGAAACATTATGCTATATTCATACAAATGGTAAAAACACTAATGAATCAATTGAAAAAGCATTTGAATCATTTGAGATTAAACAAGAAGAGGTTAAATCACAGCTTATTTTAGATATTATAAGATAGTAATAAAGGAGCCAAAAAAAGGCTCCTTTAATTATTGTTGGTTAGGCTCGTTTTGAATTACAAGCTCGCAACCGCACTCCGCACAAAGGTTTCTTGCTTTTTGGACACATTCTTCCTTTGTACTATAGTGATGAGGTCTTACACATCCATATTGGTCCTCAATTTCCCAAGTGTTAGGATGTTCTTTGCATGGTCTTGCAGTAATTTTTTTATTCATTATTAAAAACTCCTTTTGAAGATTTAACTTCATCATTATTTTATATAGATATATTATTTTTATTCGACTTGGAAATTATTGTTTTAGTTTAAATCAAATAATTATATTTTATAAGATATTTTTGACTTTATTTTAATTATAGTCTAAAAAAGAATTAATATAACTAAGGGTGATATTATGAGGCAGATTGATGAAGCTGAGCCGCACACTCGTTTATTCAACATTTAGTGAACCACATACAGTAATCAAAGAAAAAACAAATGTTTATTATGTGGTGGCAGAGCAGATATAGGTTTCGCTGAAGCATATTCACTTTCGAAAAACAGAGTTTATTTAACTGAAGCAGGAAGCTACGTTTTACCAAATGGAACTATAGTATTAGTTGAAGCTGATGTTGAAGATTTTTTAAAAGGAACACTAAATTATATGAATTAGTTACGTTTATCGATTATGGAGGCGATAAGTATGAAAAAAATTTATCTATTAGTAAATACATTATTAATAGTGTTATTAATGGTAGGATGCAATCCTAGCAATGTAGTCATAACATCAGAAACTCAAGATTTTAATTTAGATGGAAAATATTATGCTAAGCAAATTTATCATACGTTTGATAGTGGTGAAAGTTCGTCTATAATAGATATAAAGGATAATAAAATATATGATTGTGAAATTAAAGAGACTTCATTGCAATGGGATTTTTCTGTTGTTATAAATGATTCTACCACATTATCATATGCAAAAGATACAAAGTGCTATTATGCTGAATTGAACGCTAAAGATGATTATAAATTTGGTTATTATATATTTAATCAAGATAAAATGTATTTGTTTGGTGCTAACTGTAGTGAAAAATCTGGTTATAATGTTATATTTGGATTTGAATTATCTGATGTAAATGTATATCTAAATAAAGACCATTACTATATATATAGAAATGGATATGGTAGCACTGCATTTGATGAAAGTGGATCTAATACTGAATCCTTAGAGTTAATTAAAACAAATGAACAACTTTATGAATATTGTGAAAAATATATCTTTATTAATCCGAATCTAGTAGTTGAAAGTTATATTAAACAATTAAATCAAATGGATTCAAATTTTTTTGAAAAATATGCAATTGTAATATATTCTACTGAGATAAATGTTGATTATTCATTACTAGTTGATAGTGTCAATGTTAAAAATGATAAGCTAGTTTTAAATTTACGCTATTCAATTCCTGAAGATGGAGTTCTTGCTATTGTTAGGCCATGGAGTACGATTATAGTTGTAGAAAAAAGTATTTTAAATGGCGTTGAGGATGTAGTAGTAGATAGAGTAATGGATGTTGAATAAAATAATAAGTATGCACATAGATTATTTCTATGTGTTTTTTTACGGTTAACGGAATAAGTTATAATATTAGCATTTTTTCATAATATTAATTGGTGAATATTTTGAAAAAAATACTTATTTCTTTTTTATTAATTTTTAATGTTTTATTTAGTTGTTCAATTAAAAAAATAAATGCCGAATCTGAATTCTGCACAAATGCTAAAAGTGCAATTTTAATTTCAACCACAAATAATACTGTTTTATATGAAAAAAACAAAGATGAAAGGCTTCCAATCGCCTCAATGACTAAGGTTATGACACTTGCGCTTATTTACGATGCTATAAAGGATAATCGAATTTCCATGGATGATATACTAACTACATCAGCTCATGCTAAATCCATGGGTGGATCTCAGGTTTATTTAGAAGAAGGAGAAAAATCAAAGCTTAAAGATTTAATTAAGTGTATTTGCATTGCAAGTGCTAATGATGCGGCTGTAACAGTTGCAGAATATGTGTATGGAAGCGAAAGTATGTTTGTAAATGAAATGAATAAAAAAGCATCATCACTTGGTATGAAAAATACATTTTATTCAGATGTTACAGGTTTATCGGATGAAAATCATTATTCATCAGCTCATGACATGGCGATAATTTCAAGCTATTTAGTTGAAACGCACCCTGAGGTGCTTGAATATACAAGCATGAAGGAAAGCTATTTTAGAGAAGATACAGATAAACCCTTTTGGCTAGTTAATACAAATAAGCTTATAGGTAGTGATTCCATAGATGGACTTAAAACAGGATGGACAAATAAAGCTGGATATTGTATATCGGCAACAAAAAAAGAAAATGGTATGAGACTTATTACAGTAGTAATGGGCTATGAAAATCCTATTAAAAGAAATTCAGAGGCAAAAGAGCTTTTAAATTATGGTTCTAAAAATTACATGGTAAAAAGTTTTATTAGTCCAACGGATATTATTATTAGAAAAGAATCTATTTTATATCGCAATGGTTATGTAGAATATGTCGCAAGTAAAGAAATAGATGTTGTAATGAAAAAGAGTGAAGAGGGAAATTATCAGATTAGAAATAATTATGATAGTAAAAATCCAGATGGTGGGTATATTGAGCTTTATTATAATGAAGAAATGATTGAAAAGTCAGAAATATTTAAAAATAATTCTAAAAAAAGAAACATTTTTGAATTACTAATTAATATAATAAATAAAGTAATATTATAGGCCAAAATGTAAAAAAATATCAAATAAAATAATTAAGAATTTTCAAAAAAAATGAAATAGTATTTTTTGGAAAATTTTTGCTAGATTGCAATAATAAAGTTTACAATTAGGGGAATTATCCATTGGATGATTCCTTTTTTATACAGTTAATTGTATGGAGATATTTAATTTTGATAATTCTTTGATGAATAAAGAAGCTGAAGTTTCAAATGAGAATTGTTTTCGAGGGTAATTATTGATTCTATTAATTGTTAATTGCAATTCTTTATTGGTAATAGTAGTAAAATCAGTGCCTTTAGGATAATAGCGTCTAATCATTTTATTAAAATTTTCATTGGATCCTCTTTCCCATGAATGATATGCATGGGCAAAGTATATTCTTACTTTTTTGCCATTTTTTAAAGCTAATGACATGCCTATTGCATCTTTGAATTCGCAACCATTATCTGCAGTAATTGTTTTGAATACGTCATAAAAATATTTTCCAAATTTTGATTTAATCTTCTTTAAGGCATTAACTATACATTTCTTAGATTTTTTAGGAATAAGAACAGTAATACCATATCTAGTTTTACGTTCTACTAAGGTCATTAAGCAAGTTGATTTTCCTTTACGCTTACCAACTACACAATCAATCTCCCAATGTCCAAATTCAATTCTATCAGAAATGTCAGGCCTTAGTTCTATTGATTCTCCACCTTCAGGCTTTTCATGTGTTTTTTCTTGTCTACGGGCTTTTGTGCGCTTTTTTTTGGCATATAATAGGTCATCTACAGTTACATCAAGTTTCTTTGAATAAATTAGATTATATATTGTTTTATAACATACCTTATGAGTAATCTCTCCATTTTCGTACATTACTGCAATATTATGAGCGATAACCTCTGGAGACAGTTTTTCTCTAACTCCTGATTCTATAATTGAGATTAACTCTTTACAATCATCAATTATAGATAATCTACCTTTCCAGTGAGCAGATTCATCATGCTTATATTGTGCTGCATATGGATCATATACATGTTCAATAGTTAAATCTGTTTTGATATGTTCAATAGTTCCTCGAGATATTTCATTATGTATAGCTTGCCTAGAAAAACCTAGTTCTTTAGCTATAGTAGTTATAGAATCACCATCGTTTAAAGCTTTAGCTATGATAGAACGATGTAAAAAGTGTATATTTTTTGAATCAAGTGTAGTAGAATAATAAGTAGACATATGGTTAGTTCCTTTCTAATGATTTCTTGTCAATCTCATTATACAACTAACTGTATGTCTTTTTAATTTTTTTTTGGCGCGACACCCCATGGGGTGTTCCTTTCTTATATGAATCTTACAAATATAAAGTGTCAATTTAAATTTTACAACTTATATTTTGGAAAATTTTTCTTTAATTTTTTTTACAAATGTGATATAAATATAATAGTAAATTTTCGATTTAATCTGGTGATAATATGTTAGATATGGATTTTTTAAAGTTAATAGATGAATATAAAAGTAAACCAACTGAAAAAAAGAATCTAGATTCTATCAGAAAGTTTACGCTTAAGAATTTGTATTATTATGAAAATATTGAAGAGTATGTCAATTATTTTCAAGATGTTACAGAAAAATTAAATGATAGCATTGGTTATGCGTTAAGCCTAGTAATGAAGTTTTGGATTCATTATGGTACTGATTTGGAATATGGTATGTCTTTTAATAAGCAGGCTTTAGAGATTTATCATTCGTTTGATGATTATCAGCATAAGGTTGGTTATTTATCTGCTTTAAATAATTTATTTATTTATAATAATTACAAAGGAAATCTCCTTGAAAATTATAAGATTTTGAATCAAGCACGAGAGATTTGTAATGATTTATCAGACCCAACATATTACATTTCATTTTCTTTAAATAGTGTGTATTTACTATGTAATTTAACTTTGTATGATCAAGCATTACATATAATTAATGAAATGAAAAACCAAAAAATATTTTTAAGTCCTTCAAATATTGCAGTTATGAACAATATGGAAGTTAAAATACTACTTTATATTGGCCTTCCAGAAGAAGCTCTAAAAAAAGCATTTGAAAATATTGAATATAACGAAGTACATCAGGTGTTTGTTAAAGCTTTGCCTTTAAGAAGTCTGCTTGCTGTATATGATAAGCTTGAGGATAAAGAGAATGCAACTAAGGTAGCTAATGAAATTCTTGAATTGCTTAAAAATGAGAATACTAATATTGATTATGCAGAGATTTATTATGAACTTGGCCGTTATTTTAGAATGATGGGAGATTTTCAAAAGGCATATAAATATTTTTTAGATGCATATAAGTTCCGTTCTAAGGTTTTAGGTGAGCAATTACCATTTTTAACCGAAGCTTCAATGATGTTTAAAGCATCAAATGATATGGATAACTACTTAGAAAGTGTTGAGGCTAAATATAGTCTTGGTATGCAGGTTAATCAGGTTTTAAAGTATATAATTAAGAATAATTCTCAAACTAAGATTGAATCACTAGCCAGCTTTGGCTATAAGTATTTAGCAGATAAGCTATTAGATATGACAAAGTTTATTAATGATTTGTCCATTGTAAATGATGAAAGAAGCTTAAAGGATACAATTGCAAGATTAATTCCTAAACTTTTAAACATATCAAGTGCAACTCTTATTATGGCAAATGATATTGATGAATTTAAAGAGGATGTTATTTCAGAATGTAGCTTTAAGTCGGATAATATGGTTCACTTGGTTGACTTAGATATTCCAAAAAAGCATCGTTCAAATATTACTGATATTATTATTGTTGCACTTAAAAATAGTTTAAATGAGATAATTGGCTATTTAGTTTTAAAATATATTAATGATACTTCTAATAAGACAGAAAGAATAAATTATTTTGGTGGTATTATTAATGAGATAATTACATCTCACCTAATTAATATGTCTAAGTATAATGATGTATTAACTAAATATAATAAGGATCAACTAACGAAGTGCTATAATAGATATGGTTTAAATGAAATATTAAGTAACCATTTTAGCAATAGTAATGAAGAATTGTATTATGTTATGATGGATATTGATTATTTTAAAAAGATTAATGACACCTATGGACATTCTTGTGGGGATTTAATTCTTGAGCAATTAGGATCAAAGCTTATTGAGTTTTTTGGTGATAGAAATGTTGCTCGTATTGGTGGAGAAGAGTTTGTTGCCCTTGTTAATATTCATGAAGATATAGAAAAGATTCTCAATAAATTTATAGATATTATAAATGAGATGACGGTAGTTTATAATGAACATGAGATTAAGTTTACTTTATCCATTGGTGTATCAAGGATTTCTAGTCCGGTAATTGATGATGCAGCTAGAGAAGCAGATAGAAAACTATATAAGGTTAAAAAGGATGGTAAAAACCATTTCGTATTATAATAAAAAACAATTTTCGTTATTTTGAAAATTGTTTTTTATATTTCTCAAGTAATTCTTTGAATCTATTAAAATGAATTATTTCTCTTTGTCTTAAGAAGGACAATGGTGCAAGTATTTCCTCATCGTTTGTAATGTCCATTAAATGTTCATACATAGTTCTAGCCTTTTGTTCTGCTGCAAGGTCTTCATATAAATCAGAAATAAAGTCACCAGTTGATGCGTAATATGTTATTGAAAATGGATTCCCAGATGCATCTGTTGGAACAAAAGAACTTCCATGATCAACATAGTTTTCTAATAGCTTTGATTCTTTAATCTTATCTATTGATACGTTTTTAGTTAATTGTCGTATCATTTCACTTAATATTTCGACATGTGCAATTTCCTCAGTACCAATGTCTGTAAGAAGAGCCTTACCTTCAACTGTTGGCATAGTATCTGCTTGATTTAGGTATCTTAAAGCTGCACCTAGCTCACCTGCATATGATCCAATTGCGGTAACTAAGTATTTAGCATAATCCAAATTAGGTTTAGTTATACAAACTGGATATAGTAGATTCCTTTGATAATTCCACATTATTTATCACCTACCCAAGGTAAATCTAAATAGCAATATTTAGAGAAATCCTTTAACGGTATGTTTGAAAGTGCATTATATTTTTCTTCATAAAAGGTAAGTAAATTATAGTAATCCTTTTTTACCTTGTTATAATAATCTAATAATTCTTTGTTACTTGGATTTATATCTAGCAGGTATGATAGGTCTATTAGGTTAAAACGATATGCCATTATTAGCAGTAAAATATTTTCTTTTTCAGATGCTTGATTATTGAAGGTAACCCTTTTGTACTTATAAAAAGAATATTCATCCTTAAATGAATTGCCTAATGCTAAAGCATTCAAAGGATTTAATATATTATTTATATCTATTTTAATCACTCCATAATATTATATTAGTTAAATATTATTTATGAAATGATAAAAAACTAAAATAAAAAGGAGTTAAACTCCTCTTTATTAATTATTCTTCATCAATTGCTCCTACAGGACAAGCAGCTTGGCATGCTCCACAATCGATACAAACATTTGGATCAATGTGAGATACGTCCTCAAGAGTAATTGCACCTACAGGACACTCGTTTACACAAGCGCCGCAAGCGATACAAGAAGATTCATTTACTTTTCTTGGCATATTCTTTTCCTCCTTGTATATTAATTATAACATTTATCTATTATTTTAGGCAAGATTTTTACATGAATAATCGCAAAAAAAATCAAAATTTGTTATATATAATTTTATATAAAGAAAAATATGTAGAAGTAATGATTCAAATTATGGGTAAAACTGCTAATTTTTATTGATATTTATTCATAAATTTAGTAGAATAAAGAAAGTAAGGAGTTGAAACTATGGTTTGGTGGCAAGTTTTGATTATATGCATAATAGTATTACTTGTAGGATTTGTTGCTGGATTTATTGTAGCTCGAAAATTATTTAAGAGCCAACTAAAGAAAAATCCACCAATTAATGAAAAAATGATTCGCGCTATGTTTTCACAAATGGGTCGTACTCCATCTGAAAAGCAGGTTCGTGCAGTTATGCGTTCAATGGAAGAACAAAAATAGTAAATTTAAAGCTAAGCTTGTCTTAGTTTTATTTTTATTTACAAAAAAAGAGGAAGTCATTCCTCAATTTTTTTCTTTTTAAAGCAATTTTCAGTTCCGTTTTTCAATCTTTTGAAATTTTCTTTATGCTTAAATATTAAAACGAATACTAATATAGTGTAAAGTCCAACTGTAAACCAATCTGGTCTACCAAATAAGTATTCAAGTCCTCCGTTTGTACCATTATATCCAACAAAGTGAAGTATCCATACGGTAGTTCCTACTGTTAATGCTGCAAAAGAACTACACAAGCATACATAACCAGTTAATACAAATACTAATCCAAAAACAATTAAGCAGTTTATTCCAGCCAGTGGAGTTAGTGCCATAACAACTCCAAGAGATACAGCTACCGCCTTTCCACCTTTGAATTTTAGATAAATGGAAAACAAATGTCCGATTATGGCCGCAAGTCCATAGAAAATATATGGAATCATTGGCTCCATAATATTTAATGGTTCAAATAAATATTTGACTAAAATAATTACTATTGCGCCCTTCAATACATCAAAGAAGAACACTGTATATCCAACCTTTTTCCCTAATACCCTGATACAATTTGTTGTACCTATATTTTTTGATCCATGCTCTCTTACATCAATCCTTGTAATTGTTTTTCCGATTACTAGTCCGAATGGAATTGAGCCTAGTAAGTAAGAAACAATTAATAAGACAATAGATAGAATTATTGTCGTTGCATTTATTTGTAAAATCATATTAACAACCTCTTGAAAGTATTATACACTTTATTTTAATACATTGCAAATTTATTTTATTAAAATAAACATATTCAATTAAGAAAAAAGAATATAAATATTGAGAAAAATGCTGAATTATGATAAACTAAATATACTGAAATAATTTACAAGGATGTGGGAAATATGGCTGAAAAGCATTATGATGATACCGATATTCAGATTTTATCTGGACTTGATCCAGTAAGAAAAAGACCAGGTATGTACATTGGTTCAACAGATTCTCGTGGCTTACACTATTTGATATGGGAGCTTGTTGATAACGCTATCGATGAAGCACTAGCTGGATATGGTAAAGAAATTACTGTTGATTTAAATCAGGATGGCTCTGTAACTGTTACTGACCAAGGTCGTGGTGTACCATGTGGAATAAACAAAGAAACTGGAAAGAGCTCCCTTGAAGTCATATATTCTATATTACATGCCGGTGGTAAATTCGGTCAAGGTGGAGGATATAAGGTTTCTGGAGGACTTCATGGTGTTGGTGGTAAGGTTGTAAATGCCCTATCTACGTATTTTGATGTTCAATCAATGAGGGATGGAGAAATTCACCATATTCAATTTAAGGACGGAGGGAAGAAGGTCATTGATGCTGAGGTTATTGGCAAAACTAATAAGACTGGTACAATTATTACCTTTAAACCTGATCCAAAAATATTCTCAACTGTAATTTTTAATTATGATACAATCAAGGAAAGATTAAGAGAAGGTGCATTCTTAATTAAAGGATTAAGAATGAGTATTAATGATAAAAAGAATAATAAAAAAGAGTCATTTTATTATGAAAAAGGTATTTCAGAATATGTATCTTTATTAAATGAAAAGAAAAAACCATTATTTGATGTTGCTTATTTTGATCAAACCTCAGGACCAATTGAGGTTGAGGTTGCGATGCAATTTAATGAGGGCTTTGATGAAAGCATTGTTTCATTTGCTAATAATGTTAGAACTCGTGATGGTGGTTCTCACGAAATTGGCTTTAAAACGGGATTGACTAGAGCGGTTAACGACTATGCTAGGAAGTTTAATTTAATCAAGGAAAAGGAAGCTAATCTAGAAGGTACTGATATTAGAACAGGTTTAACTGCTATTGTATCTGTTCGTGTTGAAGAATCAGTTTTAGAGTTTGAAGGTCAAACAAAGGGTAAATTGGGTACACCAATTGCCAAGACAATTGTAGATAATATCACTTATGAAAAATATACATATTATTTACATGAACATGCAGATGTAGCTAAGTTTATTGTTGAAAAGGCGCTTCTTAATAGAAAGGCAAGAGAAGCTTCAAGAAAAGCACGTGATCAAATTAGGCTTGACAAAAAGGATAAGAATGAATTAAATCTATCAGGTAAGCTTTCGCCAGCACAGGAGAAGAATCCATTAATCAACGAATTATTCTTAGTTGAGGGAGATTCTGCCGGTGGTTCTGCTAAAAATGGTCGAGATCGTCGTTTCCAGGCTATCCTACCTTTACGTGGTAAGGTATTAAATACTGAAAGAGCTAACCAAGAAAACGCACTTCAAAACCAAGAAATTGCGACTATGATTTATACAATTGGTGCCGAATTTGGGGACAAATTTGATATTAGAAAGTGTAATTATAAAAAGGTTGTAATAATGACCGATGCTGATGATGATGGAGCTCATATTCAAATATTACTTTTAACATTCTTCTTTAGATATATGAGGCCTTTAATTGAGGATGGCCGTGTTTATATTGCTCTTCCTCCATTATTTAAGGTAACTGTTAAGGGAAAGAATCCTACAGTTAAGTATTTATATTCAACTGATGAGTTAACTGAATATACAAACAAATATCAAAAAGAATCATTAATAATCCAGCGTTTCAAAGGACTTGGTGAAATGAATGCTGAACAATTATGGGAAACAACTATGAATCCGGAGTCTAGAACCCTAATTCAAGTTAAAATTGATGATTTAGATGAAGCTGAATCAGAGGTTAACTTACTGATGGGTGATGATGCTGCCAGACGTCGTACTTGGCTTGAAAATCATGTAGCCTTTACGCTTGAAGATGAGATTCAAATTGAAAATCTATAGGAGGGTGGATTATGGCAAAAAAAGATAGTATTAAAGTTAAACTTGATATGTTTCAAAAAGAAACCTTCCAATATGAAAGATTAGAGGATGTTCTTGGAGATCGCTTTGGACGCTATTCAAAGGCAATCATTCAAGAAAGAGCTATCCCCGATGTAAGAGATGGTTTAAAGCCAGTTCAACGTCGTATATTATACGCAATGAACCATATGAAAATTACATCAACAAGTCAATATAAAAAATCAGCTCGTATATGTGGTGAGGTAATGGGTAAATATCACCCACATGGTGACTTATCTATCTATGAAGCAATGGTTCGTATGAGCCAAACCTGGCGTATGTCAGTTCCTTTAATTGATATGCAAGGTAACAATGGCTCAATTGATGGCGATGGTCCAGCTGCCATGCGTTATACAGAATCAAGATTATCAAAAAATGCTGATTACTTATTACAGGATATTGATAAGAATACAGTAGTATTTATGGATAACTTTGATGGAGAAGAAAAAGAACCAACTGTCCTTCCGGCTAAATTCCCTAATTTACTTGTAAATGGAGCTGTTGGTATTTCCTCAGGTTATGCAACATATATTCCAACTCATAACCTTGCAGAGACTATTGATGCAACTATATATAAAATTGATCATCCAAATATGGATATTAATGAACTTCTTGAGATTATGCCAGGTCCAGACTTTCCTACTGGGGGTATTGCAGAAGGAATCAATGGAATCAAGGAGGCATTTTTAACAGGTGCTGGTACAGTTGTTGTTAAATCAAAGATAATATTTGAGGATTTTGGTGATAATCAACGTCGTATTGTTGTTACAGAAATTCCATTTGATACAAATAAGCAAAAAACTGTAGAAAGAATTGATCAGTTAAGAATTGATCGTAAGGTTGATGGTATAGCTGAGGTTCGTGATGAATCTGACCGTCAAGGCTTAAGAATTGCGATTGATCTTAAAAAAGGTGCAAATGAAACTGCTATTTTAAATTACTTATACAAAAATACAGACCTACAGGTAAATATTAAATATAATATGGTTGTCATTAGAAACCAACGACCTGAGCGTTTAGGAGTATTACAAATTTTAGATGCATATATAGAGCATCAAAAGGATGTTATAACTAATCGAACAAATTATTTACTTCAAAAGGCAACTGACCGTTTACATATTGTACTAGGTTTAATCAAAATGGTTTCGATTTTAGATGAGGTTATTAAGACCATTAGAGCATCATCTAATAAGGCAGAATCAAAAGAAAATTTAATGAAAAAATTTGATTTCTCTGAACGTCAGGCAGAAGCTATTGTAACAATGCAATTATATCGTTTATCTAATACAGATGTAACGGCATTACATGAAGAAAAGGCTACATTAGAAGCAAACATAGCCTTATACAATGAAATCCTAGGATCTGATAAAAAGCTGTTAAAGGTAATTAAGAATGAGCTTGTTGAGATGAAAAAGAATATCGTTACTCCTCGTAGAACCGAAATTCGAGCTGAAGTATCTGACCTATCTATTGATGAACAGGATTTAATCCAAAAGGAGCAGGTACACTTTGTTGCATCAAAAGATGGCTATCTAAAGCGTGTAACAATGAAAAATTACAATCTTTCAAAGCTTAACACCCTTAAAGAAAAAGATACTATTATTTTTGAGGGGGATGTTCTTACAACAGATACTATGCTTGGCTTTACCAATCTAGGTAATTATGTCTTTATTCCTATTTTTAAGGTTGATGAATGTAAAATGAAGGATATTGGAGTATACATCAATAATATTGCTCAAATATCCCCAGTTGAAAAGTTGATCAAAGTTTTCATAATTGATAAATTCGACTCAAATAGGACATTACTTTTAACCACAAGGAATGGCTTAATTAAACAAACTGTTTTATCCGATTTTATTGTTTCTAGATATTCAAAGGCTGTACGAGCAATGAAGCTAGGTCAGGGTGATGAATTAGTATCAGTTGATTTAATAACAAATCCACTTGAAATAATTACTGTTACAAATGGCTGTGATGTATTACGCTTTAGAGCATCAGATGTTTCATTATATGGAACTGCAGCTGGTGGAATCAAGGCTATTGCTTTAAAACCAAAGGATTATGTTGTTCAGGCATTCTATGCTAATAAAAATGATGATTTATTAGTTTTAACAAATAGAGGCTACATTAAACGACAAAAAATTGATGAATTGACCTTATCTAAGCGTGCTAGAAGCGGTCAAGCTGTAATTAAGAAGATTAAGTCTAATCCTCATTTAGCTGTTAGTGCAGCTAAACTTACTGCAAATCAATATAAGGAAAATGTTGATTTAACAGTTATTTATAATAATGGAATAGACGTACTTAAGGTTTTTGATATTAAATATACTCAAACAGATGCTGGTACAAATATTTTAGCTGATGGACTAGGTGAACCAATAGGAATGATGATTAGTCAGCCAAAGAATCCAGATATTGCCCCATCAGATGATTATTTAATTGAAAAGGATAATAATATTGATTTCTTTAGCTTTGAAAATATGGAAGAAAAGCCTATAAAGGCTTCAAAATCTAAGAGTATTGAAGATGAATTAGATGAAATACTTAAGAATGAATCAAAAGCTAAGGATGAAGGCAATATAAAGTTTGAAAAAATTTCATTATTTGATGATGAAGAATAAAGTAAAGTAAGGATACCAAAAAACGGTATCTTTTCTTTACGGATTAATTATGATAAAATTTTTATGGATGTGATACTATGCGTATTGATTTACATAATCATTCAAAATATTCAGATGGTTTATATTCTGTTAAAAATTTAATTGAAATTGCCAAAAAGCAGAAGGTTGATGTATTGGCATTAACCGATCATGATAGTGTGTTTGGTGTTGATGAAGCATATGAAATCGGGGCACAATATGGAATTAAAGTGCTAAAAGGAATGGAATTATCTACATTTTATAAGGGAAATACTGTGCATATTGTAGCTTTATTTAAACATAATATTGTGCCAAAAGAGCTATACGATTTTTCACAAAATATAATCGATATAAGAAATAATAGATGTATAAAAATGATGGAAAATATTAGAAATATCTATAATGTAAAAACAGATATGGATTATTTATTTAAGGATGCAACTATTATTACAAGAGCTAATATGTATCAGTGTTTAATTCATTCAAATCCTAATTTAACTCATGAAGAGGCTCATCAGATGGTTAGTGATAAATCACCAGCATATATTCCATCTACAAAACTAGATACAGTCTCTGGTTTAAAAATGCTAAGGGAACTTGACTCGATAGCGATTTTAGCTCACCCAACACTTATCAAAAGAGATATTGTTGAGGAAATAATAAAGCTAGGATTTGATGGAATTGAAGCTAGATATCCTTTAAATAAAGAAAATGATTTTGAATACTTTGCAGACCTTGCAAAAAAATATAATATGTTTATTAGTGCGGGTTCAGATTTTCATGGTGATGACAGGCATGCGATGATAGGTACTTCAGTATTAAATGAAGCGGAATTTAAAATAATTTTAAATAAGCTTGAATTAGGAGATGATTTTTAATGAAAATTAAAAGTGCAGAATTTATAAAAAGTGGAACAAATATGTCCCATATGTTACAGGAAGGACATCCTGAATTTATGTTTTGTGGTCGCTCAAATGTAGGCAAGTCAAGCTTTATTAATGCACTTGTTAATCGTAAGGCACTAGCCAGAACATCCTCAAACCCAGGAAAGACACAAACGTTAAATCTGTTTTTAATAAATGATAGTATTATTTTTGTGGATGTCCCAGGTTATGGTTATGCGCGCGTTTCAAAATCTATACGGGAGACATTTGAGCCAATGATAAAATCATATATTACAAATAGAGAAGAGCTAAAATGTGCTTTCTTATTAGTTGATATGCGTCATGAGCCAACAAATCAAGATAAGCAAATGCTTGATTTTTTGAGATACTATGATGTACCTGTATGTATTATAGGTACAAAGCTTGATAAGCTTAAACGCTCAGAAATTGAAAAGAATAAAAAAATTATTCGAAATAAGCTTGTTTTAAGCATTGATGATCCGTTTATTGTTACATCATCTGATACCAAGCAAGGAATTGAAGATGTGCTAAATTATATTGAAAGTTTAGTGGATGTAGCTAAATAAGTTGGCTACATTCATTTTTTTATTTTGTACGCATATAATTTTTTAGGTGAGTTATTTGAAAATTAATATTTTAGAGGAAAGGTTTAAGGAAGTAGCTAATATTTCTGCAGTAAAAACATATGTAAAGAGATTTGATAAGTATGAAATTAAAAACGATTGCTTAACTGGTACAATCCTAGTTGATTTATCCTATTTTGATGATTCTATGACCGAAAATTTTCAAACAATGGGATTAGATTTTGATGTAACGCTTAAAGAAGGTTTAGAGGTTAATAATGTTTCACTTTTAGATTTAGACTTATGTGTAGTAGATAAAAAGGGAGTAAATGTTAAATATAATATTGAAATAGACTACATTGAAAAGTACGATGGAAGTATTATAGATGAAGAGGTTATTGTAATTAATGAAGAAGAAAAAACGAACATTGAATCAAACGATACAGTAAAGGTTGATTCTGATCATCAAGAAAAAACTCAGGAGGAGCTAGTATCTATGCATATGTCTGAGCAGATTAACCAAGAATATGATAAAATGCTAGGTGAGACCTTAAAGGATAGAAAGGATAATGTTAATATAACTACTGTAATAGAAAATAATGAAAGAGGATTTTTAGAATTATTCAATATGTTTGAGGCTCATTATTTAAAAATTACAAAGGTTTATGTAGATGATAAAAATAGGGTATTAAATGAATATAATTTGTCTGAGGCGGAGTTTAATGAAAATTATGATGCCAACAATAACGTTTTAACGCTTAAGAGCTATGATTGAGAATTTATTTGATCTAAAATTTTATAAAGTTTCTCCCTTAACAGAAAAGACCTGGATTGCTAGTACAAATAATGATTCTTATATAATAAAGGATATCTCAATTATAGAGTATAGTAATTATTTAAAGGTTAAAAGCTTAAATTTACCTATTATAAAGCCAGTTGAAATAAAAAAGATGAATAATCATATCTATTTTTTATATGAGTATAGAAATGATTATTCATCGATTTATGATAGATATGAAGGAATGCTAGAGGCTGCATCTAAAATGGTATCTAAAACAAAGAAAAATATTCCTATTCCCAAAATGGCAGAATTTAAATTTAAAAAAATAGCTGTTATAGCTAATGATAGGTTTACATCTTTAGAGTTAAAAATAAGACAAATAGAAACAAATCCAATTAAAAATGATATGTCCTGGATTTATCTATCAAAATACCATTTAGTACTAGATACTAAGCTTGAAATATATAAGCTATTAAAAAAATTTAAAAATTATAATTCAAGCATTGATGTGGCGGTGAATCATGGTAATCCCCAGGAATCTCATTATTTATGTAATCATTTTATTGGCTATAGGTACATTAAAGAGGGACATCCTGTAAATGATTACTATAAAATTTATATTGATATGGATAATCTGGATATAAATCATAAAAAGATTATGGATAAATATCTATCAGATGAGATAAGTAAAAGATATTTCAAGCTTATGGTTTTATATACATATGTTTTAATGCTTGATATTGATTATTCATATGAAATAACCTCTAGATTCTTAAGCATTACTAGTAAGATTGTAAGATTTTTAAATCAATTTAAGGAATATAAATAAAAAATTGACTCATATGAATCAATTTTTTTTACTTGTTTTTTTTAAAAAGATTCTTAAAAAAATCTTTGATTGGGGTTTTGTACTCAAAAAATATTATTTTAATTGCTAAAATAACAATTAATACAGCAAGTATTCTTAGATTTGTAGTTGTAAAGAAAAATATCGTTAGAATAGTTTGATAAATTATAATTGAAATAAATACATTCATAAAATTTGCTTTTATAAATGTGTATATTTTTTTCATAATATCACCAATAAATTATATGATGGAATAGTATGAATATTCATAAATATGTGTATTTACAAAATATTTTAAAATATTAGGTTATTTTCAAGAAAATGACTGATTTTATAAAACTTACATAAATAGTGTAAGTT
>CAMELE010000010.1 GCA_945923475.1 uncultured Mollicutes bacterium
TACAAACGGTAAATGCCAATAGTAATGTAGTATTTACTAATACCGCTGTTCCAGGTAGTTGCGCCATGGTTCATCGTGAAGGTAGCGGATTAGTAACTTTACGAGGTATAACTAATCAATGTAGAGCTAGATTTAAGGTTACTTTTGGAGCTAATGTAGCTCTTCCAACTGGCGAAACTGTAGCTCCTATTTCTTTGGCAATAGCTATTAATGGGGAGCCTGTTGCAGAAACTACAATGATTTCAACTCCAACTGCAGTAGAATAGTTTAATAGTATTTCTCGTGCTCTATTTTTAAATGTTCCACGTGGATGTTGCCAATAGATAAGTGTTGAAAATACCAGTGCTTCTTCTGTTAGTGTTGAAAATGCCAGTCTTATTATAGAGAGGGTGGCGTGATAAATGAAGAAATTATGTGAAATTAAAGATACTTTAATTAATTTAGTGGAATAGCAAATGACTAATCCTCAATGCGTTGATACCCATGAAATGGGTGAAGTAATTGATATGATTAAGGATTTAGCTGAAACTTGTTATTATGTATCAATAGTAGAAGCAATGGAAGATAAGGAAGACCATGAGGAAAGTAGCCGCCAAACTGATACTATGTATTATGGTATCGGAGCTATGAATGATGATAATAAAAAAATGGGCCATAGCCCAATGAAGCGTAAATCCTACATTGAAAGTAAGGAACTTCATATGGACTAGGCCCAATA
Source organism: uncultured Mollicutes bacterium (assembly GCA_945923475.1). GTDB lineage: Bacteria > Bacillota_I > Bacilli_A > Acholeplasmatales > Anaeroplasmataceae > CAG-307. The sequence goes on from CAMELE010000010.1 coordinate 719, forward strand.
GATGAGAGAGTTAGAAGATTATGCCCAAGTCCTAACTTCTGATCTTTTAGAAATGATTCAGGATGCTACTCCTGAAGAAAAACAATTATTACAAAGAAAGATAGCTACATTAGCTACAAAAATTGTATAAGAATAATAAATAAAGGGAAGCAATTGCTTCCCTTTATTTTTTTTTATTCTTGTACGTCATGGACAGGTAATTGGACAGCCCGTTCATAATAAGTTTTTGCTTGACCATTTCCACCCAAGCCAGCATAAACTTTATAAAATTCAACTAATTGTTCATATTCAGTATTTGTCATAAATCCTTGCTGAATATAGGCTTTACACAATTGAGTTAATCTAAAGCGATAAGAAGATAAAATTAAATCCATATGTTTATTAGTATCATTATTGCTTTCTAATACATACTTTCGTAGTTCTTCAATTTCTTGACGAATTGGTTCAATATGAGTTTCAATTGTGTTATCTAAACTACTGTTTTCTTTTTCTTCAATTAGTTTTTTATAAGTTTTCATTTTGCTATAAAGATATTTACAGAAGGCTAAGGCACCTGCAGAAATTAATCCAAAAACAATTTCAAGCAAATGTGTTGTAATAAATTCTAACATTTATATAATCCTCCCGACATAATTTTGTCGCTCTTTCTCATTATAAATAAAAGAAAGAATTATATAATTATATAAAATTGACCGTCATTCCCAATTTAATTCATCCTACTATGATTTAAAATATGCAGTGTATAAACATATAGCATCACAAACATCATCATTTGCATCAATACCATACGTATCTTTTACATATTTTATATCAAGAGGTTTAAGGTTTTCACGTTTAATACCACGGCCTGTTTTAATTCCTAAATTTTTTCGCCATTCACTAGCTTGCATAAATTCTATGCTTTTGGAATTTATATTATTATTTACGCTATGAGCACCAAGAACTATAGACCCTTGAAGCCACATAAGTAATCGAGCTGTATCTGAATAACCATAGGCTTCTGGATGAACATCTTCAGCGATTAATTTTTCTATATTATATTGTTTTACTAATTCTATAATTCCACTTTGTATCTTTTGGATACGACTTATATTATTAGAAGAAGAAGCAGTAAGTAAACCATAAGTAATTAATTTACCTTTATCATCTGATATAGCATATCCAGTAGATTTAGTGGATAAGTCTAAAAATAAAAAATTCATATAAATCTCCTCCTATTATAGAAGGAGATTATTATTTATTGATTAATTATTAGCGTCCTTACTTGTTGAACCAAACCCACCAATTCTTGTACCTTCAGCCTTATCATCATCTGTAATAAGGTAATTTCTAATAACACCTTGACCGATAATATCTCCTTTGGCAATTTTAATATTAAAAGGAGAAAGATTAATTAATTGAAAATAAATATGTCCTTCATTATCAGGATTATTATAATAATCAGCATCAATAATGCCAACTCCATTAGCAAGGATAATCCAATGCTTTAAAGGTAAAGAAGAACGGACAGATAATTCAAGGAATTGACCATCTTCCATATGGCATTTCATTCCAGTAGGAACAAGTGTAGGCTTTAGTTTAAGATCTTTAGTAATTTTAGCCATGTCATTTAACGAAATAATATTATTAGTAGCTACCCCATTTTTAAAAGCCTCTATAATATGTGTATATGAAGGAATTACGACATCTTCAGCAGATGCAAAATCATAGCCTGCACTATATTTCGTTTTTCGTTCTGGCATTGGCAAATCACAATCTATATATTTATTTACCTTTTCAAAATAAATACTCATTAGTTAATTAGTCTCCCCATCAAAATTAGTTCTGTTTGTATAACAAGGTGAAATATGGTCAGTAGGTTCTTTTTCATCATTGAATTTTTTCACAAGGGTTACTTGATACCATTCATCAATAATCTCACCCTTCTATTTACGCTCTTTCTTTGTAGAAGAATATTTAGCTAAATCATATTCTTTATCCTATTTGGCTTTATTAATAAGTTCAGCCGCTTCTTTTTCTGTATCTACTCTATATACTTCAGTAGTATTAATTAAATATTCAAACATATTTTCTCCTATTAATTTACATAAACTTTAATATTATTATTACTATATTTAGTAATTAAAGAATTTTCGATAGTTTCTTTAAGCCCTTCACCATAAGTCTAATTGCCATAAAGATGGATATCACTATCTTTATATTGCTCTGATAATTTGGTTAAAGTATCGCTAAGATTATCAAGGCGGCAAGTGCAAACTATACTGGGCTTTTTATCATTTGGGCCTTGGTAATAAATAATTTGCGTTGTATTAAATAAATCAAAATAAGTAAATAACATAATTATCTCCCTATAACTGGAACAATACCAGCATCATAATTAAATAAATGATAACAATTAGTTTCATCATTATTTGTAATCCAAATTTCAACTGCCCCAGAGCCACTATCATTAATATCTTTAATTTGACCTAAATTCTTAATAATATCATAAACAGCTGAAGTCATATTAAGATAAGGATTATCATTACTTAAGCTATTGGTTTCAAATACTGTATAATAATTTAATTCATTACATAAAAGCATAAAATATTTATTATTACTTTCTTGAACATAATTATCAATAATTTCTAATTTTTTATCTACTTCTTCTGGAGTAAGTTCTTTCATTTGGCCAATTACGCATTTATTTAATTCATAATTGCTCATTTTAAAATCAACAGTATCAGTCAGAACACTCCATTCAGTACCAGACCAAACATAATTATGAGTATCAGTTGTATTATAAAATACATCTCCTACTTGTGGTTCTTTCTATACTGCTTCTTCTAAATTAGCAATTTTTCCTCTATATCTCATTTATTAATCTCCTTTAAATTTATGATACTTTGATTTTTACTACCTCTCATTGATAGTGTAATATCTCTTTGAGACTGAATATATGGACCATCAATTAATACATCAGCTTTTTTAAGAATCTCTTGAAGCTTACCATTAGTAGTTTGCTTAATTAAATCATCATAATAATATCCAGTCCAAACATAAATTTTAGTATTAGGAAGCTTTTCTTTAATTGTATTAATAAGAAGTAGAGTAAGTAATTGATTTTGTTCACATAATGGTTCGCCACCCATTATACAAAAATCTCTATGAATACCGTTGGCTTGAAGTGCTTGAAATATTTCTTCAAAAGTCTCATTAGTAAATTCTTTACCTTTTTCAAAATCCCAAGTTTCAGGATTATGACATCCAAAACAATGATGCGGACAGCCTTGAGTGAAAAAAGAAACACATACTCCAGGAGCCGCGGCAATATCATTTTTTATAATTCCTGCATATCTCATCATATATACTTAATTTCCTCCACTTCTAAATCTAAATCATCAACATCATCTTCATCATCAGTTTCAATATAATAAGCAGAACACTAACAATTAGTATGGTAAGGAGGAAGAGGAACATCTTCTCCTGCAGGGTATTCTCCATTCCATTCACCGCATAAATCATCGCAAGTTCCTGTTTCAATTACAAGTATTGAAGCTACAGGTTTTATTTTCATTTTCATTAAATGAGTAAATAAATATCTACCTTCATTATTTAACAAGCGAGAATACATATTAGCACCAAAGCTTTTTAAGCTCTCTGGAAAATCACCAGATAATCTTTTTTCTTCTAAATCATCTAAATATTTAGTAATTCGCTCATCTAATGTTTTTCCATCTTCTTGAAAGGTTAAATCTGTTATATTTTTTAAATTAAAAGGAGCTACTGTTTTATAAATCTTTCCTAACTATATATTAATTTCAGAATAAAGATTTTCTAAAGCCTTATAAAATAAATTGATTAGAATATCTCGATGTTCCTTCGTATTAATTTTTTCATCATTAACTATCCAAGAAAATATTATTTTTATAATTACCTCTAATTCCGAATCAATTTTTTTATTTAATACTTCAGTGGCTTTTTCTAATTTATCTTTTATTTTATAATGCTTTTTTAAAGGTCTTTTAGAATAATTCATTCCATAACCTCCCAAGAGCAACAATATAAACTACAATAAGGAATAATTATTGTTTTTAATATTTCCTCATTATTATAATTTTTAGATATTTTTATTTTATAAAATCTATAACCTCTGGTATTCTAAGTTATAGGTAACCATATCCATCGCTCATTATTTTCTTGCCATTCTATACGAGTTTTTGATATTCTGATTGGTATAATATTATTTTTATCTAAATAATTGTAAACTTCTTGCGAATTATCAGTTATATAAGCACATATCACTATCTAATTAGAACAAGGATACTTTCTTCCTTGTTTCTAATTAAAATAGTTTGCTAAATCATAAATTGAATGTATCATTCCATCTACCCCGTATGTTTTACTCGTGCTTCTACTTCTTTTTGTTTTCCATAGTTAAAAGCAGTTTTATAATTTCCAGTTAAATAACCGGTTACACGACGCAACTATTGAATATGAGTACTACCGCATTCAGGGCATTTATTATTAAATTCATCACAATATCCGCAGTCAAGGCAAGTATCATTAGGTACATTTACCGCAAAATAAGGGATATCTTTATCCATAGCATAATTAACAATTTGTTCAAGAGCATCAATATTATGCTTTACTGTAGAATCTAATTCTACATATGTAATACATCCAGCAGAAGAATAACCTGTCAACTGACTTTCAATATCAATTTTGTCAAAGGGAGAAATTTTCTTCCATACGGGAACATGAATACTATTAGTGAAAAATTCTTTATCAGAAACATTAGGTATGATGCCATATTTTTCTTTGAATTTTTGCATTGCCGTATAACATAAATTTTCAGCTGGTGTATAATATACTCCAAAATTGAGTTTATATTCTTCTTTAAATTCAGCACAACGTTGTTTAAATAATCCTTCAATCTTCTTAGCTAATTCCATACCTTCTTTGGTAGTATGGTCTTTACCAATAAGAATTTGAAGAGTTTCAGCTAAACCAATCTATCCTATAGCTAATGTACCATGTTTAAGTGCACTTCTAATTCCTTCTTCTGGAATATATCCTGCCATTAAATTATTTTCATACATAAACTTTGCAGATTTCGGATCTTGTGAGCAAATCCAATCAAAACGTTCCATTAATTGAATTCTTGCTTCGTTAATCTTTTGATCAAGATTATAAAGAAATCTATCAATTAAAATTGCATTATCATCGAAAGAATGATGATTTTTTACATCTTTTTCAAAATTAATTTTACATTCCATAGCAATAGTTGGAAGAATGATAGTTACTGGGCAAATATTACCACGACCATCTTTTAGCTGGCCGAAACCATTAATATCATATCCATTGGCTGTTCTACATCCCATTGTAGAAAAATAGGTACGAGGATCGTTGATGTCATATCCTGCGTTTCCAGACCAATCTACATTAGCATAATTTGGATACAATCTTGTGGCAGTTGAACGTAATGCGAGTTTAAATAAATCGTAATTTGGGTCTCCTTCTTCACGATTAACGCCTTTCATGCATTGGAAAATTCCGCAAGGGAAAATAGAAGTTTTATGTAATTTGCCAATACCTTCAATAGATACATCCAAAAGTGCTTTAGTAATCATTCTTCCTTCTGGAAGAGTACAAGTACCATAATTAATAGAGGTAAATGGCAACTAATTTCCTGAACGAGATTGTAAAGTATTAAGATTATGATACATACCTTCTACTGCTTGATGGACTTCTTTAATAGTCATATCCATAGCATATTGATATACTTTATTAAAATCTCCAGCATCATCTATTTCATTTAGATAAGCTGAATAGTCATTAATTGGGATATCTATAATTTTTTTATATGTATCACTATCTTCTAAATAGTTATTTAAATTCCAATTACAATTGCATAAGTATTTCATACCATCACGGTAATGCTTATAGAAAGATTTACGAACATAAGGAACCATAGTCCAATCAAGATGAGTGGCACTAACGCCGCCAAATTGAGAAAGACTTTGAATTTGGAAAATAACAGCTACTAATTGGAAAGCTGTATTTACTGAACCTGCTGGACGTACATCTGTCTGACGTGTGTTAAATCCATTAGCAAGCAAATCATCAAAAGGAATGCTTAAGCAATTATGAGAACCAACATAATAAGCATCAAGATCATGAGTATAAATCATATTCTCTAAATGATTTTTGCGAGTCATAGGAGATACAATATAATCTAAAGCCAATTGTTTAGTTACAACGCTACTGGCTTCACCAATACGGCCGCCGAATGATGCTTCATCTACATTCGCATTTTGATTTTTAATATCTTTACCATCTAATTTTTTTCTAATAGCTTGAATGAAATCATCTTTTTTCTATCGAGCTACTTCTTTTTTATATCTATATCTAATATAGGCACGAGCAACATCACGTCGTTCTGACTACATTAAGTAATCTTCAATTATATCTTGAATATCCTCTACTTCAATACTACCATCTGGACATTTATTTATCCAAGATTCAATATCATTGGCAATATCAATAGCTGTATCGTTTTCATATAACTATCCATCAACTTCTATAAATGCTTTGTTAATAGCATTAATTATTTTATTTTTATCAAATAATACAACTGTACCATCACGTTTAATTATATACATTTTTTAACCTCCGCACTAAATATAGTATAAATTTTTAAACTTATACTATATTTAGTGTTTGTTATTAGTTAATTATCTATTTTGGCTTAAAATTTAGTACTAAAACCAATCATAATTTGTAATTATATCACAGCATTTTAATCTGTCTCTTTCCGTTTCATTAAATAAAATTTGCATATTATTAAAATTTATATTTTTAAAATCTTCTTCATCAGCAGAATAACGTCTAATAATTTCTTTTATATCAGGATATTCTTCTCTATTTAATTGACGAAGGAGGCGCTGTTTATCAGAAGCATGAATATAATATATCCGTAAATCAATTTCTTGAAATTTAATTAAAGCTCTAATTCCCGAAGGATTAAAAATACCTATATTAATTTTATCATCCTCTAAACAACTAATAGCAGTCCCATACCACCAGTTATTAAATTGAACATATTCAAGCATTTGATTATTATTTATCATTTGTTTGAATTTTTCTTCAGATATGAAATGATATTCTTTACCTTCAGTCTCTCCCTCACGCATTGGACGAGTTGTGTAAGAAACAATTATATTCATAGGTAATTCATAAGCTTTTACTACATCTTTTAAAATAGTATCTTTGCCCGAGCCGGCCTTACCTATAAGCGCCACTAATTGATATTTTTTATTCTTCATTTATCAAGATTCCTTAATTTTTCTATTTTATATTGTTCAACATTAGTATTATAACAAATTGAATCTTTAAAATTAAACCCTTTAAAACTAGCTAACCGAATTTTAGAAATATAAGTCAAAAAATTAAAAGAATTATTTTTTGCCATTCTATATTCATAAAGATCTAAATATACATCTAATAACAAAGGAATATCTAGATCTTCACATAATTTAATTATATTTTTAAAATCCATTGGGTTTATAGATTTTCCGCAGTCTTTGCAAATAAATAATCTTGGCTTACGCCATTCATTTTTAGTAAATATAAAATCTTTAATATTTTTTATCTAATTACAATATGCACATTTTTTATCATTCATCTTCAGCTTCTCCCTAAAAACGATTATTCCTTAAAATTAAGTTCCCATCAGGTTGAATTTCATCAATATGATAAAGTTGATGGCCCGCAGTTGAGGCATACTTTTTAGCAATGAAATCATCACCTGAACGAATACCCTGAACTACAATCATATTGCCGCGATTAAACCAAGATTTTTCAATAATTTTTTTAGTTCCATCAGGTTGTTTTTGAGAAATTTGTTTATCGAATAACGTAAAATATTCTTTCCTAAATTTTACATTTACTACTCCTGTTGGAGTAAGAATTGTTACGATACTTTTATTTTTATTTTTAGCAATACAAGTACCGCATAATTTAGATAAATAATAAATATTTATTGTTTTTCCGGCTTTAACAAAACTTCTCTCTACTACTGGGTCTTCAGGTAAACTGTAAAAATCAGCAAACCCATATTTACTTTGATTCACTTTAGCTAATTCATGTTCATGGTAATAGAAACACAATACTTCCATTTCCCAAGCTGAATAATTTACTTTAGGACAATATTTTTTCCAATCCTCTTTAAATATAATTTCATTTAACTTATTTAATATTTCTTCTTTATTATCAGCAATTTGTTTACGATAAACATCCATCCAACCTTGATAGACTTTATCATTCCAATCTTTAATATTTAAATAAAAATTAGAATCTTTATTCTGAATTAAATCATCTTTATCAATTTTTTGCAAGAAATTAATAGCTCTATCATCTAATTTATAATTAATTTTATCATATTTACAAATTTGTTTTAAATAACGAGTAAATTCATAAATATGTAAAGCTTGCTGCCGTTCAGGAGTATCAGCAGGAAGAAGATTAAATTTCATTAAAGTAGCTAAATTTTGAAGATTAAGATTTTTCTTTTTATCACAAGTTTCCCAAATATACCAAACCATACAAAGTTTTCTTTCCATCATATGGTCAAATGCTCCACCCTTAATAAGGGAAATCATTGCTTGCTTATTAGGATTAACTTTATTCAAGAAATCTCTTGGAGATTTATAGGGTCTATTTTCAATAATAGTTTTAACTACATCATCACCAACATTTAGCATACCTTTTAAACCAAACAGAATTTGATTATTTTCAACATCAGGAATAAAACTAAATTCTGATTTATTAATATCAGCAAGGCTTACTTGAATACCAGCCTTACGAATGTCTCCAATAGCTTTAGCAATCTTTCCATAGTCAGTAGAATTAGTTTTTCTTATCTTAGATTTTCTATCAGGTAAATCTTCAAAAGTAACTCCATTAGCTAAATCGTCAGCTTCTGGGTCATAAATATCTACAATTTCTTCTTCGCTATTATCTTCTAGACTTCCGCTATTAACAATCAAACAAGCACAATTCCAATAGATAGGATTATAATGAATAACAAAATAAATCATTTGAATAGCTACGAAACTATAAGGTAAACTATGATTTAATGAAAACGCATATCCTAATTGCGGTGCTACTGCTGTTTCCCAAAAATATTCTGCATCATTTTTATTATCAAAACGACTAAATACTTGTTCTTTTAATTGAGGAATTTTAGCCATTTGTTTTTTAGCAACAACTTTACGGGCGGAATTTGCTTCACCCAATGTAAAATGTGCTATATCCATAAGGATTTCCATCATTTGTTCTTGTAAAGGACAACAACCATAATATTTATCACAATGTTTATGAAATTTATCAATAAGTTCTTGTGGCAAATGATGTTGTTTCATTTCTTTATCAAATGCTTGGATACCTTGATGTTGAATACGATAAAATCTATCTTGCTGTGATTCTTTGCCCTTTTCAGACATAAGACGCATCATAGCATTAGCCGCGGTCATTTCCATAGGATTTTGCGGTTTTAATTTTTTAGCGATAGCTAATCCTACACCAGTAGAGAACTGGAAACAGTCTAATACATCACCAGCGGCAAGATGATCCCAAATCTTTTGGTCTGTTGTATCTATTACTTCTGGATGAATATATTGATTATAAAAATCTCTTAAAGATAAATTAGGAATTTCTTTTGCTTTTAATAGTAATTCATAACAAGTAATAATTTTGTCAGAAGCTTCAGTGACAAGGAAATCATATTTCGTATCACCTGCTGCTTCAGCTTGATGCAAATCCCAACAAGTAATTAAACTACCACTAGGTGTTCTCATAAATGCTGCTGTATCATATGGATCATCGCCATAAAGAATAACACCAGAAGCATGAGAAGAACGTTTATTAACGATGCCACCAATATAAATAATTATATCAAGAAGTCCTGGATATTCATTTACTTTATTAATAAATGCTTTAACAGGTTTTCTATCTTTTTCTTCATTGCCATAAATAACATCATTAATTTCCCATAAAAATCCACGCTCTTGTGGAATAAGAGAAGACATATATTGAGCTTCATCTACATCAATACCATTTGGATATTTATCAGATCTATATCCTCTACAAGCAGTAAGAATGGCAGATTTAGTAGTTTCAGTACCAAAAGTAGCAACCTGAATTAAACCTAATTCTCCACGCTCTTTACGAATAGCTTCAAAAATCGCTGGTCGTTTTGAAGGAGCCAAATCAATATCAATATCAGGTAGTTCGGCTCTCTCTTTATTCAAAAATCGCCAATATGGTAAACCCCATCGAATTGGATCCAATTGAGTTATTCCTAATAGATAGTTAGATAAGAAACCTGTGGCTGAACCACGTCCTGGACCTACAATAGAACCACAATCCCAAAACAAGTCAATATAATGTTTAAAAGTATTAAAATAGGCAAAAAGGCAATCATCTAATTTTTCGCCAATATCTTTTATAATATCTGCTTCAATTTCAAGACGATTTAAATAAATATCTAATTTATCATCTAAAATGCTTTTGTTATATATTTTTTCTAATAAAGACATATAACATTCATTAACCCAATATCTTTCTTGCGGGTTATCACTCATTAATAAGCTACATAAGATAGGATATTTTTCTGTGCGTTCAAACCAACCAGCTAATGATTGAGGATAATCAGTTACTTCTACTTTTGGAATTATTTGTTTTCTTTCAAGAGAAAAATCTTCAATCTTATTTTGAATTTCTAAAGTATTATTTAAAATTTCTTTAGCTATTTCTTCTGGCTGCTCTTCTATGTCTAAATATATAAAACAAGGAGTAATTAATTCAAAGACTTCATCATAAGTCATTAAATGAGCAAATTCATAAAACTTATCAACTTCTCGTTCTCCATCTTTTGAATTAAGATAAGCTTTATGAATTGGTCTATCTTCTTTTGTTAAATAATGACTATCAGTAGCAACTTCTACTTTAATTCCATAACTGCGACCAATCTTATAAATCATATGATTTACAAGTTTTTGATCTGCCGCTGTTGATGGAGCAATCTCTAAATAAAAATCTTCACCAAATAAGTCTTGACAAAAAGTAAGAAAAGTATCTATTTGTTTTAAAGTTTGATATAATTCATAGTTATTTTCTTGTTCTCTATACTCTACAGCCTTTAAAAGGCTAGTGCCTAATTCTCCGCCAATACATGCAGTAGTAGCAATTAAATGCCCCTTGTATTTTTCTACTATTGGCTTTAATTCACTCTTTAGAAGTGGAACACGTTCCATCTTTCTATCAATATATAAATTTTGCCAAGCAATTGAACTTAATTCTTTTAATGCTCGATACCCTATAGCATCTTTAGCAATTAAAATAAAATGGTAATATTTTTGTCCTGTGCTTCTATCATCAGTTAAATAAATTTCATTGCCTAATGCTATTTTAAAATTTGGATATTTTTCTTTGATTTTTTTAGCATATTGATTTACTGTCATATGAGCAGAAAGACTTTCGTGATCTGTGATAGCAATTCCCGAAAGTCCTAACTCAATAGCTTTATCAATTAAAGTTTCTGGTTTATTTATACAATCCAGTAAACGGAGGTTCGAATACATTGTATGATTATGGCAACCAAAATAAGTATTCAATTCCCTACCTCCTTAATTTATTATTATTTTCTATATATATTATATCATATAATTTTATCAAAAGCAATTTTAAAAATCATCTATTTCATTAGCTATTCTATTTATAATGCCAACTAAGTCAATTAGATTTTGTTTAAAAGTTAATAAATTATTTTTTAATTTTTGATTTTCATTGCATAAATAATTAATTTGATTTTGATTTTGCTGCTGTTGCTTATCTAATTCAATACCTAATTGATTAAGCAAATTTTGTATTTCCATTATCATATAATCTCCAAATGATAATTATTTTTTTCATTTAAACAATCTAAAAGAGTATAAAATAAACTATGATAATAAGGTGGAACCCATTCTGGAGATAAACAAATAAAATATTTATCATAAGAATTAGCAAATTTAAATTCTTTAAAGGGTATTTTATTATATTTAAAATTTACTTCAAAGTTAGGGTCGCAAGAATTATCATTGTGAACCCAAGTATAATCTTTTAATTTATTCTAATCATAAAAATATTTAACCCAATCAGCACAAGTACATTCTTCTAATTTTTTATCCTTATCTTTAATATCATAAAAGATATCATGATGATGGTCAATATTTGTAATATTTAAATCATTATCATATTGTAAATACTCTTTTATCTTATCATGTCCATAAGCAATGTATATAGAAGAGTTCTAGTCAATTACTTTTAACAAATACCTTAAAATAGATGAATAAATACTTAAATCGGCTGGAGTTGTTGCAAGATTAGGCAAATTTTTTAATAAATCATCCCATCGGATTCCAGGAACCATATTATTATATAAATTGATACTTGGTGCCATAATAATATCAAAATCTATACTTAATACATTCATATGTTATTTCCTTATAACTACTAATTTTTCACTGGCTCTTGTAATACCAGTATATAAATATTTCTAATGTTCTAATGTATCAAAAGGATGTGGTTCTTCGATCAATAACACTTTATCCCATTCACTACCTTGGGCTTTCCAAACAGTTATTGCATAAGCATAAGCAAAATAATAAGGAGCTTCTAATGCATCGGAATTTCTAGCAAAACTATTCATTCTAAATGCTTGTTTATTATCAAAGGCTGGAGTACCTGTAATTAAAGCATCATAATCAATAGGGATAGATTCAAATCTTCCATTAGGTATATCCATTCCTGTAAACATATATTGAAGTTGTTTATTATAAATAAAACTTGGATAATTATATGGAATAATTTGATAATTAGTAATTGTTCCAATACATCCATTAGTTAAAGGCCATAAGCCATCAGTAGATGTAAAATCCCAATGATTAGTTAATCCTATAATTTTATCTCCTATTTCTGGAGTAGCTCCTCGTCCTTGTCGCTCTCGAACTTTATTATTAATTTCAATACGTCTTTTATTAGAAGCACATAAAGTCTGATCTGCCCAATCATACATTTCTGGGATTAATTCGTAGGGTTTTAAAATCTAAACCTATTCTTTAGCAACTGGAAATTGCCCTAAAGGCTTGCCTTCTCGTACCCACATAGATAATCTAATAATTTCACTATCTTGTGCTTGTCGCATAATTTCATCTAAAAAAATATGCGGTTTATCCAAAACGTGATTATTTTCATTTGTGTCTACTGGTGGAAGCTAAAATGGATCACCACAAGCAATTACATATTTATTATGTGAAAGAAGTAAATCCCACATCGTTTTAGGCAACATTGATATTTCATCTACAATGATTACTTTATATGGAATAGGCCATCTTTTTTTTAAATAAAAAGTGCCATTGGGTCTTGGCTTAGCTTCATATAATAACTTGTGTGCTGTTGTTGCATTAGGACATCCTTTTGTTTGAAGAACAGTTGCTGCTTTACCAGTATAAGCTATATATGCTACATCAGTTTCAGGATTTAAATTCAATGATTGAACTATAAATTTTACTAATGTAGATTTGCCAGTTCCAGTTAAGCGTAGCCAGCAATACAAGTATAAGGTTCATGGTTCTTGTATCTGGCTACAGCAATTTTCAATCCAGCATTCTATTTATCAGTTAGTATCAATAGGATTTACTTCTCCTTTCCATATAAATTCATCATTTTCAAAGACTAACTTCATTGGTTTTTCTTGAGTTGTTGGAATAATATAAACACAATCTTCATCAAATGGCATTTTTAATCTGCTATCACCATTTTCATCAAAAATTTCTAAATCATATTTTCGATTTGAGCTTTCGGTTTCTACGCCTGCTCTTGGCCGGAGCATAGCCATTCTCTTATTGCCTTTGCCGCCCCTTATTTCATAGGTATCACAAAGACCTGTTTTATTAAATTCATTAAGTTTAGCTGTTAAATTATTAATAGCCTTTCCAGCTTCTTCAGCCGAAATACCAAAACTGCCCCAAGAAGTAGCCACTTTATTTATAAGTTTATTAAATTCATCTTCATTGAACGAAGTATTCATAGGCTATTGTTGCATATTGTTGTCTAACATAATTTGATTGTGGTAATCCTCTTTCATAACATTTCATAAAAGCTAAAGCAGCTTCTTGCTCATTTTCCAATTCTAAAAATTTTTCAAAATTAAAATTATTTGAATAACAAAAACCAAACATATCAATTTGATATTTAATATCATCACGAAGAAAATCCATTTGACCCTTTAGATCTGCACCCCATACTTTATCAGTAAATACTTGATTCCATTGGCATAATCCATAAAATCCATTACCATAAATAGTAGTTTGCAAATCCAAAGTTCCGCCGCCAACCTCAGCCATCATATTGCCTAAAATTCCAGCACATACATAATCATTCCAGCCAAGGCTTTTCATATATTCCCAAATAAGAGTAGCATCTTTGTATTCAAGTTTATCTAGTTCTTTATTAATTTTATCTAATTGATTTTGATAAAATCTAATAATTTCATTATAAAAATACCATTGTCCTTTAAGGTTCATAATTACATCACTGTCATTTGTATAACCAGCCAGTCTAGCATTATCTGCATTATTATGAATTTCTTCTCTTTTAACAGTATATTCTTCAATTAAATTGATAAGTTCCCAATAATTATTAGTTTCTTTTAAAGGAATATATTCAACAGTTATTGCATTTACATTAATAGTTAAAATTAAAAGAATGCTAATAACTATAATAATTTTTGTTTTCATAATTTTCTCTCTATCTATTAAAAATAATATTTTACATTTTTAGTAATATGATAATCAGTAATAAAAATTTCTGGATTAGTTTTTCCTAAAAATTCATTTATTTTACAAGTGCCTATGATATCAATAATAATGCATCCTGTATCACTATATAAATTATTATATTCTTCTTGATTAACATTAAATTTAATTAAATCTAAATCATTTGGCAATTTAATTTTTAATGTTCCAGTAGCCTCTTTAGGATAATAAATTACATTATTATTTGTAAGTTTTAAATTTTTAATAACTATATATGGCTCTTTGAAATTCTATCCCCATAAAGGTTCAAATTCTGGTATTTCTAATATAGTATTTATATCAATATTATTACTATCAAAAATATAATCAGCTAAATAAACTGGCTAACCATCATAACCATACAATTTACTGTTTGTATCTGTTATAAATTTTCTTATATTATTATCAGCAATTTTCGCTCCAAAAGCTCCTTGATGGCCTTCTGCAAATTCAAAATACCCAGTAGAATTAAGATAAGCCTTAAAGTCTTTTATAGGCTCAAAGAACTCATAACCACGACCTGATCCTTCCCAATATTTAATTCCATTTTCAATTACTTCATTAAGTATAAGAGTTGGTTTCTAAAATCTATTTGCAAATTCATTTGCAATTAATCCAGTTAAATTTTTATTTACCTCATACTTTTTCTCCAACTAAACAACTAAAATCTAATCATTTAATAGACCTTGTTCTTCAATTAATTTTTCAATTATTTCAACGTTAGTATCACGAATTTTAGTCTATCGTGTTTTTACATTGCCACTTATTCGGCATGCTTGTTCTACAATAGTTTCTGCCTATCCTTTACATCCTCTTTTGGTTGATGGAATTAAATCGTAAGCAAGAAAATCTAACATGCTCTAAAATACAACTTGTCGTTCATCAGTTTCTCCAACACGTGTGACCGCATTAATAAGTGGAGCAATATAGAAAGCAACACCCATAGGAGTTAAAGTTTCTTTTAACTTAAATTTATTTTTTTCCATCATACCTTTAATATAAGGATTTTGAGGATTTTTTAAACCTTGATTGATAAAATAACGAGTTTCATAAGGTCTACTATCCACCATATCTCCGATTAATCCAAGAGCCACTAAATCTAAATATTTATTTGAGTAATTAGTATTAATAATTTCATCAATAGCATTACAAAATTTATATACTATAGCAACGCCTGATAATGCTTTATTAGGATAATTATCTAATTGATTATTAATTGTACAAGCATAAGGAGATATTTTATCTGCTTCATGATGGTCTAAAATTAATATATCAATACCCTTATCATAAAGTGCCTTGTGCTCATTATACTAATTACTTCCAGCATCTGGAATTATTACTAACTTAGTATCTTCTGGAATAGTATCTAAAATAATACCATGAGTTTTTTGAGTATGAACTCTATAATAAACATTATTAGATACATAATAAGGAAATAAATTATATAAATAATTAATTAATAATGCCGAGGATGTATAGCCATCACAATCAGCATCTACCTAAATAAAAATTTTATTATTCTATTTAATATGTTTTAATAATAATTTAATTCCCTATTCCATGTTATCCAATAACTTATTAGGATATACATCGGATTGCGTGGGATTAAGAAAATGCTAAATATCTTCAGTCTTAATCCCACGATTATTCATTATTGTTTCTAATGGAGTTTTTTGTGTATTATTAATTAATTTATAATTCATATACTTACTCCTTATATAATTATTCGTTCTTTATATAATTTAAGAAATAATTCCGGCCCTTCATCAGTTGGACTATCTTTATAATTAGTAAGCATATTTTTATCAAAAATAAAAGATATATTAAAGTAATTTCCATACTTAGCTTTTATTTTTAATAAGTTATTTTTTAAATGATAAAATTCTTCATCACCTATTTTTTGAAATTGTCTATCAAAAGCAATAATAATATCTTTTGCACCAACCTGCTCTAACAATTTCATTTGCTGTGCTGATACACTACTACCGCAACAAGCTACTGTTATATCATTCTCAAAACCAAAATAACTTTGATATTGTAGAGTAGATTTTTCACCTTCAAATATTATTGCTTTCCCTGTTCTATTTATATTTGCTTTACTATTATTTAAATTATATAAATTCATACCAAGAGGATGAGAATAAAGAACCTTATTAATTTTTAATGGCCTATATTTACCATATAATAATGCTTCTTCTTTTCCTAATACTCTTCCCCTTAAACCTATAAAATCTCCATTTATATTAAAATGAGGAATTGTAATTGCATCGCCGCCAGGGTAATAACCAATTATGGCTTGGTCTATTGCCTCTTGGCTTATTCCTTCTTTTAACCACGGGGTTAATTTTACATTATAATTAAATCTACTTAAAATTTGGCTATCATAAATTTTTAATTCAACTTTAGAGTTTAAATTTTCTTCTATATTATTTTTATCATAATTAGCTAAAATTTTCCAATCTTCTAATCCTAAATTTTCAGCATCTTCTTCAACTGAGCCAGCAATCCCAAAATAATTAGCTACCCAACGAACTGCATCATTTAAATCATATTCTTTATTAGATTGGATATAAGCCACTTTAATTACTAATTCAAATATATCAAATATATCATCACAGCCAGTATAGCATTTAAATAATTGACTATTTGAATAATAATAAAGTTTTTTACTTCCTACTCCTGGTTCATTATGGCAAATAGTTTCAGAAAGGATACCAAATTCACTATATTCAGGATTGCCTCCCCAAATATTTAGTAATTCAAAAATATTATCTAAAGTTAAACTATTTTTTATTTCTGTTTTATCATAGTTAATCATTATTAACTTAATAAAATTATTAGAATGTAATTACATTGACACAAGTGCCTTTAACACCAAATTCTTCATTAACCACCTAAATAAGATATTCTTTTGGATGCTTCTTGGCAAATTCGCCCTTTGCAGTCTTTAAATACATTGCTGCCATTTCTTTTGGCATTTTATATTCAATAGTTCCATTCATAATATTTTTTTCAAACATAATTTAATCTCCTTATTTTAAAATGCACTATCTTCAGCGATTCTAATTTTTACATTTTCCATATCTACTAATTCATAACTCCAATCAGTACAAAAAATTGGAATAATGCGGCAACAGCCTAAATCAGCTTTACACCATAAATAAATACCTTTATATTTTCCTCGACGATTTTTATATACTGATAATTTTATTGTTGGACGTTCAAACGTATTTGTTTCAAGTATTTTCTCTAAAGATTGATAATCATTATCACGAGCTTGAAGAAGAAGCATACCTACATCAATTTTATCAGCAATTGCTTTTGATCCACGTAAAACATTCTGATCTGGCGTTTCACTATACTGGTAATCAGCATTTAATTGAGTAGCAGACATAATAAAAATACCATATTGATTACAAATATCTTTCAAACGAGTAGAAAGCATAAAAAGAATATTATCTTCTCTTAATTTTACACCGCCACTACGTTTGCTTATTTCTTCAAGAATCTTCATACTTGTATGAATATAGTCATGAAATACATACTTAATACCATGGTCTCTTATATTTTTCTTAATAACATTTTCTACATCACGCAAAGAAAAATCTGGCATTTCTACAACAAATAAATTAGCCTTACGAAGATATTGTGCAGCTTCTCTTACTCGTGCTAATTCATCACCAACATATTTACCATTTAAAATATGGTCTTCATTTACATTAGATAAAAATGCCAACATCATAGTTTGAATTTCATCTTTAGTCTGCTCAGTAGAAATAAATAAAACAGGTTCTCCTCCACCGCCAGACTTAATCCATCCAATTCCTTCTTGATAATACTTTTCACAAGAAAGATAACAAGCATCAGCAATCATGCTACGAGATTTACCTACGCCAGTTGCTGCCGAACGTAAATAAAATTTATTTAATCTTGCTCCACGAGTAACTGTATTAATTAATGGACCAAACAATGGAGCACCAACTTCAGGGTGTTCCAAAAGATCATCAATTAATTCATCAATATCATTACCAGCCTGATAAGCATCATTTTCCATTTCGGCCACATATTTATATTTAATTTCTTCAATCTTATCATCAATACGTTGAGCAATTTTTTCTAATGAAGCATTATCTAACCATTCTTCTTGAAGCTGTCGTTTTTTAGTATCTAAAATATTGTCAGGATCGTAAATATCGCTTACATCAAAACCATATCTATCATACGCTCTAAGTAATGACATTTTTTTTAGACGACCATAATAATAATCGAATGTTGTATTATCGCTATGTAAACTAGCTTCTTGAAGCCATTTATTCCCTTTTTGTGCTTCATAAATGGCTTGATATTTTGGTCTAGTACTTAAAAAATCTCCAATTGCGTCTAAAGTGATACTTTCTGCGCCTAATTCATGTAGTTTATATATTGATCCATATACTATCTTATGAAAATCATTATCAAAATCATCTTCAGTAATAATATATTTGTCAGTATAATCTAATAATTTAGGATTGTTATATACACAACCAATTGTCTAAATAATGGCTGTTGTATCAATATATTTTGAAGCCATTAATCCTCCTTATCATCCAAAAAGGAAAACAGATGTTTTTTATGAGGTTTAGGCTTAGGCCGAGGTATTATTATTTCTGTTTCTTTTGGAATATAATTCTCAACTGTTTTATCTGTATTTTTTTGTTGAGCCAACCAAATAGCATAATAATAATTAAATGCTTGCTTATAAACCCAAGGCACTATACCAATACCATCATTTGATTTCTCTACTGGATTTTGTTTTACTTCATAAAAATAAACTAATGATTTTAAAATTCCACTGTAAGTAAAATTATATTCTTTAATATAATTTTTAATTTGTTTTTGAATACGAGGATCTACATAATCAGTATGAAATAATTTATTAATATACTATTCTAATTTCATTTTATCTAAATCTTCTTTATTCATTACTTCTTCTTTACGTTCTGCACATTCAGGATGTGCATAACGTTTAGAACTAACCTATACAAATGGCTATTTATCTCTATCAAAAGTTTTCCCACAATATAAACATTTTACGTTATGTGCTATTGGTTCTCACCACCAAATATTATAATTTCTATATATATTATACTAAAAAATAGATAAAAAATCAACCCAGAGTTTCCTCTGGGTTAATAATTACTTATTTACAAGTTCGTCCTTAATATCATCAATAATAAGGCTTACAAATTCAGCTTGGTCAAGAGTAGTTTCTGAAATTTTCTTGCCCTTACCAAGGTATTTTTCAACAATCTTAGTAATACGAGGAGCATAATATTCAGAATTCTTACCCATTAACTCCCCAGCAATCTGCTGGAATTCAGCCATAAGTGCTTCATAATCATAAGTTTTTACTTCGGGAGCTTGAAGTTTTTCATCAGTAATAAACTTATTATCAGTCATAGCAGCTTCTTTATCAATCGCACGATTCATAGCATCAATAAGATCTTGATAACTAAAAGGAATAACAGGATCGATATATTTAAAACGGCTCTTGCAATCAATAGTATCGTCGGGAGAGCGAAGAATAAACTTACGCTCGTTATTCTCAACTTGAATATAAGCCATAATATCAACCATATTTTTAATGATTTCATTATAAGCCGTAGAACAAGAAGGAACAATCTGTGAATACTCTGTGCCATCTTTACGCTTAAAGGTCTTATCTTTAGCATGAGAAATGAATACAACAGAATAACCTTCCATTACAATAGAACGCCAAGTTTCTTCCCATTCCTTTTTGACCTTGGCCCAGCCGTTTTTAGCCCAACCACCATCACCAATATTTTCAATATCAAGTTGATTACATACATATTTTTCACAAAGAGAACTCGCAAGATCTACTGTATCAACAATAATACTCTTAAATGCTGCCTTTACTTCGGCTTTACGAAGTTCTCTTGCAACTTGCTTTACGTCTGCCCAACTGGTAATATCCTGAACAATAATACCCGGAATAGTATTATAGCCTTTTTCTGTCGCCAGAAGAAGAGGACTTGGCATCTATGAACCGAGCGTAGTCTTACCTGCACCACTTGGGCCATAAATATAAACAAGATAACCGCTCAAATCACGGCTAACCTTATGGGGTTGAAGAGCTAACAAATTAATAGCCATTATTTAATTTTCTCCTTTTTCTCTAAATTAAATTGTTCAAAATATTCATTTATAAATTTTTCTATTTCTTTATAATTTATTAAGTCATCATATAATATATTTATTTTAGCTCGATGACCTCTAATGAGGTCATCATTATTTGGCTATTTATTAGAAGTTAAATCCTGCATTTCCGTTAGAAGCTGTAGCCTGCTTTGTGCTACCGCTATTCTTAGTAGCAAGATATTCATCTCTACGCTGCTTAATAGTAGCAAGATAAGTTTCACGTTCAGCAATTGCCTTAGTAAGTTCCTCAGAAGTATAAGTATCTTCCATATCAAATACGAAAGGCTCTTTCTGAGAACCGGTAATTACATAATCTTTATAAGTATTCTTAAATTCTTGAACTTCAGCATCACCCCAAGAACTTTCCTTAGTGACCTTTCTTACGACAGTTCTAGAAACCTGTTTGCCCCAAACTTCAGTAAGGACAGGATTCTTTTCAGAAGCTTCAAGGCCTTCAAAATAATTCATACCACTTTCATTAAGAACAGTATAAGAAACAGGAAGAAGAGCTTTACGGAAATCAAAAGCATAACCACTAATAGTTACCTTTTCAGGAGTTTCCTTTTCAGGGTTAGCTTCAGTACGAACAGCTTTAGTAATAAGCATTGTAGTCTTAAACTTACAACGTTCAATTTCCTTTTCATTAAATGGTTCATTCACCATAACATGAACAAATCCACCCTCATTACGTTTAATACTTACAAGCTCTTCCTTACCATCGCGTTCAGTATAAAACTCATTAAGACCAACAGTAGAATCAACACGAATACGAGTTGCATTTTCAACTCCATCGCCCATTACTGTATTATACTCACCATCAATAATCTTACGAAGAGTAGTAAATGTAGCATTGGTTTTGCCCTTAGCCGTAGTTTCAGTCACATAAGTGAAATGAACCTACAGTACATTTGTCAAAGCATCATCAGTAACAATACTAATAGTACCACTAATAAAAGGAGTACCAGGATTCTTTGAATTAGGACCGCTTTCCTTCATTTCCAGATTATGCTCATATAGATAACCTTCAATATGTGTTTCATTAACAAATTTCATTTAATATTTTTCTCCTTAATTATTCTTCAATTGTAATTTCTTTTCCTTTATTAGTAATAGCATAAACAACTGGATTATCATTCAATTTTTCTACAAATCCATCATTTACCAATTTACGCATTCCGCCAGAAACACTACGAGAACTAATACCAAGTTCATCAGCTACTTCACGTGCCTTCCATGCTTCTTTTTCTGGATGCTCTTGGAGACAAAACAAAAGACGTTTTCCATTTTCAGTAAATAAAGGATTTTTAATTTCATCATCATTACTATTTTTAAGGTAATTCCAATAGAATTCAACATCTTCATTCATTTCTACTGGATATTTACAATTTTTAATCAAGTCATTTACAAAATCAATAAACGCTTGTTTTCTATTCATTTTTAATTAATCTCACTTTCTACTCTTTTATATAAATATTATATCATATTTTATATAAATTTTCAAAGTAATTAATTAATCAATAACTCTTGTGCGTAAGGGAGTTCTTCAATCCACTTACAGAATTCACGCCATTCAGGGAGACGATGATTTTTACGTTGTTTATAAATATTCCTTAAGCAACGATAATTTGTTGTCATACGTGCCGTTAAAGTAAATCCAGCAGGATTAGAATAAAGAATTTCAAGGTATAACTTTTTCAATAATTCAGATATTCTTGTTGCCTCAGCTGGCTTATTTTCTTTAATGTATTTTTCTTTTAATGCTACTTGAGTATTATAATAATCAACTTTTTCTTTCATAATCTTGATAATTCTATCATCAACATATTCATTATATGCTTCATCAAGATTAAATTTAGTAATTCTATGCATTGTAGATTGAGAACTTACAAATTCTAAAAATCTATAACGCTCTGCTTCAACCCACATTTTATTAGAACAAGTTAAATCAAAATTAACTCGAATACCAGTTAAAAACTGCCCATGGGCTTGATTATCTTTTACGCAAGCATTAATAAGAGTATTACAACGTTTAAAATCATTTTCATTTAAATCTCTATCCTATTGGCTTTCAATATCTACTGACATAGGATAGCCAGCAGCAATAATTGATTTACCTAAATCATAAATACATACATTACTTACAATATTCATTAGTTTTCATCCTCCGATAAAGAGTAACCAATTACATTTCCTAAACATTTAACAAGTAATTCAATTTCATCAATTAAAAACTTCTGACTATAACCGCGTCCTTTGTAGCAATTAACAAAATCAGCATAAGACATAAAATTTAAATCTTTAAATCCATATCTTAATGCTTTATCCTACATCATAGCAGGGTTGGAACATACAATAGTTGCTCCTGTGTCTTTAGCAATCAAAAATAATCTACCTGTTTTACCAGAGCCACGCTTATCAATAACTCTATACATTTTATTCTCCTTATTTAATACTATAACCAAATTCTTTTGCTTGATAAAATTCCTACCAATAATCTTCTCGACTATCTAAAAGAGATTTATCACATTCTTCAAGAATTTCAAAAGTAAATTGTTCCGGTCCTAATTCATACATAGCCGGATAAAGTTTATTACGAGTTGGTGCTTCTGCTCCAACTCCACGCTTTATATGTTGTTTCCAACGATCAGCAATATTAACTGCCTAACCTATATAGCATTTTTGATTTTCTATATTGGTAATTTTATAAATACCAGTATGGATACCTTGACCAATTACTCGACCAATTAAATCAGTATAAGATTTTTCATAATAAACTTTCCAAATAACTTTATTAATTGGTTCAGCACTTCTTAAATAAGGAATAATTGAACGAAGTTTTTTAATTTCTTCAATATCAATTTCACTTAAATTAAGTTTATAAAACTATTCTTTTTGTTTTACTTCTTCGGCACGTTTATTAGCTTCAACAATAGCATTTTGTTTTGCTTTTGCTTCTACTAATTCCTGAGATATTTTATTTAATTCTTCCTATTTTTGAATAATTAAATTAGTATATTCTTTTGTGCTTTCTTCAATAGCTTTTAGATACTCTTGTTGATAATTATCTTCTGCCTATTGGTATTTCTATGCCATCTATTCAGCAGACTAAGCGAATTTTTCAGAAGCTAATTCATTAGCTTTTTGGCAATACATTTCCGCATTTAAACTTGCTTGCTAATAATTATCATCAAGAATTTTCTTTTTATCTTTTAAAAAATCTATTTCTTTTATTAATGAATTATAATCATTATTTAAATTAGAGATTTTTTCATTTAACTAATTTTGAATTTGAAGAAGTCTTTGACTTTCTTCAATAATTTTTGCGTTTTCTTCTCTTGTTTGAGTATCTAATTCAATTGTGGCTTTTAATTTATTACGCAGGCCTAAATATAAAAGACCAGCACCAAGAAGAAAACATATTACGCAATAAATTATAGTCATATCTAAAAAGAAAAAGGGCAAATTACTTTGCCCTTTTAAATTTTATATTAAATTACTCAGCGTCTTCTGCGTCAAGGTCAAGAACAAGACCAGCATCAGTAAGAGAGAGGAACTTTACAGCCTTATGAGTGCCGTCATCAAGTTCAACCTCAGCGGGAGTACGAACGCCAAAACCCTTGCGCTGAATAGCAGAAGTAAAGATGCCATCAACAGTACGCTTCTCAAGACCGAGAGCCTCAGCAACATCAGCAGCGGTGACCTATTCACCATTAACACTCTTTAGATAACTAAAAACTTTCTTAGTATTTTCCTTCATCATAATAAATAATAATCTCCTTAAATATTTTTTTTTATTTTTATTGTTTTTTTCTTTTTTAAGCATTTAGCTTATGTAAATATTCTACTAAAAAATTTTTTTAAAATCAAGAATTTTTTAGAATATCCTAAATAAGTTCATCCATAAGCATAATATCTTCCAAACTATCTACATGGCCTGAAAGTTTCATAATTTCATCTTTTGCTTGCTGAACTTGCTTCGGGTCTTCATTACGCTAAACTATCTATTCTAATTTAGCAATTTTATTAGCTAAATTTTTTAGCTCTTTTCTTTTCATATAGAAAAATTTTTCTTCCTTATTTACGAATATATTATATTATTTTTTTTGAACTTTGTCAAAATATTGTATTCAATAAACAATCCTGTGGATTTTTATCATCACGAAATCCTTTAAAGAAAGCATGACGTAATGTATATTCCTTACTGTCTTTTTCCATACATTGTAAAGAAACTACTCTATTAAGATACTTTTCAGGATGTTTTGCAAAATCATCACGTAATTCATCAGTTAATCCTGAAGAAACTGTTCCAATTTCTACAATTTCACCATTGTCATTATAAGCTCCAATATGAATTGCAGTTTTCCATCCATAAAAATATCCTTTAGTAACTGGTGTATAATATCTTTCATTATCATTTACTAATTGAGATCCACAATTTGTATTGCTACGATTTTGAGTATATTTATAATAATAATTACCACTTAATAATTGAGGATTAACCCAACCAGCAAAACAATGATCTTCTTCAAAACAATCATAAAAACTTGGTTCTTTTACTTCCCAATATTGCCAACTCTGGATTTCTTTACCTTCATATTCTTTAGTCGCATCATCAAAACCAATAAGAATTGCATCAAGATAATCAATTTTTTTAATTTTAATAGACGACCAAGCTGGTCTTTTATCAGGAGCATATTGAGCTGTTTTTAATTTAAGAACAACACCTTCTTCTCCGTCTTTAAGAGCTTGGGCAGTAAAATCATAAATATCTTCATATACTGCTTCAGCTAATTCCATAAAAGAATATTGACTAAAATTAAATTTTTCCCAAATTTTTCGTAAAATCTTATAACGAGTTAATGCACCATAAGATTGTAAATCTATGCCATTATATTTAATTACATCGTGTAAATAAAAATGAACTGGATTATCTTTTTGGCGATTAATAGCTTCATCAGCTAAACAACCCATTACTCGTGTTACATCTTTAGACGTTTTACCTGGATAATAAATTTCACCAATTAATATTGTTCCTTTTGGAACAACTTGCAAAGCTTCTTTAATATGAGGAACATTTGCTAATTTTTCAGTAAGAATACCAGTATTTTTACTGACATTCCTACTGAAAAGATACATATGATTATTAGTTTTTTCAAACTCATACCAATATCCATCTTTTTTTAATTCAGCAAAATAATTCCCATTAATGCACATTTCTGGAAACATATTTTCTTTTCCATCAGGAAGTTTCCAAATTTTCATCGCTTGAATACACTCGGCTTCAGGAGCATATTTATCAATAAGTTCTTGAGAGAAAGACATAATTTATGTACCTTTCTTTATTTATATTATATTAAAAAATTTTTTGAAATGCAAATCAAATTTTTGTAATTGATTTTACTCTACTATTCTTAATTACTGATGAACCAACAGCATATTTAGAACCCAATGTAATATCTTTAGCAGAAATACAAATATTATGCTTATCGCCACCGATAAATAAATTATCTGAATCATTAATTAAAGAGCCACCAATGATAGGGCCAGTCATTTTATCTACTTTATATAGATTAATACCGCGGCCGCTACGTTTTTGAGCAGGCAATTCACTTAATTTAACTTTCTTAGCAAATCCATTTTGAGTAAATAATCCTAAGTAATCATTATTATCTCTTAATGGCAAGACACAGACAATTTCATCATCTACTAAGTTAATGCCTTTTACGCCACTACTATTTCGAGAAGTAGATCCAATTTCATTACTATTAAATCTAATTGCATAACCATTCTTTGTAAGAATAATTAATTGTTCATCTTTAATCAGAGAAACATTAGCTAATGCATCATTCTCTCTAATAATAACAGCAGACATACCAGTTTTCTTTTTTGTTTTAATATATTCTTCAAGAGTAGTCTTTTTAATTAAACCATTCTTAGAGGCAAATAAAACAAATTCGGCATTTGTATCTCTATAAATAGAATACATTGTAGTAACTTTTTCGCCAGGTTCCATTGTAATCAATGCTGAAATAGGAGTTCCTGTACTTGCATTTGTTCCTACTGGGATATCATTTACTAATAGGCGATACATTTGTCCTTTATTAGTAAATAGCATAAGATTATCAATAGCATTAGTTCTTAATACACAATAAGTAATATCTTCTTGTGATTTTATTCCTTTACCATTTTTCTTTTGGGTTTTAAAACTGGCAATAGGAATACGTTTAATGGTTCCGCCTTCAGTCATTATGACTACACATTTTTCAGGTTCTACATTAATAATTTCTTTTTCAGCTTTTTCTTCTACAATTTGTGTTAATTCAGTCCTACGATCATCGCCATATTTATCAACTAAATTTTTAAGGCGAGAACGCAATTCAGGAATAGGATTTTCACAAATGGCTTTGAGTTTAATAATTAATGCTTCAAGTTCAGCTTTTTCTTTTTCTAAATCCATTTTATCCAATTTAGATAATTTAGATAATTTCATATCAAGAATTGCCTGTGCTTGAATATCAGTAAATCCCCAAGAAATTAATGTTTGTTTCGCTGCACTAGGTGATTCAGATTGTTTAATCATTGCAATAATTTTATCAATCATATCTAATGCTTTTAAAAGCCCTACAATAATATGTAATCTATTTTCAGCTTTATTAATATCAAATTTACATTCTCTAATAATACAATTAGAATTAAAATCAATATAAAGTTTGATACAATCTTTAAGATTTAATTCTGTAGGAGTTTTATTCACAAGAGCTACTTGATTATAAGAAAATGTTGTTTGAAGATTAGTTTTAGCAAATAATTTACTTAAAACTGATTTAATAGGAGCATTTTTTTCACATTCAATAACAAGACGGAAACCTTGCTTTCTATTACTTTCATTACGAATATCTTCAATTCCAGTAATATCCCCAGCATCACATAACTCACCAATTTGAGTCATTAAATCTTCAGTAGTAATTCCATAAGGCATTTCAGTAAATACAATATTATTATTTTCAAATTTATATTTGCCTCTAATTTTTACAGAACCGTGACCTGATTTCATAATCGCTGGAATATCATTTTTATTAATAACTATACCACCTGTAGGAAAATCAGGGCCAGGAAGAGTTGGTTCTTTACCATCCATATAATCATAAATGGCTTGAGCAACTTCTTTTAAATTATGAGGTGCCCAAGAACAAGCCATTGCAACGCCAATACCAGAATTTGGATTACATAATAAATTAGGAAAAATAGAAGGTAACTCAACAGGCTCTTGCTTAGTTTCTGAATAATTAGGAATAAAATCAACGCTATTCTTTTTAATAGAAGATAGCATTCCTTCTTCAGTAATTTTAGCTAAACGAGCTTCTGTATAACGTTGAGCCGCGGGAGGATCGCCACCAATATTACCATTTGCACCGTGGAAATCAATTAATGGATAACGCATAACCCAATTCTGGCTTAATCTAATAAGAGCACCATAAATAGAACTATCTCCATGAGGATGCCAATCAGCCATTACATTACCAACAATATTAGCACATTTTACATGAGGTTTGTCATTTTTAAAACCACAATCATATGCTCCATATAGTATTCTTTTTGCTACTGGTTTTAATCCATCAGTAGCATTTGGAATAGCTCTATCAGTATTAACTGCTACGGCATATTCAATAAAATTAGTGCCTAATTCATGTAATACATCGTTATTCAGCATTGTAAGTTGCCTCCTTTGAATGTTCTTTAATATAGGCTTTTCTGGCATTAACTCCTTGGCCCATTAAATCTTCAAACAATTTATCAGTAGCTTCTACATCTTCTACAGTAATTTGCTTAATAATACGATTTTCTGGATCAGTTAAAGTTTCTTCTGTTTCATCAACATCCATTTCGCCTACGCAATCATCCAATATCACTATTGGCACTGACTATTTCTTCACTCAGGCTTACGTATTAACTGCCTTCATTGTGCTCACCTTTTTGAAATGCGTATCAATAGCATTTCTACTCCCTAACAACAGGGATAGTCGATACAGGTTTAAACTATGATATTTTTCCAATTCTAATAAGTCCATACATTCGTAAATGAACCATATGTTATTTTATTAGAATAGTCCTTATAAACTTCTCTTATATTTTCACCATTTTTACGACGTAATCTAATTTGATATACATCATTTTCATTTAAGCGAGAACGACCATTTTTACTACCATTATTTGATGTATTATGTTTATGAAAATTTTTATTTTCTTCAGTAAATACTTCTGGCATAACATTTTTCCACGTTTCACCATTCCATATTTTATGAAAACCTGATTCTCCAATTAAATCTTTATAATCTTCATAAACTTTATTTTTTCGTTCGTGATTATTATAACGAGAACGAATATTGATAACATCTTGTTTAGTTAATTTATGACTAGGATGACACTCTTCAGCATTAAACTATCCTCCAGGAGTCATATTATATTGGTCAGGATAAGTATTATAATATTTAATATAATACTATTCTCGTTCATTTAGTTGATTTATCTTACATTCTTCTAATACTTCAAATGTAAAATTTTCTAACCCAAATTCTTGGATAGCCTAATATAATTGTTTATTAGTTTCTTTATTCCAATTATATTGACTCTTATGTTCTTTAAATCGTTCTTCAATTTGAGTACTCTATCCAATATAAGAAAAATTGTTTATCTTATTTGTAATTTTATATATACCTATCATTATAATTACCTCACTTAATTAGTAAGATAATATCATAGTTTCTTCCCACGAGATTATCTTCATTTATATTTAAATTTTATCCATTTCAAGATTTCCTGAAATGTCCAAATTTTGAAGACTGCCTCGTTAGCCTATTACAATTAATAGACCCCACTGATAAGTGGAAA
The DNA here is from genome assembly GCA_945923475.1 of uncultured Mollicutes bacterium. Classification (GTDB taxonomy): domain Bacteria; phylum Bacillota_I; class Bacilli_A; order Acholeplasmatales; family Anaeroplasmataceae; genus CAG-307. The sequence goes on from CAMELE010000010.1 coordinate 30,685, forward strand.
AGTGAGTAAGGGCCAGACTTACTTCTTACCCTTTCATACGATTGACAGTATACTTTTTATCAGGATTTTCTTTACGAAATGTTTCAAGAGCTTCATCATTTTTAAGATATTTATATTTTTTACCAATAGTAATTTTATAAAGGGGTGGTACACCAGCATATACATATCCATCTTTAATTAACTCAGGACAGAAATTCCAAATAAAAGTATAAAATAGATTTTTAATATGAGCACCATCAACGTCTGCATCACTCATAATAATAATTTTACCATATCGTAAATCTTCTGGATGATATGTAATTTTCATATTTTTAGGATCAATAGTTAAGCCAAATGCTTGAATCATAGTCATAATTTCTGCATTTTTTTGAATTTTATCAAGGCTTGCTTTTTGAGTATTAAGAATTTTACCTCGAACAGGTAAAACTGCTTGAAATTCATTATTACGAGCATCTTTTAAATTGCCGCTAGCACTATCGCCCTCAGTGATATAAATTTCACATTGATTACGTTTTTTACTATAACAATCAGCTAATTTACTATCGAATTTTAAAGCTTTTTGTTTTTTCTCATTTTGATTACGAACAGTTTCTCTGGCTTTTCTTGCAGCTTCTCTTGCACGACGTGCATTTAAAGCTTTATCAGCAATAATTTTAATTGATTTTTCATTAAGTTCAAGCCATTGTCTAATACTTTCAGTAATCCAAGGAGTAAATGGAGACATATCTAATTTTACAATTCTACTCTTTGTTTGAGCATCATAACTTACTCCAGGAGTAGTAAGATTAAATACAAGATATAACCCTTCTTGACAGTCATCGCCCGATAAATTTTCTTCTTTTTCTTTTAACCATTTCTTTTCACGGAAGAACTTATTTAATTCACGAGTAAGGATAGTTTTAATTAAGGTAATATGCGGGCCACTATCAGTAAGTCCAGTATTTACATAAGGAACAATAGTAGATGAATAACTATCAGTATAAGTTAATTCAAAATCTAATTTATTTTTTCCTTCATCTTTTTTAATAACTAATCTATTATCAATAATTTCAGTATTTTTAACTGCATCATTTACTAAATCAGTTAACCCGTTAGCTGAATAATATTCTTCACCATTAAGAAGAATTTTTAAGCCAGGGCATAAACATACAAGAACTTTAAATAACTGTTTAATAGTATTTAAATTAACTTCTGTATGAGTAAAAAATTCTTCACTAGGCTGCCATTGAACTAAGGTTCCTGAAGGATTGTCTTTATTATTCCAATCTCCACATTCACGCTTAACAAATTCGCCTTCTTTAAACCAGATATGCTCATATTTTCCGCCTCGATGAGTGATTACTTCAAGCCAATGAGACAAATATGTAGCTAACTTACTACCAATACCATTAAGACCAAGGGCTGTTCCTTCGTATACACCGTCATCATCATATTTACCAGATGTATTCAATACTCCAAATGATGCTTCAAGAATAGTCTTACCATCTTCTCGCATTGCATTTGGAATAAAACCTTGTCCATTATCTTCAACAATAATTACATTATCTTTATTAATATCAACTTTAATAGTATCGCCATGGCCTGCTTTAAATTCATCAATCGCATTTGATACAATTTCAATAAGTAATTGAGTAGAATACTCAGTTGAGCCACAGTATACACCTGGTCTAAGACGAGTAAACTCTAATGGAGTCAATGATTGTATACTATCTTCTGTATATACTTTATTACCCATTCATATCTACTCCTTTTTTTAAATTAATCGGATCAGTTTTACCAGTAGCAATCATATCGGCCAATTCATTGCCTTTAATACCAGAATGTCCTGCTACTTTGCGTAAATCAATTCTATATCCCTTTTTAACTAAATTATAGTATGCCTGAATTAAATCAAGATTTTCAGGAATTTTTTTATCGCTTTTACGCCATCCATTATTTGCCCATCCATACATCCATTTAGTAAATGTTTGATGTACATAAGAACTATCTGTATATACAATAGGAATAGATCTAGGATCATTACCATATTGTATCATAGCATAGAGGACAGCTTTTAATTCTTGAATATTATTTGTAGTATTAGTTTCCCAATGACCATAAGCATCAATTAACTTACCATTGTCATCACAGACTACTACTCCATATCCACCCTTGCTATTAGTTTTACCATTTTGGCTACAAGCTCCATCAGTATAAATAATCATAGAGAAGGTCCTTTCTGCCAATCATGAGGATGCTCAGTGCGATACTGCTGAACTAATTGCTTATAAGTTCCATTCAAAAACTCTTCATTAATAATTGCTTTTGGATTAGTATGATATTTTTTAAGAAAAATAAACACTACATCTACAAATTCTTTAACTACAGGATGCATAAGAACATGTTTACGCTTTTCAAGCCACCATTCATATTCTTTTGTATAAGTAAATTTAGAACCCATATAAGCTCGGGCTGCTCCAAGAAAATCACAAATCATTTCTACACAATCTTCATAAGGCATAAGAATTGCATTAGGGTGTCCATCACCAATATTGTCAATCCAGTATTCCCAATGGTGTGTATTACGACCTTTATGATGCTGCCAAGCTTTACTGTATCCATTTTCATCTTTGCAGTTATCTATTGGACTTCTATTGCCAGTCCAATGCTTACAACTCTCTTTAAATTCAATATTTGAAAATTTGGATAAGTCATGTTTAATTCCTCTCCAAGGAATTCCAGCCATTCTACAATATCTATTAACCCATTTCTTATGAGTTAAGACAGTCTTCAAATGGTTGAAGTAATTCATCAAATTCAGTCCTTTCTTTTAAGATATCAATACCATCTATAAATAAGTTATGAATAATTATAATTTTATTATCAGGAAATTCTTTTTGTATATTTCTATAAATAGATAATGTTTCATCAACTGGAACATCTTTATTTATATATACTAAAATTTTATCCTATTTATTTAATACTTTACAATCTATATCTTTCATAATTAATATTTTACCATAATTTTTCCTTAAAGTCAATGAATGTATCTTGACCTTGATTTTCTTAAAATTTTTTTGTATTCTAAATATAGAAAATATCTATATTCTTTCTTATATATATTATATAATATTTTATTAAAAAAATAAATAAAAAAATAAATGGAGGATTTCTCCTCCATTTATATTAATCAGTAGTATTAATTTCAAGCTTATTATCGCCAAATGTTGCTGTCCAGCTTGTAACTGTCGGATAATTTTTACGAACAAAATCAAGTTCCAGATCGGCCTTAGCTTTCGTATAACGAATAAGTGCATTCTTATAAAGATTAGTAACTTTAGTTAATGTATCATTGTCACAATCTCTATCACGAACAATTACTTCAGCCATAATATCCTTGTAAGCTTCAGTTTCAAAATAGCTATCCCTTAATTCATCAAGATATTCAGCAGGAATATCAATAAAATACTTCATAATTTATGTCTCCTTTTTATCTTTTATAATATATTTTAATATATTATATTCTAAAAATCAAATACCGTAATCCATATCTAATTCTTCAGCATTCTAACTATCAGTATAAACCGTTAAATCAGTAGTGGTAGTTGAATTAGATGAAGAAGTAGAAACCTAATTATTTTTAATTAATTCTTTAATAACTTCATTAAAATCAGCATTATTAGTATAAGTCATATTTAAGTATTTCTCTAACTAACTATCCAATTCTTTCATTACAGTATCATATTTAATACCACCTTTTGTATTTTCAAGCATACTTTTTTTATAATAAAATACCTAACTAACTCCATAAGCTGCCCAAGGCAGAGAAGCTGAAGCTGTTATCCAAGGTAAAGAGCCAGTATATCCTTGAATTATACAAAAGAATGCTAGAGCAATATATAAAAGGCTTGTTATCCAGATAAGAACTGATTCTTGAATAAGTAAACCTTTTGAATATTCCTTTTTGGGTTTTCTCTGTTTTATATACATTTTATCTCTCCTTTTGGAGATTATTTATCATTCATAATACGATAAAGAACTTGAATCATTTCTTCACGAGTCATAAACTTTTTATACATTGTATGGCCTTTGCCATCACCCTTAATATAACCATTGCCTTCAGCCCAAGTACGAGCGTCAGCAGACCAAGCACTAGGATCTTTCGCGGCAAGTTCGGTTAAATAATTAGTCATAAGTTCATTAAATCTTTCTTGAGTCATATCTTCATCTTCCTCCTATACTCCTAATAATTCATTTACTTTTTCGGCAATTTCATAGTGTTTATTATATAAATAATCACCAGGACAAGATTTATTAGCAAACCATCTATGAACTGTCATATTCTATTCTTCTGGATGGCCGATTAAGTTTTTATCAGCTTTCCATTTTAATGATTTAATATTATTACGCTTACAAATATCAGCAAGCAATTTAATTAAAGAATTAAATGCTGCATCAGTTACTTTATAAGGCGAAGTAGTGTCACTAGCAACTTCAATAGTAATTGCTCTATTATCATTAGCTCCGTTAGAAGAACACCAAGAACGATCTTTTTCTTCAACGTACATACCAATTCTACCATCAGGTCCAATGCCATAATTAGAAGAAGCTTGTTTTGATGTTGGTGCAAATATATTTCCAAGAGCTTCAACAGAACATTGTCCAACTACACAGTGAATTGTAACAGTATCAATTACATGATTACGAGGACTTGTCTTGTTAGGACTAATTTTAGTATAATTTACTAATGGACTATTGGTTTTGCCATAACCATATCCAGCCATAGGATCATTATCTACAGTATCGTCATCTTTGACTGCTGGATTATAAATAAATCCAAGAAATTTATAGCCAGCACCAGCGCCCCAATTGCCATTTCCTTTTTTGCGTGTTGCATTCCAGAAGGGATTTCTACTACCCCAGCCACTTTCAGATGTAATAATTTCAGTAGGGCTTATTACTTTTTCTACAATAGCTACATGACCAACGCCATCGCTACCTTTTTTAGTAGCTCCTCCTTGCCAAACCATGCAAGCTCCAAGTTTAGGTACTTGTCCAACTGGGATACCAGTATTATTATATTCCATAAAACGTTCAGCATTAACAGGGCTTAAATATTTACAATAACCCCAATTGCCAATCTCATTAAAACGACCATATGCATAACCTACGCAGTTTGATAATACATCACATTTACTATCTGTTGGGCTACCTTTAATAGCATATGAATAACCGCCATTAGCTCTTGTGATATAATATTTATTGCCTGCTTCTGGTCGCGTGGTTCTCATTTTAAAAGCCATTATTTATCTCCTTTCTCTTATATAAAAAGAGAAGAAGGAAAACCTTCTTCTTTTACATTTGTTCTGCTAATTCAGCAATTTTAGAACGATGAATTTGTTTTAATTCAACTTCTCCATATATATCATTATTTCGTAATACTTCTGATGCACGACGCATACCATTATTTAATCCAGAAAAATTAATATCATCAACTTGAGTTTTTAAATCACCATCAATAATACAAATGCTGTCTTCTCCAATACGTTGAAGACTTAATTTCATAAGGCCAATATCCATATTCTACGCTTCTGAAATATAAATACCTGCACGCATTCCTGTTGTATCATAACCACGAATATCTGATAATGGTAGTAAAACTAATTTATTTTCATCAATTAATTTTTCTACCATCATTTTATCGCCAAGTTTACTACTTAATAGATTACCAATTTGGCTATCTAAAAGTTTTTCATCACGAGTACCTGGATAAAAACCTAATTTTGCAGAATTTTTAGTAGCAACAGTATTACAAAATACAATTATTTTATCAATTTTATTTCTTTCAAGAGCATTTAATAAAAATGCCAATGATAAAAATGTTTTACCAGAGCCGGCGGGGCCTTTAATCATAGTAATCTTATTATTTAAAAAACTATCAACGGCCAAAGCCTGATAAGGGTCATTTTTAAATGGTTTTACATTACCAAAATAAGTAGAATTTAAATTACCATAAGAAATAGTTCTATATGTATCTCCATCCCATATCATTTTATCTATTATTTCTTTCTCTTGGTTATAAATAATAACATATTGATTAATCAATAAATTAAATTTATTAATTTTTAGATTTTGATATAATTCAGTAATTTCGTTTTCATTTAAAATTACTTCAATATATCCTGTATATGGGTCATGATGTTCTTCTTCTATAGATGATACATTTGATAAAAATAATTTAGCTATACATTTTAGAGTTAAATCATTAGTAATAAAATTATCAATAGGATGATTCTTATTCTATTTATTATAACTTAATGCGGTTGCTAATATTTTCATATCATTAGTTATTGATAAATCATATTTCTATATGGGTTTTATCATTTTTTCTTTGTAAATAATTACTTGACATAAATCAGGATTATCATTTAAAGTTCTTAATAACTAACGAGCTGTATATTTTATATTAGCATCTTTATTAGCTGATGTTTTAATATTTTCTAATTCATCTAATGTAATAGATGAAATTATAATCTATTCATTTTTATCTTCTAATAAAGTTCCTTTAGTTAATAAACTACAAGTATCATAAAAATTATATGTCATCTTCATATTCAACCTCGTCTTCCTATGGTATTGAGAAACCAATTACATGTGTACTGTTATCAGTTCCAGTCAAGTTTGTGATTTGGCTGTTATATTCTGCTATTTTAACAGAAAACCAACCTTTGACCAATTCGGCAAGATTTGCTATTAATGCTGTAATAAAATCTAATAGAGTTAATCCAACAGTAGCAAATATAATACCTAGAATAAAATATAATATAAGAACCAACTCCTTTGAGGATTTTTATTCCTATTATTATTAGTTTTTATAATAGTATATTTATTTATTCTGGGCCATTTGTTTATCCCAGCTTTTAGATAAATCTTCTAATACTTCTTTAGTAGATCTAAAAGTACCATCAGGATTGGTAAGAGTAACTCCTAAATCTTGGAATATTTTTTCTTTTTCTGCTGCTTTTCTTAATCTAATAAATTTATTTACAGATTCTTTATTAGATATGTATTCTCTTAATTTACTTTGAGAATATTTAATTTTATTTTTAATAGCAGTATATTGATTTAACAAATTATCATATTCTGCTTTAATACGTTTAAATTCATATGATTGAGGATTTAATTGCTTACTATTTAACATAGTACTAATTAAATGTTCATACGCTTGAATTTGAGGGATAATTTGATTGTTTTTAATATGTTGTAAAATTTTAATTTTACAACGACGTTCAGCAATTTCACAACCAGTGTATTCACTCATGAAATCCCAATCATCAGGATGGCATTTAGCTACTCCGATAAAAGTATTCTATCCATCAGAAATAGTACAAGTAGTTTTACCACTTGATTGAATATAATTAAATATAGGTTCTCCTATCAAAAGAAAAATCCTCCTTTTTTATTTTAGTATATAATAAAAAAGGAGGATTGTCAATTTTATTTCACAGGAGCCACTAAATTATAAATATTTTTTAAACATTCAATCCAATATAATGCAGCATTTCTATCTACTGTATTTAGTCGAATTGTTTTAGTTTTAGTAAAATCATTTGGATCTGGAATTTCTACAGTCCAAATTTTTATTGGATTCATTTTATTCTAATCAATATTTATACGATTTTGATTAAGATTATTTAAATTAGTAATAATTGTTTCAAATGTTTTATTTAATAATAAAGTAAATGTCATTTTACCATCTTCATCTTCGTTCCAATTATTAACTAATCCAGCTATTGTATTATCTCCAAATTCATTAATATAATCTTGATTTTTATAGATTGTACTAATTTTTAAATTTTCAAATAGACGGAAAATAATCTTTTTTAAAGTATTAATATCATCACTTTCAGCAATACGAGATAGATGTAAATTTTCTATTAATTTATTAACTTCTTCACTTGTACACCCATAATTACAATTGCCAACACATCCCGCAGAACAAGATCCTGAACAATGTTCAGCACAAGCAGTAGTGCAAGTTCCTGTACATCCTCCGCGGCAACTGTTTTCACAACCTGAACAAGTATTATCACAACCTGAACAACTATCAGCACAGCCTCCACAAACATCTTTGCATCCTGATTTACAACCGTCTCCACAATGACTGGAACAAACAGCGCAGCCCGACATACAAGAGCTAAGTCCGCACCCGCTATCGCCGGACGTATTATCATTCTTATCTTGGCTTTTCTAACTAGTCCAACATTCGGTAGAACATCCACCATTATCACAAGCCATATATTATTCCTCCTTCCATTTTATTAAATAATTATATTCTTCTTCTGGAATTAAATTATTTACAAAATCATAAGAGAATTTTTGTATTTCATCATATGATTTTTTATCATTAATTATTTTATAATAATACATTGCAGCTAATGCCTAAACTTTTAATTCTTCACAAATAGTTTTTGGATGTGAAGATAATTTACCTGTCTATTCATAACTGCATCCTAAACAATAAGAACAATTTTTTGCTATTGGGCAATTTAAACATTCATTATCAAAAATATTACAGCGTTCACATTTTTTAAACTCATTAAGCCATTTTTGTTCCTTAGCAGTAATACCAATACCATGTTCTATATTACCGATAATAATTGGTTCTTGATTTAAAGAACTCTCCATAAATCTAATACAAGTATAAATATTACCTTTATAATCAAGAGCATACATATTGTTTGATGTGCCGCACCAAGCTGTATGTCTTCCATCTTCGTCTAATGGTTTATAATTATCCGGTTCAAAAATGATAAAATAAATTTTATCTTGTAAATGATTTTCTTTTATATAATTAGCTATTAATTTAAGCTAATTATAATATTTTTTGGCATATTCAGTATTCCACACATTTTCAAAAACACAATTAGCATGAATTGCTGTAAAACCTAATTCAACCATATTTTTAAAACCAGCGAAAAGATAACTTACATTATCAGGACTAATTGTTATTTTTGTGCTTGGATTGCCATAATTTTTTAATTGATCTAGTGCAGCCGCAATAGCTAAATTATAACTACCTTTACCATCGGGAAATAATCGACATTTATCATGTAATTCTTTACATCCGTCTACTGTAATACTAACTGAAATACGTCCATTATATTTTTTAATATATTTCTAAACTTTGTCAGTAAAATATAATGTCCCATTAGATGAAAAACTATATACATGGAATAAAGACCAACTATCATCAGGTTCTTCAGCAAAACGCTATTCGAAATATTCAGTTATCTATTCAATTAAATCTATTTGTAAAAAAGGCTCTCCCCCTATAAAATCAATAATTAATCCGATAGTATCTTCAATATAGAATGGAGAATTAGGTTTATGTTTACAATCAAAAATATAATCAATAAATTTTTTTGCTGTTTCAAAAGACATCGCATGAGTACCTTTATGGAATTGATAACAATATGAACAACATAAATTACAAGCATCAGTAACTTGAAAGGTTACCATTTTTGCTTTCTTATCTTTATATTGTGCTCCAAATAAAGTAGCAATATAGTTATTATATTCTAATGGACCTTTAATCATTATTATTCTCCTCCTTAAAAATAATCCGTAAATTAGCAACATCAATTTCATAATTATTATATTTAGTTATACCGAGTTTTTTAAATAATTGGAATTTGAATGTTGAAATATCCTTATAAGCTTTTATATATTCTTGTAAATAATAATTATTAAAGGTATTCAGATAGGAAGTCTTACGACTATTAGCTATAAAAGATAAACGAGCAAATTCATAAATAGTTTCTTTGTCTAAATTAATAATCAAATAATCACCTTTTTCTCTATATTCTTTATTTATATTAAAATTATAAAATATAGAATAAATTTAAATTGCCCTTTTTGTATAAAAAATTGCCTTGGGCGAGCAAATCCAAATCTCGGTCGTTGTTGGGTATAAAAAAAATAAGTAAGGGATTTGAATCCCTTACTTATTACTTCTTCAGATAATTACTAAGAATTTCCTTCAAATCAATACCTGTTGCTTCAGAAAGACTATTCATAATCTTATCTGCGGTCTGCATTACATCAGATACAAGCTTGGTGTTCCCGCCTTCGCCATAAACGGTAATCTTATCAACATTATTAAGAGGCTCTGCAGCGTTCTTAACAACTTCAGGAAGTGCCTTGAGATACATTTCAAGAACAGAAGCTTCACCCATTTTCTTTTGTGCTTCTGCTTTCTTTTCAATAGCTGAGGCCTCTGCTTCACCAACTGCGGCGATACCAGCAGCTTTCTGTTCAGCAGCATACTTTTCTGCTTCTGCTCTGGCCTTCATAGCCCGTGCTTCTTGCTCCATTTCATAAGCCTTAGCTTCTGCTTCCTTCTGACGCTTAATCAGATTTGCAGCAGCTTGCTGTTCAGCGGCATACTTATCAGCATCAGCCTGCTTACGAACGAGAGCATCCAGTTCATATTCCTTTAACTGAATTTGCTTCTGCTTCAAGTCAGCTTCGCGTTCTGCCTTAGCAATATTTGCTTCTGTTGCAGCAACATCTCTCAACTTACGCTGATTTTCAGCCTCAATGCTTGCCGCAGCATCAGCCTGAGCCTGGCGAGTATCAGCTTCCTGCTTCAACTGAGACTGCTTAATAGCAAGGTCATTATTGCGGATAGCCATATCTTCAGCAGCCTTGACACGTGCATCATTAGCATCCTTGGCATTTGCAGCTTCGGCAATTGCAATTTCACGCTGTGCATCAGACTTGGCAATTGCTGCCTTCTTACGAATCTGCTCAACATTATCAATACCAAGATTAGTAATTACATCATTGTCATCAGAGAAATTCTGAACATTAAATGTAATTAGTTCAAGACCATATCGAGCAAGATCCGGTACTGCATTTTCCTGAACCTTTTCACTGAACAGCTTACGATCACTTACCATATCAGTAAGATTCATCTGGCCTACAATTTCTCGGATATTACCTTCCAATAGGTCATTAATCTTCGAAGCGATTTCTTCTCTATCAACATTAAGGAAGTTTTGTGCTGCGAGAGTCATTAATTCAGGTTTTTCACTAACTTTAACAGAAACAGTAGAGTCAACACGCACATTGATATACTCAGCTGTTGGAACAGATGAACCAGTCTTTACATCAATTTGAATAGCACCAAGATATAGCTTATCAAGTCGCTCAAAGAAAGGAATTTTAAGACCAGCTTTACCTACAAGAATACGTGGTTTCTTGTGAAGGCCAGAGATAACATAGGCAACATCAGGCGGTGCCTTTACATATCCCGTGCAGAAAAGAACAATAACTACCAATGCGATGAGTACAAAAGGCAAAATAGACAGAATAATCGTGCCCAATTTATTTATCTCCTTATATTTAATTTTTTAATTTTCTTCTTTATAATTTTTTAATAAAACATTATATAGCTCTTCAATATATCCAAGACTTTTATAAAAATCTTCAAATGAATAATATCTTGAACCACCAAGCCATAAAATTTCATATTTACATAATAGTTTTATATTAGTTTCTTTTTTAAATTCTTGTTCGTTAAATTTATATCCAGGAATAGGACGACGGACTGCTAAAGAAAACCAATAATTATCTTGTTTCCAAGACTGTCCATAAAAATCATTTAAATATTCTTGTAAATTATTTAAAGTATTTTTGATTTTCTCTTGATTAAAAGATAAAAAAGTATATTCTTTATTTTCTAAAATTTTATATGGTTCTTCTTGGTTTTTATTAAATTCTCCAAACATAAAACTAATAAAAAATTTAAAAGTTTTTTCCATTTTTTCACCTCTTTTAAAGAAATGCTTTACATTCTTCAACTTTAATTTTCATTTGTTCAATAATATCATCTAGAAGTACAGGATAACCATTATGTGAGTCAACTCCCACGTGATACATATAAGGTCTATCTTCATAGAAGTTAGTAGTTTGATGAGTATGCCCATAAAGATTAAGAGTCATTTGATGAAGGCTTTCTTTTTCAAGATTACCTGTTAGAGTTGGAAAATGACTCATGTAAAAATGATATTTCCTATAATTAAGGACAGAAGCCCATCCAAGAATTTCAGCATTAAGTTCTTTATATTTTTCTTGACGATTTTGAGTATCATGATTACCAAGAATAATATGTAGATTACCCTTAATACGTTTAATGCATTCCATGCCTTTATCAGTATCCCCAAGCATCAAATCACCAAGAATATATAAATCATCCTCTGGCTTAATAAGAGAATTAATTTTATCAATTTGATCTTCATTCATTTCTTCAACTGAAGAATAGCCTCGAGCTTTCCAAATAAATTCTCTATCATGTCCGAAATGCCAATCGGAAGTTAAATAAATTGCCATCCCTTTACTCCTTTCTATAGAAGAGTTATACCGCCCTTTTCATTTACGATATAAATTTTATCATATTCATATCGTTCACCATAATTCGGACGATAAGCACTTTTATACATTCGTTTAATAGCATCTTCCGGCACAAGGCTTAATCCTTCTCTTTTGGCATTACGTTCAAGAGCTACTTTAAGTGGTACGTCCATATAAATACAATTAATGAGTTTATCTTTGAGGAAATCTTCTCCAAGAGAGTTGAGAAGCTTATTGCGTGAACGTTCATTTAAATGGGTTGCATTTGCAACTACAATATCATATTCATCAAATGCTTCTCGAATTGCTTTACAAAATTTGGAGAATACAAGACTTTCTTTGGAAAAGTATTCGTCATTATTCTCAATAAGAGAAAAACGAATTACATCTCTTGAAATAATTTTTACATTAGAAGAATTTCCAAAATACTTATTAAGGAAATAATCCTTACCGCTGCCTGGAACTCCCGAGATAATGTAAAGAGTCTTTGACTTCATTCTCATACACTCCTTTTTCAAAATTTTCTTTGAACTCATATACATCTTCTTCATTTTTACATTCAATGCAATTAAGTTCTAGTTTACAATATGGGCAATAAAGTTTTTTCCGATGAAATCTTTCATGCTGAAAACCTCTTTTACGAAACAATTCCATTGCCTTATTGCCGCATTTCATACAATAAAAACTATGCAAAACAATTTCTTTACCCATATTTATCAATCCTTTATTCTTTATATAAATATTATATAATATTTTTTTATAAAAATAAATTATTTAATTTGAAATATGTGTTCATCAAAAGTATCAAGGTCAAAAAGAATACCAGTATTAGTTGCATAAGTTCCGCAATCAATATTAATATTATGACCATCATGTGAAAAAAGAGCCTCTGGATTTTTTACAAATTCTTCTTCAGAAATAATATAAGGAATAGGAGTATGCCCATATACTTGGTAATCAAATTCTGATGGCTTATATTTAGTATTATGTTTGCGGTTCCAGATAAGTTCTTTCTGCAAATAATCTTTCATTTCTTTTGGCTCTTTATCAAATTGCCCATTTTCAAAATGACGGATTGTATTCCAAGAAAGTCCAGCATGAGAAAGAAAAATTTTCTTCTTTTCTACATTTTCATAAACATAAAAAGGAATAGTCTTTTTAAGAAGGGCTAACCAGTTAGGCATAAATCCATCATTAGTTGCCGCGGTAAATGTTTCATATCCACCATTTTGACAAAGCAGATAGAAAGCATAATCGCACATACCGTCATAATTGATATAATCATCAAGAGCATTAATAAGCATTTGCTCATGATTGCCGCGCACATAAGTAATCCAACCTTCATGTACGCCACAAAGTACATCTGTAATGATTTCCCAACCATCAAGACCACGATCTGCGCAATCTCCAAGACAAATTAACTTATCTTCTTTTGGATTAATAAAATCTTTAATTTGACGCCAAAGATTAATATTACCATGAATATCTGAGCAAGTTAATGTTGCCATATCTATCAACTCCTTAAAAAATAAATTGAATAAGTAAATTCGTAATGTTCATAACAGCACAGGCAATCCACATATAACAGCAATACTTATTTCTAAGCTCATAATTATTTTTATTTAAACTCATTTCAGTTATAAAGAAAATCCAAAAAGCAAATGAAATAAGCCAGATAATAAAAAGAATAACCTTAAGCATTATTTTTAATTTCCTCTCTTACCTGCATAAGTAATTTACCTAATTTATTTTGCCCGACTCCATTACACACTCCCCAGTATGTGTCTCCCCAATAATTACCTTCTACTAATTCTTCATCTCCAGTAGCCAAAAGAAGACTACGTAATTCAGGATCTTCGAATTTTTTACGCAATCCAGTAAGCATTACGTTATCTTTAATTTTTTCCCAGTCAGGGCGAAGTTGAATTTTTCTACCTAACCGTTTGGCTTCACCTGGAGCATGGGCATAAGCAATGTGTAAATAATCATTTTGATTATCTGCCTTGTTTGCTTGAAAATAATGTTCCATCGTGGGAAATAAGACATAATTAATACGAAAAGGACTTGCACTAAAATTACTCAAGAAAAAATATTCACCATCAAATCTATCAATCATACTTCATACCCCTGTTCCGCCATAACTTTAATACTTTTATAAACCATATGGCCACTTACTCTATCTTTAGCCTTTTTAATTACACCAAATTCTACAAGATGATTAAGAATACGGCTAAGTTTCTGTGAAGTGACATCATGAAGCACCATATCACTCTTTTGAATATCTGCAATACTCATTGCTTCTGGACTATTTTCAAGAACATCAATACATCTTACTGTAAATTCACTATTTTGCTGTGCTGAATATTTACTGGTTTTATAAGGCATATAATTATCACTCACTTTCTATATATATTATATAATATTTTTATAAAAAAATAAAGAGGGAATTTTTACATTCCCTCTTTATTCATTTTAGCAAATCCAATAAATCCTAGAACGATAGCAGCAACATAGCCAAAGCCCCAAGTAATACCAAGAAGTAATCCAACACATTCGGTAATCAAACCACCAAGGACTAATCCTTTAATGTAAGTAAATCCACCAATTGTATGGAGAATTGCTCCAATAGATGAAACAATTAGATAGGGCATAAGTAATACCATTCCAAGACCTGTGCCAATTGCTTTTGCACTATCTTCTGAATTGAGTCCAGTACTTGCATCACACATAGTATAAATGCTAAAACACATCCAAAGAATAGCAATAATTACACTAATAATTAAACAAACATTTTTTCTTTTAATCATTTTTACCTCAATTATTTAAGGGGAGTAATAAACTCCCCTATTTATTAATCCTTCTTAGGAGCAAACTGCTTAATGATACCTTCAAGAGTTGTTCCACGCATCAGGCGATCAATAACATCAGCAGAGCTTTCATTATTGGCAAGAGCATAAGGAGCTACACCATCAGCAATTGTCTTCATCAGATTAGTATTACCATTAGCCATAAGAGCTTCAATCAGACCCGGCTGGATAGAATTCATAACCTTCTTAACAGTATCAGCATATGCTTCCTGTTTTGCCTTTTCAATTTCAGCAAGTGCCTGCTTATGAGCGATTTCAGCATCTGCTTCTTTCTTTTCACGCATTAACTTAGCATCATGAAGAGCATCAGTAAGGACAGACATATCGCACTCAGCCTGCTTAATTGCCTGCTGTTCAGCTTCCTTCTTTCTATTGGCTTCACTCTGCATATCAAGTTTAGTCATAGTTTCAGTACGCTGGAGTTCCAACTTATTAAGAACCTGCTGGCTACGGAGTTCTTGTTCCTTCTGTTCTGCTTCAGCCAATTTACTAATAACAGCAATACGGCGTTCGGCATCAGAAAGTTCAAGAGACTTGGCAATCATTTCATTCTGATGCTTCAAAAGAAGTTCTTCAACATCATTATCTACATCAATATCCAGAACTTCGCAATCATAAACAAACATACCATTTTCTTTGAAGAAACGGCCTGGCTTCTTATCTGCTTCAGCTTCAGAAGTATTATCGCCAATATTATCAATGGCATAGCTACGAATAAGAGAGCTATAATTCTGATAGAATTCTTCAATTGTATAATTCTTTGCCATTCTCTTAATGATAGAGCGTTCTCTATCACACAGATACTTAACATAATTATCAATTGAGAACCACTTATTCATGTAATCCTTATCAAAGGATACACAATAAGAAACCTTAATCTTAGCTTTTACGAAATCTTTAGTCTCGATTTCAATAATATCGCTAATCTTATTATTTTCATGCCGCAGGAATACAGTCTTAATAAGAGTATCAGTAGTCTTTGGCTTACCTGTACTCATCTGAAGAACTTCAAGAGTCTGGTCATAATCCAAAAGAATAGTCTTAGGACCACATACAACTTTGCGGTCTCCATTCTTGCTTACAACATCAACTGCATATCCGGTCCATACATCAATAGATACAACACCATCATACTTATTATCAAGAGTAATAGTGCGGGGCTTAGTATAGGAAGTGCCGCGAGAAATATTTGCTTTAGCTTCAAGATTAGCAAGAGTAGATGCAGTAGAATAAGAAGCAGCATAAGCAGTCAGACTATTGAGCACATCAGTAGTTGCTACGACGCCCTTTTCAACTGCCTTTTCGTTAAGACTTCTATTATATTCAAGAGCTTCATTATTGCCTGGATACCAAAGAGCACACTGACTATTTGTCAATTTACGCTTAACAACTACTTCAGTACGCGGATCAGGTAGATACATAGCCGGTCCCTTAACAGTTGCGATTTCACCAGTAAGGCGGTTCATGATATATCTGCCTTCGCCTTCTGGAATAGCAATAGCATGATGCATTAATTTATTATCATAACTAATAATTGCATGCTCAGGACGCGGATAATAAATCATCTGGTCATCACCAGTAATGAAAAGTTCTTCACCTACAGGATGATGAGTTCCATCTTCATCGTCATATTCAGCAATTACCTTGACATAAATACCGGAAATCTTAGAAAGTTCAATTGCACGGAAAATAAAGCCGCCCTTGGGAGATGTTACGAATGTTTCAGTCGGTTCAGGGAAAACAACCTTCGGTCCATGAACATAACGCTTATTGCCATCTTCATCTTTGAGAATACAATATTCAAGACGCTCAAGAGTAACAGCTTCACGTACATATCCCTTGTTTGCATCATTATTAATAGGAATTACTTCAATACCAGTAGGCGGAATATAGAAGGAAATATCAGTACCCTTAATAACAAGAATCTGACCATTTACACAATTTGTAACAGTATTTTCAATTTCCTTGCCTTCGGCATCTACTACCTTACCCTGATTTTTATTAGCTTCATCAGCTTCATAAACACGAGCCAACAGATACTGATTAGTGCGGAGTGCATGACCTTTAACTACCTTAGCCATCTGACCCGGATACAATGCGAATGAAACAGGTCCACGGATATTAACCTTACGACCATAGAGCAGTTCAGGAGCTACAGATGCCGCGCCAACATTAGGATGAGAACCGTCCTTCGTAGGATTCTTTACAATAGCATACCAATTTTCAGGCGGCAACACAAATAGGGACTTAGCTTCTGTAAGATTCTGGACAGTTTTAAATTTCTTGCTCTTTTCATCAAAAACAACGAGGCTATCCTGTGCAGAAATAGTAATGGTAATAGGACCTGTATATGTCTTAATAGAACCATTAGTATTATTCTGAACAAATACATATTCATTCGGAGAGAGGACAATATCTCGCTGCTGCGGGTTCATCATATTATTATTATAATTACTATTCATTTCCATAATTTTTTAATCCTCATATTTATTAACTTCGTTTGCGGGAATAACACAAATGTGATTATAACTTTTAATAACAATTGCTTTACTATTAGAAGAAATAATTTCTCCAATTTCGGTCTTACCAGTACGCGGATTAGTAAAACGAATAAACTTATCAAAAATAACAGACATAAGAATTATTCCTTTCTTTATTTTTTCTATATAAATTATATAAAATTTTAATTAAAAAATAAAATAATCATCTTCTATCCAAGGGAATAAATTTTTGTTAGCTACAATGGAGCCAGAATTAGTTGAGTAAGAGCAAATTGCAGGCTCGTCAGAGTCTAATTTTATTTTATTTACAGGTTTGTCGAAGTTTAATTTTATTTTAGGAAGATTATTAAAAGAACGTTTACCATCTCCAATAACCATCTATGTGTATTCTCCATTAATACTTATAAAACCTAATTCTCCATCTAATAGAATAGGATTACTATTTATCCAATTAGTTAAAGTATCTCTACGCTAAAGTAGTTTGGTTTGAAGCTATACCATTATTTTCTCCTTATATAAGAATAAGGCGGATTGCTCCGCCTTATAAATTACTTAATGCAAGCATAACGCTTATCATTAAGCTTATCATACATCAGGTCCTGTGCCGTCTTGCCTTTCATAATCTGTTCAAAAAGAACAGGAGAGAAGCCAGAGACATAAGACACATTCTCTTCATCCTTCATTGCAAAATTGTCCTGACGAGCATCGACATTCCAGAATACCAACTTAGGCATTTTATAGCCATAAGTTTCCCACTTAGCTCTCATTTGTTCAAACAAAGAAGAATTAGCAGAAAGACGACCATAACCATTGCTAGTTGCACAACTATTAAATTCCATGTCAGAAATAATAATCAAATTCTGAGGAATTTCGTCAGAAGAACAATGATTGTCAATAGCAATTTGCAGAATCAAATCAAATGCTGCCTCGACATTAGTGCTACCGCCCCAAGGAGCCTGAAGAATACGACTAACCTTATCACAGAAATCGATGCCTTCAACTTTCATAAACTTAGGCTGGCTATTAAAAGTCAGGAAATGGCCAGCATAAGGTCCACGATTTTTTTCAGCACAATACATACCAATAGAAATGGCAACATCAATAGGAGCTACAGTACGATTGCCATAGCCACTGCCACACATAGAACCAGAAGTATCTACGATGGCAATACCATTAAATGCAGCACCATTGATATAATCAGCAAGGTTTTCCCAATACTTATTAACCATCAGTCGATCAACAGTATTGATAGCAGGAGTTTTATAACCATACCAACTATACACACATCCCATTGCTTCACGAGCTCTTTCTACACATTCATAAGGATAAAGAGTCTTAGCATTTACCTTAGTAGTAGTATCCTTAGCAAAATCTTCATAAGTTTTTACCCCTGCCTTCGCACGTTCAACGTCATGTCTGGCAAAAGCATTCTTATAAAGGAAACCGGCACGAGAAGGAATCTTATCAAATTCAATTTCATCCCACTTGCCCGCTGACATAAGACGTTCAAGAACATTAATACGTTCACGCAGAACAGAAAGAGTTTTACGATACTGCTTAGAAGTCATACCCAGATAACGACGAGTTTTAGAAGCAAGATCACGAGATTCCTGAGAACTGGTGTTTTCAGACTTCAACCACTTAGCCAGAAGAGAAGGAGTTTTACAAGTAAGATCCAGTGCAAGCTGTTCCTTCATAAACTTAAATGCTTCATCCTGGCAAGGAGTGCCAACAAACAGATACAAATCATCCCAACGTCCAAATTCAGGAACATACTTCAAATTACGCTTTGCTGCATCAATATTCTGAGTAGCCAGCCACTTCATGCAAACGCGGAAAAATCTACGTTCACCCTGGCCGCCACGTACATCACGCAAATAGAAAAGGCACTTCAATGCATAAGGCTCATTCTCTTCAAAAGCCTTCTTAAAAAGGAAAATACAATCATCATCACTTCTGGAACGATAGCTACCACCAAGAGCAAACATATCATAGAGTGCAGTAAGAGTAGAGCCATATGCCGTTGCACCATTTTCAGTAGTAATAGTATTTTCCATCACATTGATACCATTCATAAATTTATTCATAATTAAATCTCCTTTTTCTCATTGACTCCTCTTGGACAAGAGGAATTATTTTTTATAGGTATTTCTCAACTTTACATATATATTATATAATAATTTTTATAAAAAATCAAAAAAGATTTTTTAATGAAATCAAATATATTTGGAATAGGGCAAGGAGTTGATATATTTTTCAATCAAATCCCAATCAGGATCTCCAGCATCATTGGCAGGTAATTTAATAATAGAAGTTTTCATTCTAGTAATGCCCCATCCCTGTCCATGATTATACTTATAATGCTCTTGAGAAATAATAGCACTTAAAAATAGGCCAATGGCAGGGGTAATAGTAAAATTCTTGCCATAAAGGATATTCACAGTATTACTTGCGCAGAAGGGGATAGGTTGATAAAAAGCCAGACCCGCGCCGCCATTTCCAGAATTGCCAACTGTAATTGCATTAGCAGAGTAGTCTGCAGGGCATTTGATAAAAGCAGTAATTCCATTACCATCTTTTGCGGCTCCTGCAAAAGGAGTACCACCTGCGTTCTCTGGCTTTTTAGACTCAGCTGCAGTCAAAGGAGGGGAACCTCTCTTAATAGTGAAAAGAGAATCATAGGTAAAGTCTTTCCAATGCTCAACTTCGGGCAGAACAACTTTTTCAGTAGTTTTTGCACTACGAATTTCTTCGATAATCTTAAACATTCTTACTACCTCCCTGAATTAAATACATCAAATATGCCTGAATGTGGGGAATAAAAAATTCATCTGAATATACATCTTCATGAATTACCATATGAGAAATCAAAGACCACTCATCGTCTTCTGCAACATCCACCAAGACAGACTTTTTGTTAGCCTCCTGACGGTTATGATACAAATCTATAAATTCTTTCTTAATAGCAGGCCATTTGTTGTTGCGATCTACTCGTCCCTCAGATTTAGTAAGTTCAAAGCCATCATCTTTGATATAGGACAAAAAGGCCGGCTCATTTCCAGCAGAATAAGCCTTAAATAAGCAAATGATTGTATTTACACCAACCATAGGAGCAAAGAGCTGTTCTGGCATAATAAAACTAGCGATAAGCTGATGCTTACTTAGGATAGATTTGCGAAGGGATTTAGATTCAGTATCACTCTTATTGGCACAGCTAACTGGCATAATTACAACGCCCATGCCGCCAGGCTGTAATAAATCTAGACCGTTTTCTACAAAGGAAAGTTCTTTATCCTGCTGAGAGTAAGGAGGATTAATAATCAACTTAGTGGGCTTATAAGTTTTAATCTCTTCTCGGATTTCATCATCAAAACTATTGCCTAACCAGATGTAAGTGGGCAAACCCTTGATAATCATATTAGCCAAAGAAATAGCTGCCATACGAGAATTAAGTTCAACACCAATGGACTGCTTTGCTTTACCACCAGCAGTAAGGAGCAGAGAAGCAGACCCACAGCAAGTATCTAGAACTACATCGTCTTCATTAATTTCCAGAAGCTCACTCATAAATTGTGCAACATGATGAGGGGTAAGAACAATGCCTAAGCTCTGCTGATCACTTGCAGAATATTTTGTAAACTGATCATAGAAAGCTCCCAAAATATCATATTCAGGATGTTCTCTAGCGATAGTATAAACAGACTCTAATACTTTCAGAAGATATTGAACTGCAATCCAATCATGTCCTTCAACATTTACGATTTTTTTCAACTGTTCATTTCTTGCGATAAAACTGAACTCAGCCAGTACGATTTCTCGCTTTTCAGGCTTATCAAACCCTTTGCAACGATAAATACTCGACTTTATAGCAGACATCATCATCTCTACGAAATAATCGGCTTGATGACAATAATCATTTTTATAGGCACTATTAAAAATTGGCTCCTGTAAAGCAATCAAAGCGCCGGCAATAAAAGTTGCATGTTCCTGGTCAGATAGCTTTATATTATTGTAAATAAAATCATGAATAATTCGAGCAGTAGTTTTAATTTCAGTAATATAAGAATTATTACTCATACTTATCTCCTTTTATATTTAATAGAATTTAAGAGAATATGATAACCGTCGTTATCATATTGCTGAATACGATAACGCTCTGCCGCAGATAATTTGACTTGATCTTCTGGTGCAATTCGATCTAAAATATGCCATTCAAAATCATCTAAAGAGCAATTGTTTTCAATGAAAAATTCGCCAAAATATCCGCAATGCTTGCTTTTTAAGAAATCTGTTGAATGTTCTTTCCATCGACGCGGGAAATCTATAGTTTTACCTATATATACATACCGCGGATCGTGTTTATATGTGCAAATATAAATTCCACCATTTGATCCCAAATCTTGGAATTGTTCAGGATTAAGTGACATTTCCAAAAGAGCTGAGCTTTGCTGAATACCAGAAAATAAAGCACTGAAATTTTTACTCATACGTTTATCAATTTTACTCATTTTATCACTTCCTCTTATTTATATAAATATTATACCAAAAATTTTTTGAAAAGTCAAACGGTTGTTTACTTTTTAATAAAAAATGCCGTTTCTCGTCTAAAAGATCACTCAAACGGGAAACGGCACATTCATCACAGAATAGTAAATCTGAAAGGATCGAAGAAAAAGCTACCAGTATCAGTAAATGTCATATAGAAACTACCATAATCTTTTACAAACTGATCACACTTCTTTTAAATGACCATAACGTAAATGACCGATTACATATTCAAGAGGAGCATCAATTAAGATTTTTTTCATATTATTCCCCTTCTTTATTCTATAAATATATTATAACATATTTTTTATAAAAATACAAAAAAAATAAAGGACTGAATTTCTTCAGTCCTTTAAAGAGTTACCAACGAATAAGAGGTGTACCTGTGCCATCTGCGCCTGTGCCTGTGCTATCATTTACAGGAGTATCATCAGGTCCTGCATCAGGCTGAAATGCACTAAAATGAATTACAGCTACAATCTTATATACATCACTATTACTATAGGTTTTTTCAAGCCATACATAATCGCCACGACCAAGGTTAGCTTCAGTTGCTTCAGTTAATTTATTTTCATTCAACTTACCATCAGCGATAATCTTAGTGCTGGCAGTTTTATACTCTGTGGCATTATCATAAAATTCAATTTCATAACCCGTATATTCATGATTTTCGCCATAGGTATAAGTTTCGACAAATTTTACAATACCGAAAACTTGATTATCAGCAACAGGAGGATTTACTGGCTTCACAGGATCAGGAGTGGGGGCAGGAGTTGGCTCATAATCAAATCCCATTGCCTCATAAAGAGTATAATCAGTTTCAATGATACGTCCTCTTACATACTCAACTACATAACAATCAAGAGCATTATAAAGCATCTGACAAGCTTCGCCACGAGTAATATATTCAGATCCACTGAAATAAATTGGAATATTAGTATAAAGACCAAGACGAGTAGCAATACGTTCAATATTTACAGGCCATTCACCGGCGAGCTGTGGAGCATTATAGCCAAGAGCATTTAGAACAAGAGTGGCCATCTGATCATATGTAATCTCATCATTAGGGGCAAAAGTTGTAGCATTATGACCATGCATAATATCATAATATACAGCGGTATTTACATAATCATAGAACCAATCACGATAAGATACATCAGTAAAATTAATTACATCAGGTACAGTCTTTTCGCCATAAAGTGCACGAACAATAATAGCACAAGCTTCGGCACGAGTAAGTGTATAATCAGTACCAAACTTAGTTGCACTATATCCATTTACAATACCAAGATCATAAAGTTCATTAATCGCTGTTTCATATCTACTTTTGGATACATCAGTAAACCCATTCGCTGCAAAAGCAATAGTAGCGAATGACATAACCATAATTACTGCCATAATAATAGCAATAAACTTCTTCATAATATTTTTTTCTCCTTTGATTTTTTATAAAAATAGAAAATTGGGGAACAATTAAGTTCCCCTCAATTTCTATATAAATTATATTATATTTTTTTTAGAAAGTAAAATTTTAAGTAAAGATAGCAGATACTTCTATCCATCTTCCACTATCTCCTGTAGTATCGGGCTACCAATAGTTTAAAACACCATTGCCCTTAGAAGTGTTAAGCCAGAAAAGCTGATGTATTTTTTCTAAGTCTTTAGAGGATAATGATGTATTTTCTTCTGGGGCAGAAGCAGATTTATAAATTGGGCTAGGACTTAAATCATTAATTTGATTTTCTAAATCTGTTTTTGCATCAGAAATTTTTTTATCTATTTCAGCAGAAGTTAATACTTTTAAATTATCACTAGGTTTGCTGGTTGTATTACCACCGGTATTAATATATAAATCATTAGAAAAAATACCACAATTTAAATCATTAGAAGAGATTATAGTAAAAGCATTCTTTCTACTATTCTCACTAGTACCTGAACCAATAGTTAATAAAGCATTATTTACTGAGACATTATATCGTCCGCTAGTAATGCTATCAGAATTATTCTATCCTTGATTCAAAAATTGTCCTACAACTATTGAATTTGTAGAATTACTATTTATACTATTGTTTTGACCAAAATTAAAATTTCCAGATCCTTGTGGATCTATCATATTCATTTTCTTATTTAACTTTTCAGTATGGTCATTAATTTTTCCATACATTTCATTCAGAGTAGTAGCATTAAATATCAAAGGCTTATTATTACTATCTACTCCTTTTACAGCAGTAGAATATAAGCTATTTACCTATTTACGATACTCTTTAGTATCAGAAGAAACATTATCAATATTAATAAATAATTCATTTGTGTCTTTAGTAAATAGAATAGATCCAGCTTTATTATAATCAGCTTCTGGATTATAAGTTAGGTTTGTCGAAGTACCTATATGAAATGAGTAATTTTTATTCATTAATTAATTCCTCCTTTCAAGTAGTTAAAGTATCAGGCGACCAAATTGCAGAAATTGGAGTCCATTTAACTGAATCAGAAGAAGTTCCATCATAATGACCAGCAGCATCTTCTCCGCCTTGGCGCCAATAGACAAGACCATAACCAGATTGAGTGTCTGTACAAATCCAAATTTTTGGGAAAAAGTCTTTAGATAAAATAGGACGTTCAGGTTGAGATACAATAAGATTTTTTAAACGGTTAAAAATATAAGTATCTTGATTATTTAACTTAATTTCATCAATCTACTTTTGTAAATTATCGCACCGTTTCTTTAAATTATCAATATCCTGTTCCATTTTATTTAAACGATCTTTTAATTCTTTTTCATACCAAGCCTCTATCTTATTATTAATTAAATTGACTAGCCATCTATAAAACCAAGAGGTCGGATCATAAACAACCCTGCCTTGATTGTCTTGATAAATAAATCTATGAGCAATATACCCAGGATTTTCAGGATCATTTTCATTCCAGTCACTGACTAAATCAGATAAATAAGCAGTATTAAAACTACGTTTTTTATAATGGAATATAATTTCTAAGTTTTTAGTCTATTTTAAATATCCTTTTAAACTATCTAACCGCATATAAATTGCTCTATCTACTGGATTAAGGATAATTTCATTATTAATTTCATAATAAATATTTTCTCCTTCAAACCCTTCTGCGATTGTATTTTCTTTATCTAAAGATAATTCTTGAATTATATCATTTAAAATTTCTTCAGTAATGGCTACTATTTCAGTTTCTCCTAAGCTATTACTTAAAGCATTTTTAGAAATCTATACTTGCTTTAATAATTGAGCTTCTTCATCACCATTTAAAACATATTCAAAAATAGCAACGCCATTTTCATCTTTTTTATAATTAAGCATAATGCGTTCAATTAAGAAATTTTTACCATTATTAACAGTAATGTCAGAATTTAAACGAATTTTATTAGCTAATTTAGTATTAAATCCTGAATTTAATTTTAAAACCTAATTGTCTGTAAATCTTTTTCCCTCAATAGCTTTAATAAGAATATCCTATTCTTCTAAGGTAAAACGGTTATTATAAATGTATAAATTATCTTTAATAATCTATGTTAATGTTTGTTTTTCTTTAGTTTTTAAGATATTGGACTTATAAAACCAAAAACGAGGTTGTTTATTTATTTCTAAACTAGTAATATTATTATCATTAATTATTTTAACTAAAGCTTTTTTATCTTCAGGAGATAAATCAGTAGTTAATGGAGTTTTATTATTTAAATAGTTAATAATAAATTCTATTTTAGTATTTAAATTTTCATTAGATAAATCATATTTATCTAAAGGTTTATCAGTATTTTGATTGTACTGATCTATTAATCTATTAATGTTTTCTATTCTATTATTAATATCGTCTATATTATTAAGAGCATCAGGAACAATATTCTATAATTTAGTTAATAAATAATTTTTATATTTACTATCTGAAATATAATTATTTATTTTTGTTTTTAGCAAAGTTTGTAAAAGAATATTATATTCCAAATAAATATCATAAGTTAAATTATTATTAATTAAATAACTAAGATACTGAATTTCATTGATATAAAATGGAGCTGTTTGGCCGAACATATGTATTTCATAATAGCCCCAGTTATTATCATTATAAATTAATAAATCATTAGGATGAAAATAATGATCGCTAATTTTAATATACTCTTCTTGATGGAATGTCTTTATATTAGTCTAATCCTTAACTACTATATTCATTATAGGGACAATATTTTCAAGAGTAATTAATTTATCTAATTCTGTTAATAATAATTCTTTTTTATTTAATTCAATCTCTGCTGTTCCATTTTGTAATAGATTTGACATATATACAAAATTTTCTTCAGAAATTGTTATATCAGAATTAATATCACAATAATTTCTTAATTTTCTTATAACATTAATTCTATTCTAAATATTTTCAGTAAATACTTTAGTATTTATATTTGTCTTATCTTTTAAATCATAAGAACCTGCTGTAATGACATATTTTAAAGCAGCTTTTTCTGCATTAGTAAGAGTATTATCACTTGTTTGAGGTTTATCAGCATAAGTAATATTAAATAAATCTAATAGACCTACAGTTATTAATTGCTTTTTTTCATCATAAATACTTGATGAAGGAATTAATAACGTTTTTTCTTCACTCTATTGGAATAAATCATCATTCATAATAGGTTTATTATGAATATAACTTGGATCTGTCGGATCAGCGGTAGTCCAATCTCCCTAAACATTGCCACTGGTTAAAGTTGGTAAATTTCTAAAAATTGTAGAGCCATCACCAATTTTTATTGCTATTGGTGCAACTTTATTTCTATCAGCAGTTTCAGTATGGAGAGTTAAATTTCCATTATCGTCTGTTGTATATATAATATTAGAGTTTGTTGTATCTGTTGAAGTTGGTTCCTTAGTGGTATCTATTTTATCACTTGGAGGAACTATAATACACACTTCTCCTTTAGAAGGAGTGTAATTATCTCCAATAGTTTCCCAAACAGCAGAGTTTTTAGCTTTAGTATTTACAACAATATATCTATTCATATATTCACTCCTCCGTTTTATCTTTTTATACTTCTTCTAATAATAAAAAGATGGGTAAGTTCATTATTAGAACTTACCCATCTTTTCCAAAGAAACACCAAACAAACAAAAGGAGGATGACAATATTAGAATCTTAGTGGACCAGAATAGGAGAATCGAACTCCCAACAGATGATTGGAAATCACCAGTTTTACCATTAAACTAATTCTGGATATTTAATTGCACATTAAAAATAAACAATAGCATGGTATCTATGACCTGGTTTCATGGTAAATTACGAAGAGCAGTTAAAAGTTGTTATCTTTTACCTAAAATCTCTCTTCAACCTCTTATGAGGGACTAAGCCGTATCATTTGGTTTTCCCAACTCATTTCGACTTGCGGATTTCTTACCTACCGCTGTAATACCTGCTAACCTTTCTATGTTAGCCCCGACCCGTCTATCCAACTGCCGTTAGCTACTATTGCTTAATGGTGCCGGAGACGGGACTCGAACCCGTACAGTGTTGCCACCGAGGGATTTTAAGTCCCTTGTGTCTACCATTCCACCACTCCGGCAAATAAACTATATTAATTAAATCAAGACTCAATTTTGAAAAAATAGCAATTCATTTTATGTGAACTTTCAAAAGTAAATTTGCTGCGTGAGTCTTACGCTTGGCGGAGGGAGTGGGTGCTGCCCCCACTTCGCCGGTTTTAGAGACCGGAGCATTTGCTGCTATGCTATCCCTCAATATATTTACAAGACAGTTTAATAAAGTCTTCTTATGAGCTAAAACATATAATTACTTTAATAAAAATTTGCTGAAACTGTCTTTATTTTGTAAATATATTATACTAAATAATTTTTTAATTTTCAAATTATTTAGTATAATATATTTACAAAAATTAATATATCCAATAGGAATAAACTACACCATAGCCACTAACCATTTAAGGTCGCCTCTATGCCTGCCCACGCCACTAAGTATTTCAGCTTACCTCATTCATTAGCTATTGGAATATATTAAATTTTTGACCTACCATTAAACTTATAATATTCACCAATAGGAAATGAATATACAGTTTTTAATAATAGGATTTTAATTCTTTAATAACAAACAAATAAATAATAACTCTACCTATTATATGTCCTTTTCGCGAGTCCACTACGTCTCATTTTCCACGCCTTTATATGAGAGACTACCAAGGATCTTATTTCCGCACTTGGTAATGGCTTTTTGGCATGTGAGCCACAAACATCCCTATTCAGCTTATTTATAGTGGAGAGCTGGCTGGTTTAGCGTATTGTTCCACTACCTAATTAACCAAGATTAGGACGCTAATTAAATACCTGATACGTATCAGTACGGTTTCCAGATATATCATTTCACCGGACAACAGGCCGACTACCTTATTTAATTAGATTATGTAAGAACCCTACAGCCATAGGAGCAGGTTCCGCAGAGGTCCCTAACGATGTGGGATTGACTACCCAATGGGATTGGTATGAGTGCCACCGCCTATATTAGCATCTACATAATTCATTTTAAATAAATCATTTAATGATTTATTCTTAACAGGAAAGGAAATCGTAAGTTATTAAATAATAACTTAATTACAATTATACTACGGACCTTCGCCCTACTGGATAATAACCTTCATTTTATTAGGTAAATGAGGAGATAAGTCTGTGCTTTAGGTAGCGAACCTAAAACATCTTACCCCGGCGTATGCCAAATCTCATAGGGGATTGATTACCCGCTATCTTTCACCGACCATTCAGAACTGTATTACTAATATCTTTTATTAAATATACTGTCTTGGCAAATTTCGGCTACTTGACCCTTGACCTTTTCTTATAGTGGATTACGCCACATCAATTGCCAACTCTCTTATTGGTATTTCCTTAGTTTGACAAGATTACCAGTCTTATCCTAACAAGGATTCGGCATCGCTATTCACAATGCTTTCTATTATGAGAGCGAAAAGAACAGGACCTTAAATGCGATTACTCCAGCACAATCTCCCCGTAGCCGCATCCTTTGATGCGTGAATCTTATGTATCGCTACAAAAGATTTAAAAATAATTTCAAAGTATCCTTCGAATATTTCATTCTACAATCACCGCAGTGTGGGTCGATTTCTCAGCCTTATGGTGTTAAGTCTGCACTGAGTTGTACTATAACCGTAATTAAATTATTATTTAATTTTTAAAGTTCATTTATTATATATATATTATATAATATTTTTTTTAAATTTTCAAATTTTATAAATAACCACTTTATAAAATGTATGCTCCCCTGCACTATTTGGTAGATTAACCACGTCGCAACTCCCAGTTCTCTTACGCATACTTCCCAGGCTGGTAGGCCAGGTTGGACTTGAACCAACAACCGCATTAAGCACCGAATTTACGGTCCGGGGCAATACCAATTACGCTGTACTGACCTATATTGGCACTGGTGGCTGGATTCGAACCAACGAATACAGGAGTCAAAGTCCTGTGCCTTACCACTTGGCGACACCAGTATATTATAAGTAATTAATAATTTCTTATTGATTACTTATA